>JAYWEP010000154.1:0-10706 GCA_043779205.1 Chthoniobacter sp. | reverse complement strand
TGCGTGGCGTGCTCGAACTGCGTCATCGCGTGCCCATTCGGCGTGCCGAAAATGAAGGTCGAACTCGACCTGATGATGAAGTGCGACATGTGCTACGACCGCACCAGCGTCGGGAAAAAGCCGATGTGCGCCACGGTCTGCCCCAGCGGCGCGCTCTACTACGGGCCGCGCGAGTATATCGAAAAAAACCGCCGGGAGCAGCCGGTGAACGAGTTCCAATTTGGCCGCCAGACCGTGCGCACGAAGGTCAACATGATGACCGCGCCGGAGATGAAGGCGCTGCCCTTCGAGGTGCTCGATTTTCTGCCGTGGGAGGGAAAGGACTTCGATCCGTTCGAACTCTCCCGCGCCGGAGCGCCCGACGCCGCGGGCGCGGCCGTCTGGGACGAAGCCGGCTTCGGCGAACGCTGCTCTGGAAACTGCACCTGCCACTGACCACACGATGTCTGACCATCCCGATTGGAAATCCACATTCCCCGTCCGCCAGTCCACCGAGCACGACGTCTCGCGCCGGCAATTCTGCAAAGTCGCTTGCGGTTCCGCGCTCGCCGTGGGCGGCGGCTGGCTGGTGAAAGACAGGATTTTCCCGCCGCCGAAAGCGACGGAGCCGAAGCTCGTCGCCCGCGTCGGGGACGTGCCGGTCGGCGGTTACAAGCTCTTCGCCTACCCCACCGAGCATCATCCCGCGATCCTCGTGCGGCTGAGCCAGGACGAGTTCGCCGCCTACAGCCAGAGCTGCACGCACCTCATGTGCCCGGTGAATTATCAGCACGAGAAGCGGCAGTTTTACTGCCCCTGCCACGAGGGCTTTTTCAGCGCCGCAGACGGCCATGTGCTGGCCGGCCCGCCGCCGCGCGCGCTGCCGCGTTATCCAGTGGAAGTGCGTGGCGAAGACGTCTGGCTCATCCCCGGTTGATGCGTCAGCCTCGCGGCGCGGCGAGATCTTCCGGCGTGTTGAGATTTCGGAACAGAGGCCTCTCCCCATCCGCGATGGCACGGACCCGCACGAATTCCCGCGCCACGCAGGCTTGCACGAAGCGGCGCATCGAACGGTCGGCGGCATGGAGGTGCTCCCCGGCGAGCGGCCGGCAGGCGCGCGGATACACGGCGGCGAGCGGCTCGAACCGAGCGTCCGCGCACGGCACGAGGCCGGTCCCGCTCGCGGCCGAGGCGCGGATCAGTTCCGACAAAAACTCCGCCGTCATCGCTGGCAGATCGATCGCGAGAACGAGCACGAGCGGGTGGCTCGCGCGGCGCAGCGCGGCTTCCAGACCGGCGAGCGGGCCGAGGCTGGGGAAGTTGTCGGCGAGAATCTCGACGCCCGCGCCCGCGTACGGGCCGTCGGTTTTCCCTGAGATGAAAAGCTCGTGCGGATGAATCGCGCGCAGCGTCGCGAGCTGGCGCTGCCAGAGCGGCTGGCCGTCGATGAGCACGCCCGCTTTGTCCCGGCCCATGCGCGTGGATTTTCCACCGGCGAGGAGGACGGCGGTGCAGGGCGGCGGTGAGGAGGTGTCCACGAAAGGCACGAAATACACGAACGGCGGACGGGCGAAAAGCGCGCGACTGGAGGGGAAGCTGGCAGCTTCCCCTACAGGCGCGGCGCGGCGGCTTGGCAGATGGGGCGGCTTCCCCTTTCATCCGGCACAACCGCGCCCGCTTTGATCTCCGCACTTCGCTCCACTTTTTTCGCCACCGACCGCGCACCCGCTTCCCTGCTGGCTCGCGCGGCGAGCTTCGCGCTGGCGCTGGGCGTGCTCAGCCTCGTGTGCTTCGGCGCGTTTTCGGCGCTGAGCTACCATTGGGCGTGGGGGCCGGTAGTGGGCTACTGGCGGCTGTTTTGGCGGGGCTGGCTCACGACCATCGGCATTGCCGCGCTGGCGCTGCCGCTGAGCTGCGCGATCGGCCTCGCGTTTGCGCTGCTGCGGCGGAGCGCCTTTCTGCCGCTGCGCTATGTGGCGCGGATGTATGTCGAGATCTCGCGCGGGACGCCGCTGCTCGTGCAGATTTATTTCTACTGGTACATCTTCGGCCAGCAGCTCTCGCGGGATTTCCGGTTCCTCGCCGGGGCGCTGATTCTCTCGCTCTTCAGCGGCGCGTATCTCAGCGAAATCATCCGCGCGGGCATCGAGGGCATCGGCCGGTCGCAGCTCGAAAGCGCGCGCGCCATCGGCTTCACGCGTGCGCAGACCTATCGCTACGTCATCTTCCCGCAGGCCATCCGGCAGATTCTTCCGCCGTTCGCCGGCGAGTTTGCGTCGATCATCAAGAACTCGTCGCTGCTCTCCGTGCTCGGCATCGAGGAATTCGCCCTGGCCGCGGGGTCGGTGAGTTCGGTGACGCTCGGTTATTTCGAGAGCTACCTGCCGGTCGCGCTCGGCTACCTCATCCTCACGCTGCCCATCTCGCTCTGGACGCAGTCGCTGGAAAAGCGGGCGCGGTTTGAAACATGAAGGCTTTGTTTTTACCGCAGAGGCGCAGAGGACGCGGAGGGGCGCAGAGGTTTATGGAGACCCTCATTTTTCCTGCTCTGCGAACCTCTGCGTCCTCTGCGGCTCTGCGGTTAAAAGCAACATCCCCGTGCGCCTGACGCTGACAAATCTCACCAAGTCCTTCGCCACGCATCGCGTGCTCGACGGCCTCACCTGCGACTTCGGCGAGCTGCGCAGCCTCGCGCTCATCGGCCCGAGCGGCGGGGGAAAATCCACGCTGCTCCGCATCATCGCGGGGCTGGAAACACCGGACGCGGGGAAGGTGACGCTGGATGGCGAGGAGGTCGCCTTTGCCGATGAACACAGGCTTCGCGAGCATCGCCGTCATCTCGGCGTGGTCTTCCAGGCGTTCAATCTCTTCCCGCATCTCACCGCGCTCGCGAACATCACGCTCCCGCTGGAAAAGGTGCATGGCCTTTCCGCCAGCGAGGCCGAACACATCGCACACGAAGCCCTGCGCCGCTTCCAGCTCGCCGATCACGCGCACAAAAAACCCGCGCAGCTCAGCGGCGGGCAGCAGCAGCGCGTGGCCATCGCGCGGGCCATCGCCATCAAGCCGCGCCTGCTCCTCTTCGACGAGCCGACCAGCGCGCTCGATCCCGAGATGACGGCTGAAGTGCTGGAGGTCATCGAGGAGCTGAAAAACGAGGGCCGCGACTTCCTGCTCGTCACGCACGAGATGGGCTTCGCCCGCCACGTCGCCGACCGCGTCGCCTTTCTCGCGCAGGGCCGCATCGTCGAGCACGCCCCGGCGGAGGAGCTGTTCGCCGCACCGCGCTCGGCGGAGTGCCGCGCTTTCCTCGCGCGGATTCTAAAGTACTGAGGGCGGGCCGATTGACGCACACGACGGCGCGGACTAAAAAAACTCCCGCTCCTTTTCCCCGCATGAACCCACAATTCAAATGGCCGCTCGCCTGCGCCGGCACCCTCGCCGCCGGCTGGCTCATTGGCTACGTCATGGGCGATGGCGGCACGTCTTCCGCGCCCGGCGGAAAAAGCGGCGCGCAGTCCGCGGCGCACGGCACGGAGACGCTCGCGCTCGCGCCCGCGGCGAGCGCCGTGCTCCCGCAGGATTTGCCGAAGGCCACCGCCGAGGAGGAGAAGCACAGCGAAACCTCCATCCTCAGCGCCTTGCGCGAGACGAATGATCTGCGCCGCCTCCACGATCTCTATGACGTGGTCGGGAAGATGTCGCCGGGCGAGGTTTCCTCGGCCATCGCACAGGCGCAGCGGATGACCGGGCAGGATCGCGACTCGCTGCTGTCGATGCTTGTGGGCAAATGGGCAGAGACCGATCCGCAGGCGGCGCTGAAACTGGCGCTCGGCCTGCGCGGTACTTCCCGCTACGGGGCGACACGCGAGGCGGTCAATATCTGGGCGACCGCCAATCCGCAGGCGGCGATGGCGTGGGCACAGGCGCTACCGACTGGCGACCAGCGGACCAGCGTGCTCTCCAACCTCTTCGCCGTGCTCGCCAAGCGCGATCCGGGCGCGGCCATGCAGTTCATCGGCACGCTGCCGAAGGACCAAGCCACTAGCAACGCTTACGCCAACATTTTCAGCGAATGGGCGTCGCAAAGCCCGACGGACGCAGCGAGCCAGGCGCTCACCCTTCCACGCGGGCAGAACCGCGACAGCGCCATTCGGATGACCGTGAGCCGCTGGGCGCGAACCGATCCGCAGGCGGCCATCGCGTGGGCGAGCCAGCTTCCCGACTCCGGTGCGCGGCGTGACGCCGTGGCCAACGCCTACAGCTCGTGGGCCTATATGGATTCGCAGGCCGCGAGCGCCGCGGTGCTCGCGCTGCCCGCGGGCGATCTCCGCAACCGCGCGCTCGACAGCACGTACCAGACGCTCAGCTACCGCGATGTGCCGGCGGCGGTCAGCCTCATCGACCAGATGCCCGCCGGGCAGGCGCGGAACAACGCGGTGCAAAACATTTCCCAGCAATGGGCGCAGAGCGACCCGCAGGCGGCCTCGCAATACGTCGCGGCCCTCTCACCGGGCGACACGCGGAACAACGCGATCAGACAGGTCGCCAATACGTGGGCGCGCAACGACGTGGCCGCCGCGCTCGCGTGGGTCGCGCAGCTTCCCGACGACGAGCCGAAAAAGAACGCGCAGAGCAACATCGTCACCCAATGGGCGCAGAACGACCCGCGCGCCGCCGCGGATTACTGGATGAAGGCCGACCCGAAGGCCGGTCAGAATGGCGGCGGCACGCTCGTCAACGTGGCCAGCCAGTGGGCGCACAATGACCCGCTGGAGGCGCTCGCGTGGGCGCGGCAGATCGCGAATGAAAAAGTGCGCAGCAATGTGCTCGGCGGCGTCATCGGCAGCATGGCCAACACCGACCCGGTGCAGGCCGCGGCCTTGGTCACGCAGCTCCCCGCCGCCAATCAAAGCAACGCCGCCGGACAGGTCGCCAGCCAGTGGGCGCAGAACGATCCGAACGCCGCCGCCGCGTGGGCCGCGCAGCTTCCCGAGGGCGAGGCGCGCAACAACGCGGTGCGCAACGTCGCCTCGCAATGGGCCGAGCAGGACTTGGTGAAAGCTGCGAGCTGGCTCGAACGCCTGCCCGCCGGCGGCTCGCGCGATGCCGCCGTCAGCGCCTTCACCCAACGCGCTTCCGCCACCGATCCCGAAGGTGCCGCCGCGTGGGCCAGCACCATCGCCGACGCGAATACGCGCAACAACGACCTCGAACGCATCGCCCGCCAGTGGCTGCGCTCGGACAAAACCGCCGCGACGAACTGGATCAGCCAATCGACCGCGATGAGCGCCGAGATCAAGCAGCGGCTGCTGCCGAAAAACTGAACGGCGTGGCGCGGACGCCCTCGTCCGCATTTGTCCGGCGAACGCCCCGTTCGCCGAAGTTCGGCGGGCGGGGCACCCGCCGGACGTCCGCGGACGAGGGCGTCCGCGCCACGCACTTAGGCGAAGACCGGCCTCCGCTCCGCCTCGCCCAGCGCCACCCACTTTCCCGCCGCGAGCGCACCCAGCTCCAGCCGCCCGATGCGGACGCGCACCAGCCGCAAAGTCGGATGCCCGACCGCCGCTGTCATCCGCCGCACCTGATGGTTTTTCCCCTCCACAAGTTCGAGCGCGATCCACGCATCCGCGACGTTTTTGCGCAAGCGGATCGGCGGCTCGCGCGGCGGCATCTCCGGCTGCGGATCGAGCCGCCACGCGCGGCACGGCAGCGTCCTGCGCCCGCCGATGACCAGGCCGCGGGCCAAGTGCTGGAGCGCTTCCGCGGACGGGACGCGCTCGACCTGCACCCAGTATTCGCGCTGATGCGCATGGCTGGGGAGGAGCAGGCGCGCATTCAAATCCGGCTCATCGCTGAGCAGCAGCAGCCCCTCGCTCTCGGCATCGAGCCGGCCGATGGGATACACGCCTTTGGGGAAACCGAAATTGGCGAGCGTGCGATGTTTCGAGCCGTCGGGCGTGAACTGCGAGACGACGCCAAAGGGTTTGTGAAAGGCGAGAAGCAAGGTGGGGAGAACGTCCAACGTCCAACGTCCAACGTCCAACGTTGAAGGGCGGACTTTCGCGCGGTGTCTCCGCGTTGAAAGTTGAACGTTGAGCGTTGGACGTTGAACGTTCTCCCCTTGAACCGCCGCGACCTCCCTATCTTCGAACTCGAAACCCGGCTCACCGCTGATTTGCGCACGCACTCCCGGCTCGTCCTGCAAGCGCCGACGGGCTCGGGAAAATCCACACAAGTCCCGCAAATCCTGCTGGACAGCGGCCTGGCGGGCGATGGCGAGATCGTCGTCCTCCAGCCGCGCCGCCTCGCCACGCGGATGCTCGCGGCGCGCGTGGCGCAGGAGCGCGGGGTGCGGCTGGGCGAGGAAGTGGGCTACCAGATCCGGCTCGACAAGGTGTGCTCGCGAAAGACACGCATCCGTTTCGTCACCGAGGGCGTGCTGCTGCGGCAGATGCTTTCCGATCCCGAACTGCGCGGCATCGCCGTCATCATCTTCGACGAATTCCACGAGCGGCATCTCTACGGGGACATCACCCTCGCCCGCGCGCTCGACTTGCAGGAGACGCGACGGCCCGACCTCAAGCTCGTCGTCATGTCCGCCACGCTCGACGCGGGCGCGCTGCAAAAATATCTCGCCCCCTGCGAGCTGCTGACTTCGCGCGGGCGGACGTTTCCGGTCGATGTGGAGTACCTCGAAAAGCCGCTCGGCGACTGGCCGGTGTGGGATGCGGCGGCGGAGGAGTTCGAGCGCGTCAGCCGTCAGACCGAAGGCGATGTGCTCATTTTCATGTCCGGTGCGTACGAGATCAGCCGCACCATTTCCGCCATCCGCAACACGCGCGCTGGCAGCCAATGCACCGTGCTCCCGCTGCACGGCGAGCTGCCCGCGGCGGACCAGGATGCCGCCGTCGCGCGCTACGAGCAGCGGAAGGTGATCGTCTCCACGAATGTCGCCGAGACCTCGCTGACCATTGATGGCGTGCGCGTGGTCATCGACGCGGGGCAGGCAAAGATCGCGCGGTTCGATCCGTACCGCGGCATCAATACGCTGCTCGTCGAGCGCATCTCCCGCGCGAGCGCCGAGCAGCGCGCGGGTCGCGCGGGCCGCACCGCGCCGGGCCGCTGCGTGCGGCTCTGGACGGAGCGCGAGCATCACGACCGGCCCGCGCAGGAGCTGCCCGAGGTGAAGCGGCTCGATCTCGCCGAGGTCGTGCTCACGCTGAAGGCGGGCGGCGTGGACGACGTGGCGAAATTCCGCTGGCTCGAAGCGCCCGACATCCGCTCCCTCGAACGCGCGCTCACGCTGCTTACGGATTTGGGGGCGCTCGCGCAAGCCCATGAGACTCATGGGACTCATTCGACCCATGTGTCCCATCCAGGCATCACCGCACTCGGCCGCCGCATGCTCGCCTTCCCCGCGCACCCGCGCTACGCCCGCATGCTGCTCGCGGCGCACGAGCTGGGCTGCGTGCCCGCGGTCGTGCAGATTGCCGCGCTGACGCAGGGCCGCGGCCTGCTCCGCCGCGCGGAGGGCAAGCAGATGCAGCAGGATCGCGACGACGCGCTGGGCGAAAGCGCGGAGAGCGATTTCTTCCTCCACCTGCGCGCGCTGCGCTTCGCCGGGGAGCGCAATTTCAACCCGCAAACCTGCCGCCCGCTCGGCATCCATGCGCCCGCCGCGCGCGAGGCGGCGGCGCTGGCGGAGCAGTTTCTCCGCATCGCGAAAGATGAGGGCCTCGACACCGCGCCGCGCGAGACCTCGGGCGAAGCGCTCCAGCGCTGCGTGCTCGCGGGTTTCCCCGACATGGTCGCGCTGCGGCTCGACAGCGGCACGCTCCGCTGCGCGCTCGTCCACGGGCGCAAGGGCGTGCTCGCGCGGGAAAGCGTGGTCACCACGCCGCTGCTCGTCGCCAGCGAAGTGCGCGAGGTCGCGATCCGCGGCGATGTGGAGACGCTGCTCACGCTCGCCACGGCGATCAAAGAAGAATGGCTGCGCGAGCTTTTCCCCGACGGCTTCCGCGAGACGAGCGAGGTTTTTTTCGACTCCTCACTGCGCCGCGTGCTGGCGAAAAAACAGACCCGCTTTCACGACCTCGTGCTCCGCTCCGAGCTGTCCGACAAAGTGCCGCTGGAGCAGGCCGCCGCGCTCCTCGCGCGCGAAGTCGAGGCCGGCACCTGCCCGCTGAAACTGTGGGACAACACCATCGAGCAATGGATTCTCCGGCTCAACCAGCTCGCCGAATGGTTCCCCGAATACGAGCTGCCCGCGCTCGGCGACGACGGGCGCCGGATGCTCACCGAGCAAATCTGCCACGGCGCGGTGAGCTACAAGGACATCAAGGAACGCCCCGTGTGGCCCGTGGTGAAATCGTGGCTTTCGCCCGTGCAGCAGCAGCTCCTCGACGACCAGGCACCCGAGCGGATCGAGCTGCCCGGCGGGCGCAAAGCGAAGGTCATCTACGAGGCGAAGACCGCGCCGCACATCGCCGCGCGCATCCAGGATTTGTACGGCGTGACCGGCGAACTGCGCATCGCCGCGCACCGCATCCCGCTCGTCATCCAGGTGCTCGCGCCGAACCACCGCCCGATTCAGATCACGCAAAACCTCGCGACGTTTTGGAAGGACAGCTACCCGAAGATCAAACAGGAGCTGCAGCGCAAATACCCGCGCCACGAGTGGCGGTGACGGCGCGGCTTCCGGCTGGCGCACGTTTGCGCCTTCGACAAAACTCCCACGCTTCCCATGAATCCCAGCGACGAACTTCCCCTCCTTCCGTGCCCCGCCGGCCCGCAGGTTTTTGCGCCCGGCAAAATCCGCGCGCTGCTCGAACGCGAAGTCCTCCCCGGCTACATCGCGCGCTGCCGCTGGTTCGGGGGAAAGGCGCGCGAGCCGCGTGGATTCAAGGTTCGCGAGGCGGTGGCGGTTTCGGCGGGCGCGGATGCGGCGCGGCTGACTCTCGTGGAAATCGAGTACGCCAGCGGCGCGGCGGACACGTATTTGCTGCCGCTGCAGCTCGCCATCGGCGCGCGCGCCGAGGTGCTGGCGCGGGAAACGCCGAACGCCATCGCCGCGCGGTTTCGCGAGGGCGGGGTGCTCTTCGATGCGGTGCATGACGCGGATTTCCGCGCGGCGCTTTTTGCGCTGCTTGCGACCGGCGGTGTGGTGCGCACCGAGGCGGGCGAAATCGCGGGCGTGGCCGGTGCCGGGCTGGCCGGGAGCGCGCCGGAGTCGCGGGTGCTGGCGGTGGAGCAGAGCAATTCGGCGGTCATTTATGGCGAGCGCGTTTTCCTGAAACTCTACCGGCGGCTGGAGGAGGGCGTGAACCCCGACGCGGAAATCCTGCGCTTTCTCGGCGCGCGGAATTTTCCGCACGTCCCGCCGTTCTGCGGCGCGCTGGAGTTGCGCCGCGCCGGACGCGCGCCGCAGGTGCTGGCTCTCGCTACCGGGATGGTGGCCAATGACGGCGACGCGTGGAGCTTCACGCTGCGGGAGCTGACGCGGCAACTGGAGGGCGTGCGCGCTGGCGACGCGAAAGGGGCGGAGCAGATCGAAGCCGCGTATCTCGCGCGTGCCGCACAGCTCGGGCAGCGCACCGGCGCGCTGCATCTCGCGCTGGCGGCGGATGCGGCGGACGCGGCTTTCGCGCCCGAGCCGCTGACGGCAGGGGACTTCGCCGAGCTGGCGGAAACGGTGCGCACGACTGCGGATCAAGTGCTAACCGGCCTCGCCGGGCGGCTCGACGCTCTCGATCCGGCGACCCGCGGACTCGCGTCCGAACTGCTCGCCGCCGAGCCCGCGCTGCGGGCGCGCATCGCCGCGCTCGCCGCGCGGCCCGTGGCCGCGGCGAAGACGCGCACGCACGGCGACTACCATCTCGGGCAGGTGCTGAACACGGGCGCGGATTTCACGATCATCGACTTCGAGGGCGAGCCCGCAAAGCCGCTCGCCGAACGGCGTCGGAAGCGTTCCCCGCTGCGCGATGTCGCCGGGATGCTGCGCTCCTTTCACTACGCGGCGCACAGCGCGCTCGGGACTTTCGCGGAGCATCGCGCGGCGCTGGAGCCGCACGCGGAGCGCTGGCACGAGCGGGCGCGCGCGGCGTTTCTCAGCGCATGGGTCGAGACCGCCGCGGGTGCGCCCTTCGTCCCGGCGGAGCGCGCGGAGTTCGCGCGGTTGCTCGACGCTTTCCTCCTCGAAAAGGCGCTCTACGAAATCGCCTACGAACTCAACAACCGTCCCGCCTGGCTCGGCATCCCGCTCCGCGGCGCCGTGCAAATCCTGCGCGGCCCGGCGTAGTCCGGCGGGAAGAAAAAGGCGCGCGGAGCGGCGGCACCTTGGAGTGCGGTGGCAGAGCGAGGCACGAGCGGCGACACCGCCTTCGGAATGTCCGCGGGTGAGTGCCGCGCCCGCCGCCGCCTGCGCCCCGCCATCCGAAGGCGGTGTCGCCGCGAAAGCTCGCCGTGGACGGCTCGCTTTCGCTCTGCCACCGCACTCCAAGCTGCCGCTCAGGGCTGCGCCGGAGCGGCGGGCGGGGCCAGACTGAGCGGGGCCGGCGCGAGCGGCGCGGGCGGCGGCGCCACCGCGTTCGCGGGCGCGGGCGCTTCCTTTTTCACCTCCGCGCGTTTCATCCAGCCGATCTCGTAAAAGGAATCCGCGAACATCGCGCATTTGTCGGGGCCGAAAGTCCACTCGGCGCGACCGAGCCATTTCTTCGCCTCGTCGG
>JAYWEP010000153.1:0-32982 GCA_043779205.1 Chthoniobacter sp. | reverse complement strand
GGCTGGCGCAGGGCATTGAGGCGGCGGCGAAGAGTTTGGAACAAAGTCTCAATGCCGTGGGCGACCGCTACAATCAGCAGTTCATGGATTTGAGCACGCGATTGACCTCCGCATTTGAAGGTCTGCAAAGCCCGATCACTCAACTCAGCGCGGCGCTCGGCAAGCAGGACACCGCGCTTGCCGACGCGGTGAAGCGTCTCGAAGCGCACGCGGGACTCGCGACTTCCTTCACGACTGCGGCAACAACGATGCAGTCCGCCGCCGAGGGATTGGTGACGCTCAAGACGAGCTGGGAGCTCGCATCGTCCCGGAACGAAGCGGCTGCCAGCGCCCAGGAGCGAGCTGCCGACAGCAACGAACGTGTTGCGACGCGACTTGCGGATGTGGTTGGCAATCTCGATAAATTCCGCGAGGTCATCGAAGCCGCGGTGGGCGTCGTCGGCGCGCTTGGCGTTCCGATGCAGGATTTGAGGGGACTCCTCGCCACGATCCCTGAGAATTTTCGCGCCATCGAGGGCGAGCGTCGTGAGGGGGACTCGGAGCGCCAAAACACCATGCGGCAGATCACGACCGATCTCGCAGAGACCATCCGCAAGGCCGCCGAACAACTCGCCGGCCACGGGGAAGTCGCGGACTCGTTGCGCGCCGCTGCCGGACTCATGGCCGAGTCCTCGCGGAGCATCGAGACGTTCGCGACCCACGTCCGGGAAGCAGCGGGGAAGCAGGAAAAGGCGGCCTTGGCCGCGGAAAGCGCGGCGCACTCGAACTCGCAGATCGCCGGCGCGCTCGAACAACTACCGAAGCAGATAGACGCCGTGAGTGTAGGTCTGACACAGGCTGCCGAATCGGTGAAGCAAACCGCGAGCGCCGCGGCGCAGGACTACGCCGAAACCGCCAAACAACAGACCCGCTTTGTGCAGAGCCTCGCCAGCGGTCTGGAGCAGTTCGCGGACAAGATTCGCGACGTCCTGAGCATCTATGGCGATGACGTTCAGGCACAGACACGCGATCGCATTCAGCAGTTCGCGAAGGAAACCGGCGTCATTCTACAACAGCTCGCCAACCTCGAAGCTGAGTTGAAAGGCGACCTTGAAACCGTGGAAGCGGTCGCGACTAAGATGCGTGATGGAAAGGGCCGCTGATGTTCCGCCGGTCCACCAGCACATCGACGTCGCATGCGGACGAGGAGAACCCGTATCTTCTCTCGTTTTCCGACATCATGGCCGGGCTGCTCGGCTTGTTTATCCTCGCACTAATTTCGGTCATGATTCTGCTCGACCAACAGAAACACAAACTTGAGGACGCGACGAAAAAGGCTGAGCAAGCGAAACACAAGACCGAGGCTGACTTGGGAAAAATGCTGGATGAAATCGGCAAGCGGGTGAAATCGATACAAGACGACATCGCAGCGATCCAAGCCATCGAGGATGCGCGCCGCAGATTATTGCACCGCATCAGAGACGAACTTGGAGACCAAGTGCCCGTTGAAGTGACCGACGAAGGCGACGTATTGCGAATTCCCGATAGCACACTTTCATTTCCAAAAGGCGGCGATGAAATTCCGTCAGACAAGCGCGTGAATGCGGAGAAAATCGGGTCTGTATTACTGAAGGAGTTACAGCGACCGGAGAACCTCCAGTTGCTCGACACGATCTTTGTCGAAGGCCACACCGATTCGCTGCCAAATAACCGTCCGAAAGGAAATTGGGGCCTCTCGACTTACCGAGCTATCTCGCTGTGGAATTTTTGGACGGATAAGCAAGGCGGCTTCGCCGCGTTGACACAATTCAAGAACGCCCGCAACGAACCGCTCTTCTCCGTCAGCGGCTATTCCGACACGCGGCGTGTTGTAGAACCAGCGCCCGACGTGCTGCGGTTGCTCGAAACACCGAATCTTCCGCCCGCTGCCTTCAAGCAACTCGATGAGCCGAAGAACCGCCGGATTGATCTTCGTTTCACACTCCGGGGCTCCGAGGAGGTGCGAAAGAAACTTGAGCAGGAGTTGGATGAGCTAAAGAATCTCCAAGAGCAGGTGAAAGAAAGCCTGGAAAAGCCGTGAACCTCATCCCACCACGCTCGATCCGTTTCGAGTTACCGCCGCTGCCGCAACTGGCGGATATCAAGAGCCTCGACCGACTGCGGACACGACTCGATGAGCGCGCAAGCGGTGAGCAGATGAACGCCGACTTACGTGACCGGCTCGAATCATTGCGCGAGCGTCTGCGGACGATGCCGTTTGGAGAAGCGACGAACATCGTAGGCCGGGAGCGACTACTTTTGACGCTCTACTTGCTCGATCAGGGCCACGGATACATGCAGCCGTTAGATGATGGTATGTGTCAGGAGCTTTTGGGTAACGGGAGCGAACTGCGAAAGCTCAGTCGGCTCCGTCAGGCGGCGCACCTTTTCTTTGCGCACTTTGACCACTTGCCGGGTCATTCGACGCTCGGGCGTTTGCTGCGCAATGCGTTGGCTCGACCGGACGCGGAATCACATCGCCTCGTTCAAGCGAAGTGCTGGCGTGAAAGCCGAGAGTCTTTGTTCACGTCCGATGGTCCGCAACGCTTCGTCGCCCAAGTGCGCGTTGGCGAAAAGCTTTCGGATGCAGCAGAGCGCTGCGGCGTGCCGCAACCGTCACGCTTTCTCGACCTCGCACGTCAGCAATATCTATTCAGACAACTGGAAGAACTGCCGATCGGAGAAGACTGTCCATCGCTATTTCAAGAGGTAACGGCACAAGCGTCGAATCAGCTCGCCGACGGTGAATTCATAGGCGTCAGAGCGCTACAGATTCTAATCCGGCGATGCGTGCGCGAAAACGCGAAGGCACTCCCACCACGCTGGGGCGAGCGGATTTCAGAGTTCGCTTGCGATCCACGGCTTCCGCGCCGTTCCCGAGAATTCGCAAAATGGTGGAATTGGGCGAATGAGCAGGAGCGTTCCGTGGCACTATCTTGGTTCACCGGGCGCGACTTGGAGATCTTCCTGACGGTCCTCGAAACGTCGCTGGACGGTGAAGGTGCTCGAATGTTTCCGCGCCGGTGTGATTTTCTCCGCAAGCTGTTTCGCGCCGGCAAAATCAAAGACGCTCGCTTGGTTCTGACGCGCCAAGCATTCAACGATGTGACCCACGCTCTACCCGGTCGCACTCATGGAGCGGTTGCCAGGATGCGCAGTGAAGGAATATCCGTCGTTTGCATCCGCTGCGATGACTTCTGTTTTGTCGAGGGCACGCACAGTTTCGCGATCCAATTGTTCACGGAACTACCCATCGACGGCTTCTGGGAGAAGACTGACTTGAGCACCGATGGCAGCCGTTCAATTCGGCGTTTTGACGCTTCGGATTTTCGCGCAGGACGTATCGAGGCCGTTCGTCATGTGGACAGCCGTTGGCAGCAATGGGAAGGGAAGTTCATTGATGCGTTGGCGCAGTGCTTCCATGTCGCCTGGCAAGGTTGGCGGCATTGGTGATTTAACGACGATGCCACTTTTCCGTTCAACCCCGCCATTGCTTTGGAGCCGCGACGAACGCGGCCTTGTGGTTGATTTCGCAAGCGCGCGCGACTTCGACGCTGCGCGCCGCGGGCGCGGCCCGGAGGCGTTGCAACTCACTTGGTTGCGAATGCGATTGCTGTTGGAGCAGGGCTACGCGGTAGAGGGCGAAACGGCTGCGGAATCGAGTCGAGGCATTTTTCTTGAAACGGAGCAGGCCGTGCGACTCGACGCTGAGACGCGCGATCTATTTTTGCTGCCGCCCGCATGGCCGGGCAGTTTTCGACTTGAAGTGCGTGGCATCCCACAGCAGCCAAAGTTTTCGGTCGCGCTGTTGCTCCGTGACCCTCGCGGGCGAGACATCCGGCAGTGGCGTCTCAACGGCCCAATTCTCGAAATCGGTGATGAGTTTTACCTTCCCACACCCGATCAATACGCTGCCTTGAGCGCCGTCGCCGACTGGATAAGCGGAGAATCATCGGCGCGCGACGAATACACGAACCTCGCATTGCTGGCACGGCTGAATGCAGCTTACGAAGCTGGTTGCCCGATTGATTTGGAGGCTTTTAACGAGAGCCAAATTTCACAAGCCGGCGAACTGGAAGTGGAGGCGAGCGAAAACTCCGATGGCACCTTGGTTCTCATGCCGCGCTTCGCGGGTGCGCTCACGAAATTCGACGGTGCGGAGATCGAGCGCCGTCTTCTTCAACTTGGCGGCGATGCGTCTCGGACGGTGTTTCGCGTGCAAAACCGAATCGTCTTGCTCGACGACGAGCAGACGCGCCGCGCGCGTGATCTCCTGCGCAACCGCCATGTGCCTCGATCCGAGCGCGAGGCCTTTCTGCGTGATCCCGCTTCGTGGCTCACGGCTCACGTCTTTCCAGACGTGGACATGGAGTTTTGCCCGAGGGTTACGGGCGTGGAGATTTGGCGTGCGCGATATTTTGGGGCCGCTCCCGAGTCGGGCATCGACTGGTTTGACCGCAAACCGGGAGTTGAAGAGGAGGAAACACAAGACACGGATCGAGACGGCAAAGAGGAGGAATCCGGCAAGCCGTCGGATGACGCCTGTAAAGACGAGAAAACCGAATCGGGTCACATCGTTCTCGACATCCGTGACAACGACCAAACTTCCACCTACGGACGGAGCAAACTCCCAGTTGAAGAGAGCCGTGAAGAGGCTGCGAGCATTGATTTCAGCCGCTATTCCCGCCGTCCGCTACCGCATCAGGAAGAGGCTATCGGCTGGCTCGTTGCTCACGCGCGTCGAATTTTTCAATCGGACAATCTCCGCGACAAACAAGACCCCGGCGGTGGCGTGTTGCTCGCGGACGACATGGGCCTCGGGAAAACGTTTTCGACGCTCGTCTTTCTCGGCGAGTGGATGCGATGGCTGCGCGAACAACATCAGCGCGAACCGGAAGCCGTTCTCGTCGTTGCACCGGTGACGCTGCTCGAAAACTGGCGGGAAGAAATCCTCAAAAGCTATCCCGAGTCGGCGGCAGTGTTTCGACGCATCGCTTACGCGTATCCCGAGGGAGAGCTTGCGCGATTCAAGCGCACGCCTGACTCGCGCGACCAAGCCGAGCCGGGCGAGGGCGATCCGAAGGACCGAATAAAATCGTGGGGACTTAACTTCGGTACCGGTGGGCCGGAGAGCGTGGACTGGCCCGGCAGCCTGGTCTTCACGACCTACGCGACGCTCCGCAATTACCGTTTCTCGTTCGGTGCCTGCCGTTGGAGCGTTGCGATCTTTGACGAAGCGCAGAACCTCAAGAATCCGAATGCGCTCCAAACCGTCGCAGCGAAAGCGCTCAATGCCCGCTACCGCATCCTCGCAACCGGCACGCCAGTGGAGAATCACCTTGGCGATTTCTGGTCGCTCTTCGACCTAAGCGAGCCGAGCTGGCTCGGCTCTTTTCAAGAATTTCGCCGTGCCTATATCGCGCCGCTCATCGCCAATCGTGAGCGTGTCGTTGAACTCGGCCGCGATCTGCGGACAAGGGTCGGCGGTCTGATGCTGCGCCGAATGAAGGAAGATGAACTCGACGGCTTGCCGCGAAAAACAATCGTCCTCCACGAAAATGTGCGCGCAGAAAGTTTCGATGAGCGCGTCACGGCGATGATGGGTGGCAAGCAACGCGAACTCTATGACCAAGCTCTCGATGCGGCTCGCGCCGAAACAACCGAAACCCCGGACTCGCCGCGCCAGCAGAATCGCTGGCTCGCCGCGCTCTGGCATCTCCGCGAGGTCACGCTGCATCCTGCATTGCTCGGCGGGGGACGCTTACCGATTGGCAGCAACCCGGCGGAGAGCGAGCGCATCTTGCGCGAATCAGCGAAGCTCGGGGTCGTGATCGAAATCATCAATCGCATCCGTGATGCCGGAGAGAAGGTGCTGATTTTCGCCGTGAACAAGCGGCTGCAGGAGGGCTTGGCTGCCAATCTCGCGCGCATCTATGGTTTCGACGTGCCGGTGATCAATGGAGACGCACCGACTGGAACGCGCTCTCGCTCGCCGGAGGCGATGAACCGCACCCGCTTCGGCATGATCGAAACATTTCAGCGCGCGGACGGCTTTCGCATTTGCATCCTCTCGCCGCTCGCTGCGGGCGTCGGCCTCACCATCACCGCCGCGAATCATGTCATCCATCTCGAACGCCATTGGAATCCGGCGAAGGAAGCGCAGGCGACGGATCGAGTCTATCGCATCGGTCAGACGCGCGACGTTCTTGTTCACGTTCCGATCCTGCTCCACCCGGAGCGCGCATCTTACGACGTGAATCTGGACAAGCTCTTGCGCTCAAAGATGCGGTTGCAAGACGCGCTCACGATCACCGCGCCCGAAGAGGTCACAACTGATGAAGTTCTCAAAGGAATATTTGGCGGGCAAGGCGGAGAGCCGCCGCACGGAACCGAACAGCCTTTGCGAGCAGATGACGTGGCGGGCCTGTCGTGGGAGTTGTTCGAGGCGCTCGTTGCCGAAATCTACAGCCGCGATGCCCGCGAGGTGATTCTCACCCTGCGCTCTGTCGATCACGGGTGTGACGTCGTAGTGTTCGGCCATGACCGCGCTGGAAACAGGCTCGTCCAATGCAAGCACACAACGGCCCGCGTGTTCGAGGGTGACGTTGCGATTCGCGAGGTCGCATCTTCACGAGCGCACTACGAGCATCGTTTAGGCGAACGCTTCCCTCATCTCGCGGTGCATACGCCCTGCCGGAAGGTCAGCCGCCAGTCGCGCGCAGCGGCCGAGTTGCACCACGTCGAGCTTTTCGATGCCGAATGGCTGAAAGAAATGCTCAAGGCGAACCAGGTATCCTATGCGGACTTGCTGCGGCGCACGTCGCAGCGCCGGAAGGTGTGAACCCGCGCGCTCGCCGAGGCGGCTAGCAAGCTGAACGGCGAATAAAGCCGTCAGCCAGGGCAGCACTTATTTCGCCCTCGCCATCGGCTGCGGGTCGAAACCGTTCGCGTGGATGAACGACGCCGGTTTCTGGATCATCACGCGGCTCTCCGGCCTGCGCGAAGCCGAGACCCTGCGCACGGTCTCGCCGATAATGGCGCTGCAAGGCGTCGCCGGCCTCGCGCTCACGATGCTCGCCGCGTGGCTGTGGCCGATGCGGTGATTTTTCGGAAGGTGGATCGAAAGTCCAATCGCGAGCCCTGCTGAAAGACTGTGAAATCAGTGCGGCGACTGTAGGGGAAGCTGGCAGCTTCCCCTACAGCATCGCGCCGCCGCTACTTCAGCGTCCCGAGATATTTCAGGCTCTGCGGAATCGCCGTCTCCGCGGTCGGCGATTCGTCCTCGATGAAATAGTGCTTCACGCCCACCTTCGCCGCCGTCCGCAGCACCGCCGGCCAATCGACCATCCCCGTGCCCAGCGGCACATCGTCCGTGAGCGGCGCGTGCCCGGTGAAGAGCCCCGTCTTCGCGCCCTTGCGCATGTCTTTCAGGTGCATCAGCACCCAGCGGTTCGGATATTTCTCCAGCAGCTCCGCCGGATTTTTCCCCGGATGCGTGACCCAGAAAACATCCATCTCGAAGTTCACAAACTCCGGCTTCGTCTCCTTCACCAGCAGATCGAAAAGCGTCCCGTCGCCGAACGGCGCGAACTCGTACCCGTGCGGATGATACGCAAACTTCAGCCCCGCTTTCGCCAGTGCCTCGCCGATGCGGTTGAAATCCGCCGCCGCCTTGCGGCACACCTCCTCGGTGAACGCCGCCTCATCGTGCGGAATCCACGGGCACGCCACATATTGCAGCCCCAGCGCCTTGGCGTCGCGGATCACCGCGTCGATGTCCTTCGTCAGCGGATCGTATTGAAAGTGCCCGCTCACCGCCTTCAACCCGCGCGCGTCCAGCATCTCGCGCAGCTTCTCCGCCGGCATCCCGTAAGTGCTCGCTGTCTCCACTTCCGTGATTCCGAAAGCCTTCACCTTGTCCAGCGTCCCCGGCACCTCCGTCTTGAAAAGGTCGCGCAAGCTGTAGAGCTGGAGACCCGCGGCACCTTGGAAATCGCCCGCGCGCACGGCGGTCGCGGCGGCACTGGCGAGGAGGAGGGAAAGGAGGAGACGTTTCATCCCCGCAGTTAAGACGCAGCCCACCGCCGTGCGCGACTGCAAAATTGTTCGGTGGGCCGAAAACGAGTTTGTCCCTGACACGCGCGCCGTCGCGGCCTACTTTGCGCCGCATGTCCGCCGACCCCCAATCCCCCGCGCCGCAAAACGAAATCGAGATCAAGAGCATCCTCCTCGTGGATGACGACACCGAGCTGGCCGACACGCTGAAGGAACTGCTGGAGTCGCGCAATTTCATCGTCGCCGTGCAGCCCAACGGCGCGGCGGCGCTGCGCGAAGTGCAGGCCATCGACTACGACGTGATCGTCTGCGACATGCTCATGCCAAAGATGGCCGGCGACATGTTTTACCTCGCGGTGAAGAAGATCAAACCCGAGCTGGCCGCGCGGTTCGTCTTCGTCACCGGGCATGCCGACAATCCCAAGGTCGAGGCATTTTTGAAAAGCATCGACGCCCTGGTCATCTTCAAGCCCGTGCTGATGGAGGAGCTGGTGGAGATGATCTCGCTCGTGCTGAGGCGCACGGCGCAGTGAAGGCGGATTTTTCCTATCCCGCCTTCGCGTAGCACTGGTTGTTCTCGTCGAGATCCTTGATGACCGTGCAGAGATAGACCGGCTCGGGGTGAAAATCGCGATACTTGGTGATCTCGGATTTGTTCAGCACCTTGAAGCCGTAGCGCTCAAACATCTTCGCGCCCCGGCGGTCCTCGAAGACGACCATCTGGCCATAGACGCGCTTTTCGCCGCAGGCGTGGAGGTAGCGCAGATACGAGTCCACGAGTGCGCGCGAGGTCGCGACTTGGCGGGCGTCGGCGAGGAGATTGATGTGAAAATGCGCGGTGCGGCGCGGCGCGGCGGGCACCTCGCGCCAGGCGGTGCGGAAAATCCACTGGACGAATTTTTTCGACGCCGCCGAGTAGCGCCGGTAGCGGAAAATGCCGCGCAGAAAAAGGCTCACGTTTTGGTAAAACGCGTAGCACTGCTGGCGCAGCGGCCGGCGCGAGCCCATGAGGTAGCCGCGGATTTCGCCATTCACGAGGAGCACGAATGACGACTCCGCCTCCCAGTCCGTGTAGTAGGCCGTGAGGTAGTCGGCGAAGAGTTCGCGATCCTCGAAAACGGGGTCGATGGGCTTGCCGAGAAAGCCCGTCTCGCAGCACAGTTCGCGGACACGCGCGCGGTCGGCGGGCTGGTAGTTGCGGATTTCAAAAAGGCGCGTCGGTGGCATGGGCGCGGGATACTGCACCCGTCGCCGGTCCCGGGTCAAACATCCCTCACATTCGGTGGTGCGACAGTTCCCGGCCGCGAAGCACAGCTTCCCCGGCATGGTGGGTTACGGAAGCTCTCCGCTTCGTCACGAGGGGAACGGGGAAATCGGAGGCGATTCTTGCCAGTCGTCATCCACACCCGTAGGCTGCGCGCATGACCACCGCCGTCGAAGCCATCTACGAGGGCGGATTGCTGCGTCCGCTCCAGCCCCTGCCGCTCCCGGAGCACGCGCGCGTGCGGGTCTCGGTGGAGACTTTGGAAAACGATGTCGAGCGCGCGGCATGGCTGGCGCAATCCGAGCGCCGCTTGCGTGAAGTATGGGAAAACGACGGCGACGACGTGTTCAATGAATTGCTCGCGCGATGACATCGTCCTGCTGCCGATTCCGTTCACGGACTTGAGCAGCCGGAAAGTCCGCCCCGCAATCGTCATCGGCTTCGGCAGTTATCCCGGCGACCTCTTCGTCGTCCCGCTCACCTCGCAACCCGGCAGCGCCGCTTTCACGCTCGCGGACTGGCAGACGGCCGGCCTGAACGTGCCCAGCGGAATCAAGGCGCAGCTTGCCACCGTGGAATCCTCGCTCGTCTTGAAAATCGTGGGGCGGCTCACGAGCCGCGACCGTGCGACTCTCGACGGGCATTTGCGCCAATGGCTGCGGCTTTAGCCGCGCTCGTTATCCGTCCCATCGGCGACACCCGCCGACCGCGCAATGAAATTGTCCCCCCGCTCCGCGCACTCCTCGTGCCCAAGCTCCAGCTTGGGCACGCCCTTGTCTGCGAAGCTCCGCTTCGTCGTCGTGGGAGACATCCACCGCGCCCCTTCCCGATGGAGGCATGGGGAAGCAGAGCTTCCAAGACAACGGCGTTACCAAGCTGGAGCTTAGTAACGAGGGACATGGCCCTGCGGAACCGCCAGCTCCCGCTACAACGATTGAAGGACGCGCCGCTGGGAATGCGGACGCCTCTCACGGTTTCCCGCGTCGCTGACCCCGCGCGAAGCGCCCCAACCACCCATGTAGCGGCGGTCTATGACCGCCGGACGCATCAAACGCGCGGCCATCGCCATTTTCCCCCGCAACACTCGCAACCCGCCCCGCCGCCTCCGCCCGCGATGCGTGCGGCGGTCATAGACCGCCGCTACAGGTAGCGACGGCACGGAGTGCCGGCCCTACCCGCGCGGCGGGAGATTTTCGCTGGGCCTTTCGGGTGAAAGTTATTACTCCTCGTACCCAAGGTGAAGCTTTGGTACGATGGGCTTAACGAGAGGCTTATTTGGATATTTTCATCCAGCTTTTGCTGTCCACCTACTGAGGAGCGAAATGAACTTTTTTCTTCCGTGCTCATATGAATCTACATTCCAGTGATAGGGATCGGTCGGATGGGATACAAAATCAAACGCGGTTCCTGAAACCTGCTTTGCGACTCTCCATCCACTTACATCCCAGGCATACTTCGATGTAAAGATGACCAACTCAGGAGCCAATGCTGCAATCACTTTGGTCAAAGAGTCGATGCTTACATTAACGTCCTGATCTACGCAGCAGTGCTTGAAAGAACCGCCAGAGTCTCTTGCTGGCCTCAGGAATGTATTCGTGAAGCAGATGTGCGATACCGGGCGATTCAGCGACGGCAAAACAAGTTCCGCGAGGCAACTATTTAACTCCCGATACATCTTGTGTCCAGGAGAGCTCCAATCGCATTCAAGGAGTCCACGGCAATTAAGATATTCAACCTCCTCTACAGTTAGTGAATCTTGGTTTGTCGAATACCACCTGCTCGGATCTTTATGTAATGTCGATTCCTCTGGGAAATAGAAACTTTCTCCAATTATCAGCAGCTTGGAATGGTTTGCAGAAACGTAGTCTTCCCCGACGAATGGTAACATCGCAGGGAAAGACTGGTAATGTGAGATCTCCTTCAAGGAGGAGTCAAAGGAGTTGGACGATGGATTCGGCATCTCAATATTTGGTTTAGTTGTTGGTTTTTTCCGCGGGGTCTTTGCGGCTTGGCTGCGCCTATCATCCTACCCGCCCACGGTGATGCTCACCGCATTACTCCACACCCCCACCTGCGCGTCGCCGACGCGGTAGATGGCCTTGTAAGTCCACTTCACCGGCGCGGCGGGGAAGGGTGCGGTGTCGTTGTAGCCGGGGGTGGTGTCGTAGGTGAGGAGGGTGAAGCCTTTGCCGTCGCCGCGGTCGGCTTGGATTTCGCAGAGGTCGAGGTAGGCGCTGTTACCCGCCCAGCCCCAGCCGATGGCGACGTGGTTGCCGCTGATGGTGGCATCGATGGCGGGCTGGATGGTGGTCAGGTCGGGCGCGGTCTGCCGCGGGCCTTCGAGGCCGAGGATCTGGGTGTCCTGTGGACGTTCCAAAGGGCTCCTTGGAGGGTCGAAAGAGTCCGTTGGAGGGCTGAAGGAATTCCCTGGAGATTCGCGCGGGCTCCGTGGAAGTGGCGGGGAATTCCGCGGACTTCGCCAGGAACTCCGTGGCACCGCCAACGAACCCGCCGGGATTTCCGGGGAATTCATGCGAGGAAAAAAAGCCGTCCGGGAGGACGGCGAAGAAATTGGAGCTTGCGAAAACGGCGTGGTTGGTTGCGCTGCGCCTGTTAGTTGAGCCGTTTCCATGAAATTGAGAATGTTAATATGGAGGCGGTGGGGGAAAGGCAAGCGGTTGTTTGAGAAAAAAAGGGCGGTGTTGGCTGATCGAAAAAACCTGCCTCATGCCGCGTGAAGTTCCGGGAGGCTCGCGCCGCGCCAATTCGTTTTGGACGGGATTGCAGGATTTTTTGGATGGGCAGGATTTTGCGCAGCGCAGCCATCCCGCCCCATCCTCTTAATCCTCCAATCCTGTCCAAAAAACCCAGCGCTCCGGCCAGGATGACGGCAGGGTTTCCACTGGACGAGAGCGGCCGGCAGGATCACGCGGCTCAGGCGGCGCGGGGGTAGTTGCGGATGACTTCGCGATAGAGGTCAAAGAGGCGCGTGAAAATCTGCTCCCAGGAATACTGCGCGGAGACGAGGCGGCTGACGGCAGCGCCGCTGTGCTTGAGGTCTTCGCGGCTCGTTTCCTCGATGGCGGCGGCGAGCGCGGCGGGGGAGTTTTCGCGTGCCCAGAGGGTCTGGTCGCTGTGGATGATGCGGTCCATGTAGCTGCCGTGGATGCCGATGACGGGCGTGCCGCAGGCCTGCGCCTCGAGGGTCACGAGGCCGAAGGTTTCCTGCACGCCGGGATGCACGAAGAGATCGGCGGCGCGGTAGTGGGCGGCGAGCTGGGCGGCGTCGGCGCAGTAGGAAAGGTGGGTGATTGGGGATTGGGGATTGGAGATTGAGGATTGGAGATTGAGGAGTTCGGAGCGCTGGAGGCCGTCGCCGATGATGAGGAGGTGGAAGCGGTCGGGGAAGGCGCGGGCGAGCGAGCGGAAGGCGGCGAAAAGGGTGTGGGTGTTTTTTTCCTGCGCGAGCCGGCCGACGTAGAGGAGCAGCGTTCGCTCCGGCGGGATGCCGAGTTCGGCGCGCACATTTTCGCCGGGCGCGGGCTGGGGGTGAAAGACGGCGGTGTCCACGCCGAGGTCGGTGTGGGCGATGTTTTGCACGCCCCATCGCGCGAGCAGGTCGCCGAGCGCTGGAGAGGGGACGAGGGTGCGCTCGAAGCGGTTGTAAAGGCTGCGGATGTAGCGGCGGGAGAAGTCGTGGAAAAACTCCGTGACGGTGCGCCCGCAGAATTTCTGCGCGGTGCGGATGTAGGCCTCGGGAAAGTGCGAGTGGTAGAAACCGACGACGGGAATCCGCAGCGTCGCGCCGGAATGCACGGCCTTCCACGCGACCTGGTACGGATCGCCGCACTCGATGATGTCGGGCCGCTCCGTTTCGAGGATGCGCTCGATCGCTTCCAACCGCAGCAGGATGCGGTAGCGCGAGGTGCGCGAGATGAGCGGGGATTTGATGGTGTAAGTCCGCGCGCGCTCGGTCTCGATCATCTCATCCCGCTCGCCGGGGATGATGAGCAGATGCTCGTCGCCGTCCGTGCGCTCGCGGATGTGGCGGATTTTTTCGGAGACGTAGCGTTTCACCCCGCCGCTGACGGGGGAGTAGAACTGCGTGAGGTCGCAAATCTTCACGCGAGGATGCGGCCCGATTTACCGCAGAGGCGCAGAGAACGCAGAGGTTCGCAGAGAAAAAATCGCATGGGAAAATCCTCTGCCTAACGCTGCGTTCTCTGCGCCTCTGCGGTTAAAAATCCGGCCTCTCAATGCTCGAACTGCGCCAGATACTTCTCCGCATCCAACGCCGCCGCGCAGCCCTGCCCCGCGGCGGTCACCGCCTGCCGATAGACATGATCCGCCACATCGCCCGCGGCAAAAACGCCGGGGATGTTCGTCTTCGTCCCGTCGCGCTGGAGCAGGTAGCCGTTTTCGTCCATGTCGAGCTTCCCCTTGAACGGCGCGGTGTTCGGCGTGTGGCCGATGGCGACGAAGACGCACTTCACCTCGATCTCGCGCTCGGCGCCGGTGTTCACGTCCTTGATTTTCACCGCGCGCATCTCGCCATCGCCGTCGGTCAGGTATTCGACCGGCGCGGTGTTCCAGACGGGCTCGATTTTCGGATTCGCGAGCGCGCGCTCGGCCATGATCTTCGAGGCGCGCAGCGTGTCGCGCCGGTGAATCAAATACACCTTGCTCGCGAACCGCGTGAGAAACGTGGCCTCCTCCGCCGCCGAGTCGCCGCCGCCGACGACGCACACCGGCACGTTGCGGTAAAACGCTCCGTCGCACGTCGCGCAACTCGTCAGCCCGTGGCCCACGAACGTCTTTTCATTCGGCAGCCCGAGCCACTTCGCGCTCGCGCCGCTGGCGATGATCAGCGTCCGCGTCTCCTGCCATTTTCCGTCGATCTTCACCCGCAGAAAACCGTCCGCCTTTTCCAAATCCTCGACCGCCTCGTAGGAAAACCGCGCGCCGAAACGCTCGGCCTGCGACTTCATCGCCATGATCAGTTCCGGCCCGTTGATGCCGTCGGGAAAGCCGGGGAAATTTTCCACGAGCGTGGTCGTCGAAAGCTGTCCGCCCGGCTCGTGGCCTTCGAGGACGAGCGGCGCGAGATTGGCGCGCGCGGCGTAAATGGCCGCAGTGAGACCGGCGCAGCCGGTGCCGACGATGATGACTT
The DNA here is from genome assembly GCA_043779205.1 of Chthoniobacter sp. Lineage (GTDB taxonomy): Bacteria > Verrucomicrobiota > Verrucomicrobiia > Chthoniobacterales > Chthoniobacteraceae > Chthoniobacter. Next base: position 18,475 of record JAYWEP010000153.1, on the reverse strand, counting down.
TTTCCATAAAGGGAGCGCAGAGTTAAGCGGAGCCGCGCGGCGGTGCAAATGCGGAAACGCCGGCTCCTTCCGCGCGTCCCAGCGCGCCACGTTTTGCCGCCGGCGCTATTTCGGCGGCGCGGTCTTTTCCGGGTTCGCGGCGGCCTTCTCTTCGAGATCGAGGGGCTTCTCCGCGATTTCCGGGAGATCGCTCTCCACGTTGGAGGCTTTCTTTTTGGCCTTCACGCCGGCGATGTCCGCCAGCTCCAGTTTGGACGACGCGGCCCGCATCGCGTCGCGGGCGATCTTCTCCGCGGTCGCCGCGGCGCTCTCGCTGAACGCGAGTTTTTTCCGCAAATCCACCAGGGACGGGTGCGTTTTGGCGGCGGTGTCCTTGCCCGCGGGATCCGTGCCGGGCGCGGCTTCGGCCGGGGCAACCAGCTTGAGTTCGGCTCCGCCGAGGCTGGCCCGCGCATCGGTTTCTTCGGCGCGTTTGGTCAGCGCGACGAGGGCTTTGCCCTGCGCGTCGGCGAGCAACTGCAAGCCTTCGGCCTTCAGCCTTTCCGCTTCGATGCGGAGGGTCGTGAGCTGGATGACCTGGTCGAGGCGTTTCCGCTGGCTGAGGAGCTGGCTGAGGTGCGTGGCGCTTTCTTTCTGCAAGGCGCCGGTCGCCTCGACGTTGGCCTGCATGTTTTCCGCTTCCTTGCGCCCTTTCGCGAGGTCTTCGGCGAGCCGGTCGAGATCGGTCTGCCGGGCCGTGATCTGGCGGTCGAGATCGCGGCGTTTCACCTTTTCCAAAAGCGCCTTGGCATTGTCGGGCTCTGCGGTCTGGGCCAGCGCGGAAGCGGCCAGCCCCAGAAGGCAGACACCGGCGAAAGTTGCGGAACGGGCCATCGAGTTTGTCCTGAAGTATTTCATGCCGAAACGCTGGCAGAATCCGGCCCCGTTTGGCAAGACGTGAACGCCCAATTTTTTCACCATGCAAATCCGCGCCATTTTCCTCGCCCTCGCCTTGGCTCTGCCCGTCTGCGCGGAAGAGGCGCGCGGGCTCTTCGTCGCCGTGGGCTACGGCGGGCGGCGGATGTCCTCGCGCGACGGGCGGACGTGGGAAAATGAAACGCGCTGGAGCGACGCGGCGGCGGACGACGACAACGTGCTGTTCAATGTGGCCTTCGGGCTCGGGCGTTTCGTCGCCGTCGGTGGCGCGGGCAAAGGGCGCATCGTGACGACGCGCGACGGCAAGGATTGGCGCGAGCTTCCCGAGCTGCGCGGGCGCGTGGCGACGATCGTCTTTGGCCGCGGGCGCTTCATCGCGGGGCACGATGCGGAGCTGCTGTGGTCGGCGGACGGCGAGAAATTCGAGGCCGGCGAGAATCTCGACTGGAAAGGCTCCGTGCATGCGCGCCGCGCCGCGTGGGGCGACGGCGAGGCGGGGCCGCGCTGCGTGATCATCGGCGACATCGACCTGTGGGAAACGAAGCAGCGCGTGAGCTGGCGGGCCTCCACCGAGGACGGCACGCGCTACACCTCGCGCGCGCTCGACACGCCGCCGGCGCGCGATGTGGCCTACGGCTCCGGGCATTGGGTCGTGGTCGGGCCGGACGGGTTGATCGAGAGTTCGCACGACGGGCAGGCGTGGCAGCGGCGCGAGACGGAGCCCGGCCAGGATTTCTCGCGCGTCGTGTGGACGGGCGCGCGTTTTCTCGTCAGCGGCGGAAAGGTGGCGTGGTCCTCGGCGGACGGACTGGCCTGGGCCAGGGAACCGCGCGGCATTCCGTGCAGCCTCGCATGGGCGCGCGAGGGCGGGCTCGCGCTGGGTTTTTCGTGGGGCGGAAACATCCACGCGACTGCCGATTTCGCGGACTGGAAAAAGCTGCCGCTCCCGCCGGGGCCGTCGTTCGAGGCCGTGGCGTTTGGTGCGCCGTGAAATGAAAGCGCGCGCCTTCACCTTCATCATCGCCGCGCTCCTCGCCGCGGGGCGCGAAGTCGCCGCCGCACGGCTCGAAGTCGTCGGGATCGCGAGCGCAAAACTCCGCGGCAATCCGCTCGGCGATCCCGCCACGCGACGCCTCGCAGTCTTCCAGCCGGACGACGCGAAAGACGACGCGCGCCTCCCGCTGGTCGTCTGGCTGCCGGGCTGGGGCGGCTCGGCGGAAGACGCCATCGCGCAGGGCGCGGGCGCGTGGTTTGGCCTGGCCGTCGATCAGCTTGCGGCGCGCGGGCTGCCCGTCCGCATCGCCGTCGTCGATGGCCGCTCGCGCTACGGCGGCAGCCAGTTTCTCAACTCCGCCGCGACCGGCGATTACGCCGATTACGTCGCCGACGAAATCGTCCCCGCGCTGACCAAAGGCGGCGCGGCGGTGTGCATCATCGCCGGGCACTCCAGCGGCGCGTACGGCGCGCTCATGCTCGCCATGTCGCGGCACGAGCGGTTCACCGCCGTCGTCGCGCTCTCGCCAGACAGCGACTTCGACACCACGCACAAGGCGCTCGTCGGGCAGCCCTCTGTCCGCGCCGTCACGCCCGCCGAACTCGACGCCGCGATGGCTCCCGCGCAAACCGCGCGCCTTCCCGCCGACGGCTCCGCCCGGCTCATCATGGGCCTCTGCGCGAACTACGCGCCGACCGCCGGCCAGCCCGGCCGCTTCGACTGGCTCTACGACGCCGCCGGCCACTGGCGCGCGGAAACCTGGCAGCGCTGGCTCGCCCTCGACCCGCTCACCCTCGTCCGCCAAAACCCCGCCGCCTTCGCCGCCACCCAGCGCATCTACCTCGACGGCGCCGAGCACGACGAATTCGGCGCGAACATCGGAGCCGCAAAAATCCACGCCATCCTCCGCGAGCGGAAAGCGCCCGTCACTTTCCACGAATCCCCCGGCCACCACAGCGACCGTCTCCCCGAGCGCCTCGTCCGCGGCTTGGCGTGGGTCTTTGGCAAACCGGAGGCCGGGTTGTAGCTGGCAAGCGCGCGCAGCTCCGCATAGCCGGCACTCTCACCCCCCCCCGTGAAACACACCACCTTCCTCGCACTCCTCGCTGTCGTCCCATCGCTCGCGCACGCCGCGCTCGACACTGCGCGCATCGAAGCCGCCACCGGGCTCAAAGGCACGCTCAACAAAGCCGAGGGCGTCTTCAAAGCGACCGTCCCGCGCAACGCCTGAAGATCACCGCGGCGCGGACGCTCAAGACCAGACCAGCCCCAGCGCCGCGCAGACGCCGATGGTTGGGATGAGGCCGGCCTTGAAGCGCTCCATCGCCACGAACGCGCCGAGACCGACGACGGCGACGAATCCATCCATCCCCGCGAGCGCAGCCCCCGCGTGCCAGCCGGTGGGCCAGAGCGCCTGCCAGGCGAACCAGACGGTCAGATTCAGAATCACGCCGACGACCGCGGCGGTGATGCCGTTGAGCGCGGCGCTGAGCCGCGGCTGGTCGCGGAGTTGCTCGATGTGCGGAGCGCCGAGGAAGATGAAGAGGAAGCACGGCACGAAGGTCGCCCAGGTGGTGATGAGCGCGCCGAGTGTCGCGGCCTGCCAGGGCGCGAGCGCGCCGGGATGCTGCCAGCCGCCGAGGAAGCCGACGAATTGCAGCACCATGATGAGCGGGCCAGGCGTCGTTTCCGCAAAGCCGAGGCCGCTCATCATCTGGCCGTGCGTGAGCCAGCCGTATTTCTCGACCGCTTGCTGCGCGACGTAAGGCAGCACCGCGTAAGCTCCGCCGAAGGTGACGAGCGCGGCCTTGCTGAAAAAAATGCCCTCGATGAAAGGCGTGCTGCGCCAGCCCACCCACGCGCCCAGCGCGAGGATCGGCAGCCACCACAGCACGAGGCACAGCGCCGCGATGCCGGCCGCGCGCCGCCACGTCCCGCGCGGCGCGGGCGGCAGTTCGAGGAAAGGTCCGCCTGCATCGCGCACGCCGCCGCCGTGGCCTGTGCCGGCTGGGAAATGACGCGGGGCGAAGCGATGTCCAAGCGCGCCGATGAGCGCCGCAGCGGCGATGATGAGGACGAACGAGATTTTGAAAATGAAGATGGCGGCGAAGGAGAGCGCCGCCACGATCCAGAGCGCACGAGTCTTGAGCGCCTTGCGCCCGATGCGCACGAGCGCGGACGCCACCACGGCCATGACGGCCGGGAGCAGGCCGTAGAAAAGCGCAGCGAGCCACGGCACACTCCCGCCTTTCACGTAGAGCCAGCTCAGCGCGTAGAGGATGAAGACCGACGGCAGCACGAAGAGCGCGCCCGCCGCGACGCCGCCCCGCCACCCGTGCAGCCGCCAGCCGAGATACGTGGCGAGCTGCTGCGCCTCGGGGCCGGGGAGCAGCATGCAAAAATTCAGCGCGTGCAGGAAGTGGCTCTCGGAGATCCAGCGCCGCTGCCCGACGAGCTCCCGGTGCATGATGGCAATCTGCCCCGCCGGCCCGCCAAAGCTGATGAAGCCGAGACGGAGCCAGTAGCGCAAAGCCTCTCCGAAGGTGGGAAACCGTGGCGGCGGCGCGCTCATTTGCGGAGCTGCTGGTAAAGGCCGTCGAAGCACACGGCGGCGCGCTCGATGATTTCATCGTCGCTCATCGAAGTGCGGCCCCAGCCTTTGAAAACGAGATCCAGCCCGATGGCCTCGAGGGCCGCGAATTTCCCGTCGGCGACATCGGCCTCATGCACCATCTCGGCGATTCGGCGCAGCGCCTTTTCTTTCAGACCAAAACGCTGCAACAAAGTCTCGAACGTGCAGTCGTCGCCGTGGTGCGTGAACTCGCCCTCGAACATATCGAACGGCAGCGCGTCGGGATGCCCGGCGGGTTTGGCCGCGAAAACGAAGCGCGCCTCCGGGTCGATGAACCTGCGGATGAGCCACGCCGACGCGGCGCGGTCGATATGCGGGCGCGGGCGCGTGAGCCACGTCCGCCCGCGAAAACGCCGGACATCGAGCGGACGTGCCGCGCCCTTCACGCCTCCGCCAGCGGAGCGGGCGAGTTCGTGCTGCACTTCCGCGCCGGCGGGTGAGTCGAAGAAATCAAGGCGGCGGATGTCCTCGAACTGGCGGGTGAGCTTCTCCAGTTCGGCGGCCTGGAGCGTGCGACGTTTTCCCTTCCGCTTGACCGCACCGCGCAGCGCCGTGAGCAGCGGTGCGTAGTCCTGGGCGCGGGCTTCATGGAAAAGATGGATCACCTCGGCGTCTTTCATCCCCTCGATTTCACGCACGCGCAGGATGGTCGCATCCGCGCCGTCGCCGCGCGCCTGCTGGATGAGCCACCGGAGCCGTTCATCGTGCTCCGGCGTGTCGGGCAGCAGGTAGGTTGAGCTTTTGAAAGGGACGGCGCCCGCGCGGCGCAGTTGCCGCCACAGGCGCAGTCGCGCGGCGGAGCGGCCCGCGGGGAGTTGGTAGAGGAAAAGAAGCCAGCCGGTCATGCCGTGTGTTTTGAAATACATCTTTCGTCTTGTGCGAGATTTTTCGGCTGTCATAGATTCACGGCATGAACGCGACATTCCCTCTCCGCGGCATCGTCTCCGCTCTCCTCGTCCTTGCGGTGAACGCCCTGGCCGCGCCGCTCGACACGGCGCAAATCGAAACCGCCACCGGCTTGAAAGGCACGCTCAACGAAGCGGAGGGCGTCTTCAAAGTCACCGCGCCGCGCAGTGACGTGAAGATCATCGTGGATGGTGCGCAGTTGCCGCCGTTCATGGGCCTCACGTCGTGGGCGGCGTTCACCGAGGGGAAAAAAGCGCCGGCGATGGTCATGGGCGACCTCGTGCTTTTGCAGGACGAAGTGAACCCGGTGATGAGCGCCGCGCTCGCCGCCGGCCTCGAGGTCACCGCACTGCACAATCATTTTTTCTACGACGAGCCGAAGGTCTATTTCATGCACATCGGCGGCGAGGGCGAGGCGGCGAAACTCGCGGCTGGAGTGAAGACGGCGCTCGATGCGGTGAAGGCCGTGCGCGCCGCGCAGCCGGAGCCCGCGAAGACTTTCGGCAAGCCGCTCGCCGCCGCGAGCAGCATCGCCGCCGCGCCGCTCGAAGCCGCGCTCGGCGGAAAGGCGCAGACCAAGGATGGCATGGCGAAGTTCGTCTTTGGCCGCAGCGCGACGATGCCGTGCGGCTGTACCGTGGGGAAAGAGATGGGCGTGAATACATGGGCCGCGTTCGCCGGCACCGATGACGACGCGCTGGTGGACGGCGACTTCTGCGTGCAGCCCGGCGAGTTGCAAGGCGTGCTCAAGTCGCTCCGCAAATCGGGCGTGAACATCGTCGCCATCCATCACCACATGGCGATGGAAGAACCGCGCTACATCTTCCTCCACTACTGGGGCCGCGGCCCGGCGGTGACGCTTGCGCAGTCGCTCAAAGCCGCCCTCACCACGCTCGAAACGAAGTAACCCGTACCGAGGAACACTTTCCCGGAGGACACCTTCGGAAAAACCAAGAAACCAAAACCAAAAATGAAAACGAAAATCATCCGTGCAGCGTTCGCAGTGTCCGCACTGCTGTTGTTGGGAACCACGTCGAGCTTTGGCGGACCCAAAGGCGAGACGGTCACAGTCAAAGGCGAAGTTATTGACGTCTGGTGCTACCTCGAAGGCGACGACAAGGGAGCCGACCACAAAAAATGCGCGCTGGCCTGTGCCAAAGCGGGGAACCCCATCGGGCTCCTGACCGAGAAGGGCGATGTCTATGTGCTCGTCGGCATCAAAGACCACGACGCCGACCGGGACGCGCTCATCAAGAAGATGGCCGAGACCGTTTCGGTCGAGGGAACCCTCGTCAAAAAGGGCGGCACCCAGGTCATCTACGTTTCCGCGGTGAAGTGACTCAACTCCATGACTCACCGGCGATCCGCGCGGGCGGTTGCCGGTGGGTCTTCTGCGCATGAAAGCAAATCCAGCTATCATCATTTGCGCCGGCTTGCTGGCCGGCGCGGCGCACGCGACGACGGACAATTTCGATGACGCGAAACCCGGCCCGCTGCCCACGCACTGGAATGGGAAATGGACGGGGACACAAACCGGCGATGGCGCGGCGAAATGGAGCATCGAAAAGGACGGCACCGCGCCGAGCAAGCCGCACGTCCTCGCGCAGCGCGGCGAGGCGCAGTATCCCGTCGCGCTCAAGAATGACACGGCGCTCAAGGACGGGTTCGTCGAGGTGAAATTCAAGCCGGTCGCCGGCAAGGAAGACCGGGCCGGCGGCGTGGTCTGGCGCGCGAAGGACGCGAACAATTACTACCTCGCGCGCGCCAACGCGCTCGAAGACAACGTGACCATCTACCACACCATCGGCGGGCGGCGGATGTCTTTCAAAAGCGTGGATACCAAAGTCGCGTCCGGCGTGTGGCACACGCTGCGCGTGGATTTCAAAGGCGGTAACTTTGTCGTGACATTCGACGGGCAAAAGGTCATTGAGGCGGGCGATGAGAGCTTTACCGAAGCAGGAAAAGTCGGCGTCTGGACCAAGGCGGACAGCATTACCCTCTTCGACGACTTCACCTTTGGCGGGAAGTAAGCCGGGACGGAATCGGTCGCCTTCACCAAGGCCTTGGGAACCAAACTTGGAGCGGGTTTGAACGCTCCCCAGATGGAGGAAGTAAGACCTTTCAGTTTGATTTTGCGACAACAAACCAACCAGTAACAGAAAAAACAGTTATGAAATCAAAAGGGTTGCTCACAGTCGTGGGAAGTATCGACATCAGCCAATTCTGGCCGGCGGCCAAGGGCAACAACTCATCCGACGGCGATACGCTGCACATGAAAGTCGATCCCGGCGCTTCGTTCCTCTTCTCGCCCGCCGCCGGTGGCAAGCCGAAGAAAACCACGGCCTTTGTCGGTGCCTACGTGAACGATCACGGCAAAAATAAAAGAGTGATCACAGCGAAGAGCGAGATCAAAATCCGCCTCCAAGGAGTGGATACCCCTGAACTTCATTACCCGGTCATTGCCGCCGTGCATCCGTCGAAGAAAGGGACGTTCACGAACGAATTCCGCCACCCTTACGGGGCCGGCGCGGCCAATGCCCTGCATACCTATCTGAAGGGATTGGTCGGTCCGGGGGGCGGCACGCTCATCCATGCCACCTTCGTCACCCAGATCGATCATCCCAATGCGGCCGTGGATTCGCACGGAAGATTCGTCGGCGATGTTATCGTGGGGACGGCTGGCGGAAAGAGTGTCAACACCTGGCTCGTCGAACATGGCTGGGCGCACCCACTGCTCTACGATTCGATGACCGACACAGAAGTTAAGACCATCGTGAAAGCCTGGAAGACGGGACAGAAAATCGCGGCACGTCCCGGTAAGTCTCTTCAGAAAGTACTCCAGCCTTTTGTGCCAGGCGCCAATGTGAACAACGCCAAGCTGCCCGACGGCGGCAAGCTGAACATCCCGAAAATCTTTCGCCGTCAGGCGGCCTTCTGGACGCAGGTGGCTGGACCACTGACACCGGCAGAGTTCGTCAAGCTGCTCAACAAGGGAGCCAAGGGAAAGTCAGATACTGCATACCCGCTGGCTTATTTCCTGAGCAACATCAGCAACCTTGACCGCAAAAAGCGCGTGAAACTGGTCAGCAAGATCGGACCCCAGGGCCAGACGCTGTTCAGCCCGGAGGATCTCGTCTTCACCGAAGATCCGTCCACCCTGTTTGATGCCAGCGACAAGAAGGTGACAAGCTGGTAAGTAGAGTCGCGCGAAGTCTTAGAGGGCACCTCTTAGCCGGTCTTTCACAGCGCCGCGTGGAGCGCGTCGAAGCAGCCGAAGCCACGCTTCAAAAGTTCCGCATCGCTGCGACCGATCCGCGTCCAGCCGTGACAAACCGCAGCGGAAAATGATCTCCTGCGCGCGCATGCCCCTCCACCTTCCGCTCCGCGCCACCGTCTTCACGCTCGCGTTTCTGTCCTTCGCCTGCCTGCTCGGGCAGTTCTTCGGCCTTTGGTCCATGCACGTCTTTGGCTGCCGGGTGCTGCCTCCGGCCACGGCGCTGCTCGCCCTCACCGCGTGGCGCGCGCGCGGCGAACCGGCGGGCATCGGCAGCGCGCACACCTGGATCGTGCAGGGCGCGCTCGGCGGGGTCGTGGCCGCGGTCGCCTACGATTTGTACCGGCTGCCTTTCGTGCTGCAGGGCGCGCCACTTTTCCAAGTGTTCCCGCGTTTCGGCCAGTTGCTGCTCGGCGGCAGCGAACCCGCATGGCTCGTCCACACGCTCGGCTGGAGCTATCATTTTTCCAATGGTGCGGCGCTCGGCATCATGTTCCTCGCGCTCACCGCCACGGCCAGCCGACGCGTGCTGTTTTGGGGCGCGGTGGCGTGGGCGCTGTTCATCGAGGCGATGCTCCTGCTCACGCCCTACACGGCCTTTTTCGGCCTCCAGTTGAACGCGCGTTTCCTCTTCCTCACCGTCTCCGCGCATCTCGTCTTCGGGCTGGTGCTCGGCGCCTGGTGCCGCATCCGCATCGGGACAGCGGCGTAAAATGATCCGTCTCATCTTCTTCTTTGCCGCGCTCAGTCTCGCGTGGCCGCTGGGCGCGGAGGAGCCCGCGCCGCTCACGCTCGCGCGATCCATCGCGCTGCCCGGCGTCGAAGGCCGCTTCGATCACGCGGCGAGCGACCCGGCGACGCACCGGCTCTTTTTCGCGGCGCTCGGGAACAACACCCTCGAAGTCGTGGACGTCGCCGCGGGGAAGCGGCTGCACTCGATCGGCGGACTGAAAAAACCAACCGGCGTACTTTTTCTCGCCGACGAAAATCTGCTCGTCGTGGCGAGTGGCGATGACGGGACGTGCCGCTTTTACGACGGCACGACGTACGCGGAAAAGGGCCGCGTCACAGGCCTGGACGACGCCGACAACCTGCGCTTCGACGCGAAGGCGAAGCGCGTCTGGATCGGCTATGGCGAGGGCGCGCTCGGCGTGATCGATCCGGTGGCGATGAGGCTCACCGGCCGCATCCCGCTGGCGAAACATCCCGAGGCTTTTCAGCTCGAGGAAAACGGCCCGCGCATTTTCGTGAACGTGCCCGACGCGAAACAAATCGCCGTCGTGGACCGGGCTGCTGGGAAAGTCGTCGCGACGTGGCCGGTGGACGAATTCCGCGCCAACTTTCCGATGGCGCTCGACGAGGCGCAGCACCGCCTTTTCACCGGCTGCCGCACGCCCGCGCGCCTGCTCGCCTTCGACACGCAAAGCGGCAAACGCGTCGCCGACGCCCCGCTCAGCGGAGACATCGACGATGTGTTTTTCGACGCAGCATCGTCGCGGTTGTTCGCCTCGTGCGGCGAAGGATTCGTGGATGTGTTCCGCTTCGAGGCTCCGGCGCACCTGGAACGCACGCACCGGCTTCTGAGCGCCGTCGGCGCGCGCACCGCGTTCTTCACGGCCAAGCTTGGCTTCTGCCTCGCCGTGCCGCACCGCGGCGCGCAGGGCGCGGAGATCCGCGTCTTCGGTGTGGCCGCCCGCCCATGACCGGCAAGCGGCGCGGTCTGTTCGCGGGTTACTTCACCGCGGTCGCGAGCACCGTCTGGAACTGCGGGTTCTGCTCGTCGCGGGCGACGATGGTGATCTCGATAGCCGTGAAGCCGGCGTCGGTGAGAAAGGAGTGAAGCTGGGCCTCGGTGAAACCGAGCCAGGTGTCGGCATAAAGCTCGCGCGCCTTCTCAAACTGATGCGCGAGCAGGTCGAGAATCGCGATGCGCCCGCCTTTTTTCAAAATGCGATGCGCCGCCGCCACCGCCCGCGCCGGGCTGCCCGCGTGGTGCAGCGCCTGGCTGAGCAGCGCCAGATCGACGGTGCCCGCCGGGATCGGCGGAGCCTCGAGATCGCCGCGGCGGAACTCGAGATTCTTGAAGCCGTGCTTCTTCGCCAGCGCCGCGCCGAACTCGACCATCTTCTCGGAGTTGTCGATGGCGATGACCTTCTTCGCGCGCTTCGCCAGCAGTTGCGAAATCGTCCCTTCCCCCGCGCCGAGATCGGCCACGACGAGCGGCGGCACGAGCGCGAAAAGCAAGTGCGCGACGCCCTCCCACGTCCGCCCAGGGCAGTAGGCGCGGCCAAATTTTCCGGCGAGCTGGTTGAAGTATTCGCGCGCCGTGTCCTGCCGCTTTTTCAGCGCGAGCTTCAGCGCCGTCTGATCGTGCGCCGCGTCGGGCAGCTCCTTCGCGCACGCCGCGATGAGTGGGGCGAGCTGGCGGTGCGCGGGGTCGCCGGTCAGCGCGTAATAGATGTTCTTGCCCGCCCGGCGATCCTGCACCAGCCCGGCTTCGCGGAGCTGGCCGAGGTGCATGGAAATGCGCGATTGCCCGAGCCCGAGGATCTGCTGAATCTCGACCACCGACAGCTCCTCGCGCTGCAAAAGGAGGAGCAGCCGGAGCCGCGTTTCATCGGCGAGGAGGCGCAGGGATTTAACGATTGACGCCATGAAGAAGTGCGTTAGACGTATCACCGCATCATGATTGGTCAATACGTTGTTGACCCATCTTTCACCACCAACCTCCGCATCCACCCAACCCACTCCCGCATGTCCCGCCGCTTTATTTTCTCGTCCGAATCCGTCGGTGAAGGCCATCCCGACAAGGTCGCCGACACCATCTCCGACGCCGTCCTCGACGCCTGCCTGACGCAGGACATCCACAGCCGCGTGGCCTGCGAGACCTACGTGAAGAGCAACATCGCCATTGTCGGCGGCGAGATCACCACGAAGGCCAGGCTCGATTACGTCCAGATCACCCGCGATGCGGTGCGCGAGATCGGCTACGTGAACGACGACGACATTTTCCACGCGGACAAAATCTTTGTGCAGAACATCCTCACCGCGCAGTCGCCCGACATCGCGCAGGGCGTGGACGCGAAAAAGGCCAAGGGCAAGAAGCACGCCGAGCAGGGCGCGGGCGACCAAGGCATCATGTTTGGCTACGCGAGCGATGAGACGCCGGAGCTGATGCCCGCGCCGATCATGTTTGCGCACCGCCTCGGGCGGAAGCTGACGGAAATCCGCAAAGCGGGCAAAGCGGCGAAGTGGCTGCGGCCCGATGCGAAGTCGCAGGTCTCCGTCGAATACATCGACGGCAAACCCACGCGCATCACCAACGTCGTTATTTCCACCCAGCACGCGGCGGACGCGGAGCACGCGGAGATCGAGAAGTTTTGCATCGAGAAAGTCATCAAGGCGGTGCTGCCGAAAGGCATGCTGACCGCGGCGACCGAGTATCTCATTAACCCGACCGGCAAGTTCGTCGTCGGCGGGCCGCAGGGCGACACCGGGCTGACCGGACGCAAGATCATCGTCGATACCTACGGTGGCATGGGCCGTCACGGCGGCGGTGCTTTCTCCGGCAAAGACCCATCGAAAGTCGATCGCAGCGCCGCCTACATGGGTCGCTGGATCGCGAAGAACGTTGTCGCCGCCGGCCTTGCCGCGCGCTGCGAAATCCAGTTCGCCTACGCTATCGGCCACCCGCAGCCGGTGAGCGTCCACATCGATACCTTCGGCACCGGCACTGTCGCTGATGACTCTATCCTCGCTGCTGTCTTGAAGACCTTCAGCTTCAAGCCCGCCGACATCGTCGCGCAGCTCAATCTTTTGCGCCCGATCTACTCGAAGACCACGAACTACGGTCACTTCGGCAAGGACGACAAAGACCTGACGTGGGAAACCACGGACAAGGCCGCCGCGCTGAAGAAGCTGGCGAAGTAGTCGCGTCCAAACGGCAGGCGTCCGTGTAGTGCGGAAGCCAATCGGGGTGCATGGGTAGCACTGCGCTCCGGAACGGAGGCAGTGTCAGCTTGAGCAAGCGTGTCGGCTAACCTAACGCCCGCACGCGCAGATCCCGCAGCGCGCAAAGCCCGTTCGCCTCCACGCTGCGGAGGGCGCGGGCTCCGGTCGTGCGTTTCGGTCCGAAATGTCCGCGTCGCGCGGCAAAGACCTCGTTCACAAAGGTCTTCGTCCCCAGCGCCAGGCCATCGGCAAAGTAGCGCACCCGGCAGCGCAGCATCTGCCAGTGGTCGAGCCGGCCTTTCGCGGCCAGCACCGCGTCCACTTCCTCCGATTTGAAGCCGCGCCGCAGCGGGCTTCCTGCCTTGTCCAGCCCGGCTTCTTCGCCCCGCCCAAAGAGGAGCAGCCGATACTCGGGCAGGATGGCTTTCGCCGCCACGGCAGAGCCGCGCGCCGCCCCGGCGACGATGCCCAACCCGCCGCACGCCGCTTTCACCCCAGCCACCGCCGCCGCGTAACCGCACCAACGGTAGTCCTTGGGATCGCCCACGAGGCCGGCCCGCACCGGGTTCAGGTCGATGTAGGCCGCCATGGTCGCCAGCGCGTGGCCCGCGCCTTCCACGAGCACGCTCTTGAAGCGCTCCTCCCAGAGCGTCCCTTTGCGCCGGTGCGTGCGGTTGAACCATTGCGTGAACCGCTGCTTGAGCAGCTTCATAAAGGCGCTCACGTCCCACATCCGCGCGAAGAAGCTCTCCCGCAGCGCCTCCGCCTCCGCCTGCGCGCCCTCGGCGCGGAAATACTCCAGCCGCTGCCGGATCGTCCCCGCCCCGCCGCCCGCGCCATAGACCTCCGTGAGCAGGGCCAGCAAGGCGGCGTCATCGGGCATCTCGGCGGGCCGCTGGGGCACTTCCACGAGGACATGGAAGTGGTTGCTCATCACGCAGTAGGTGACCACGCGCACCCCGCAGAAGCGTTCGTAGAGCCGCATAAACTCGATGAACTGCTCCTTCTCCGCCGGCCCGAAGACGAATTGCCGGTCCACCACGCGCGAGATGCAGTGGTAATAGGCCAGAGGATGTTCCGGTGGGGCTTTGAAGCGGGGTCGGCGCACGGGGTTGGATGAAAAAGCAGGGTGCCGGGGCGGTCAACGCTTTCTTTCAATACAAGACCTGTCCCTTTGTCTTTGTCTTTTTGTCTTTGTCTTTTTGTCTTTGCCTTTGTCTTCTGCCTTTGTCTTCTGCCTTTGTCTTCTGAGCGGCTCCGGTGCGGTGGGCGCGAAAGAAAATTCTTGCAGCCAGACTGGCCGTGGGCTAACCACTCCCGCGGATTTGTTAACAATATGATTAAACTCCTCCCCCTTGCGCTTGGCGTCGTCTTAGCCGGCACTTGCGCCCATGCCGCCATCACCTACGTGCAGGTTATAGGCCAAAGCAACGATTTCACCGGTTCCCTTAACTACACCCAGCGCCTGGAAAATGGCATTACGCCAGTCTCTGACCAGAAGGAGATCACTACGTCGGTGGTCCACGCGGCCTTTGGTTCTAGCGCGGTCTATGGGCTGCTCAAGGCCAATACGGAAATTGATGCTCTAGCCTTTGGTGGCGTCCTTTATGGCACCAGTCCTGGAGCTGCTGTCTCCGCGGAATACCGGGATTGGATCACGGTTGGCGGAGCGGCACCGGTCACTTTGCACTTCACGATGCCGACGACGGGATTTTTCGATCCCAACAGCCAGTATGCGTCGGTGTCCTCGAGTTTGAACGCCACCGCGTACGACTCGTCGGGGACGACGAATTTAGGGATCGAGGCTTACTGCGCGTATCAGGCACATGTCCAAACCGGCAACTACTTTCTGGACGCAAGCACTCTGTCCAGCGACATAACTGTTCTCCCCGGGACCCGGATTTCCGTCTCAGGACAACTGGATTTGAATCCGACATTTCTGAAGTCGGCGGCCGACTTCAGCCACACCTCGCTCTCATACATCGACGTCCTTACCCCAGGTGGAAGCATCGTCGCAGACAGCGGGCACGATTACTCTTCCGCAGCCGTCCCGGAACCGACTTCCTTGGCCTTCCTCGGAGTGGCTGCGATCCTTCTGAGTCGCCGCCGGACCAATCGTTGATTAAAGGCCCATTGGGAAGCGTTGCTTAAACGTTGGCTCGTTCTCGGGGTCATCGATATCGTGGCAACATTTTCACGCTTCCGGAGAGTCGCTTGGTGGACCGAAGCAATCCGTGCCTTTCATTCAATAAGGGTGCTTTAGGCTTCGGGCCGAGGGAAATCCAAGAACCTTCGTGCGCCAGCCCCCCAGTGCCCCCGCCGATTCCCGGCCCGGGCGCACTCGGTCCGTCATCCGAACATATGAATGGGTGAGCCGGCGCTACCCGCTCGAAGGAATGTTCCTGATTCGGATTGAGATAATTGCTGCTAGGAATTTGCTTTCGCGTCTGCCGCACCGGGGACGGCCAGAGCGGGGATCGGCGTCGGGGAGTGAGGGGGTCTGGGGGGAGAGAGGGGTGGAGGAAGGACGAAATACGAAGGGAGAAGGATGAATCGTGAGTTCCATGTGCGGCCGGGAAGGCAATTTCCGGCAAATCTTCGGTCGCAATGAAATGGATGCGCTCATCGGGTTGTTTCGGAGCATGGCCGTCCGCTCCGCTGGACCGAGCTTTATTTTTGGAAATTTTTTGGCAGCGGTTTTTTCTGGCGCGGTGCATTCCGCGGCCTCAGTCGGAATCGAGAACGAGGATGGAACCGTCTTCGAGGGGGATTTCGACTGGCTTCGGGGATGCGGTGCGCTGGTCGAAGAGATCGAAACCCGGCTCCGCATCGTCGTCTGGAATCCATTCGCGGATGGCCTGCCAGGGCGGCTCGATGGGCTCGAAGGTTTCGATGTCGAACGGCGGGTCGGGTGGTGGCGGAAGGTCGATGACGCCCTCCCACAGGCCGTGGAGGCGGAGGAAGAATTGGACTTCGCCGGGGCGGACGATGGTGCCGAGGCACTTCATGGCACCTTGGCAGCAGGGGCACTGGAGCGGATCGGCACCCCAGACGCGGAGGATGAGGTCGCGCCAGAGGGGGCGCATGGCGCGGGCGGTGGTTTTGGGCGGTGGCGGGATGATGGGAGGCTTGGCTGGCGGGTTTTCCACGAGCGGTTTCTCCGTGGGTGGCGGGCGGCGTGGCAGGCCGCGGCTTTTGTTCGAGTAGAGGCCGTAGTAGCGGATGGTTTGCTGCCCTCTCGGCGGTATGTGGTCGAAGGCGGCGGCGAGGAAGTCGGTGGCGGTGAAGACTTCAAAATTCCTTTTCGTGCGCCAACTGCGGCGGGAGCGGTAGATGACGGTCTTCGTCTTCGGGTTCCAATGGATTTTCTGGAGCGAGAATGGGGCGCGCAGGAGATACTCGGCGAGGCGCTGGCGACCAGCGGTGTCGCCGGGGGCGACGGGTTTTTCTCCGCCGTCGAAGTGGAAGCCGCTGTGTTTCCACGAAAGGAGATCGGCGACCTTGTGGGCGCTGAGGTGTTTGCCATCGCGGAGGATTTGGAGGAAGCGGTGGCGGAAGAGTTCGGTGATGGGGACGAGTGTTGATTCAGCCCGAACGCCGCTCTTGAGCACCAACGGTGCGACGACAAACCAGCCCGGGGCCGAGGAGGCGGAGGGGACCAGCGGGGGATGGTGGGCGGGCGAACACACGCCCTGAGAAAGTGGGAAAGAACGAGCCAGCCCTGAAAGGGCGACACAATTATGGCGCATGATTTTGTCCCGCCCCTTCAGGGCTTGGTCGTTGTTGGGTGCCGTTCCCAGGGCGCTGCCCTGGGCTGGCATGGGTGAGGCCGTTGGCCTCCAAGCGCGGCGTTCGGGTTCAGTCGCCTTCGCGGCTCCTTCACCCTTCCGCTCTACAGCCAGCGATTGCGCCGTCCGCCTCCGCCCCGGCGCTGCCTCGCCGACTCGGCCCTTCACTCCGGCTTGGTTCGCAAAGCCTCCCCAGCCTCCGTTCAGAAAGACAGCAGGGTTTTCAAACGAAGCCAATACCCCCGAGTCCGCTGCCTGGTACCCCGGCACCGCATCTTTCCGGTTGACGGAGGCGTTTCATAACGCATCATCCCATCAAGATTGGAAGATGCGTCCGACTGCTCCGCGGCGGCGTTCTGCTTTCACAAACCTGCAAACCTTTACTTATGAGCACCACCACCCTGACCACCAAATTCACCGACTACAAAGTCGCCGACATCAAACTCGCCGACTGGGGCCGCAAGGAAATCGAGATCGCCGAGCAGGAAATGCCCGGCCTGGTTTCCATCCGCAAACAATACGCGCCGAGCCTGCCGCTGAAGGGCGTGCGCATCACCGGCTCGCTGCACATGACCATCCAGACGGCGGTGCTCATCGAGACGCTCGTCGCCCTCGGGGCGGATGTGCGCTGGGCTTCGTGCAACATTTTCTCGACGCAGGATCAAGCCGCCGCGGCCATTGCCGTCACCGGCGTGCCGGTCTTCGCGTGGAAGGGCGAGAGCCTGGAGGAGTATTGGGACTGCACTTGGAAGGCCATCGTGAACAACGACGGCAAAGGCCCGCAGCTCGTGGTCGATGACGGCGGCGACGTGACCCTTTTCATCCACAAAGGCTACGAACTCGAGGAAGGCGACAAGTGGGTGGATAGCGAGTCCGGCTCGCACGAGGAGAAGGTCATCAAGGATCTGCTCAAGAAAATCCACGCGGAGAATGCGTTCATCTTCCATGAGATCGTGAAGGACTGGCGCGGCGTCTCCGAGGAGACCACGACCGGCGTGCATCGCCTCTACAAGCTCCATGAGCAGGGCAAGCTGCTCATCCCGGCGTTCAACGTGAATGACTCGGTCACTAAGTCGAAGTTCGACAACCTCTACGGCTGCCGCCACTCGCTCGTCGATGGCCTCAACCGCGCGCTCGACGTGATGATCTCCGGCAAAGTCGCCGTCGTCATCGGTTACGGCGACGTGGGCAAAGGCTGCGCGCAATCCCTGCGCGGTCAGGGCGCGCGAGTCATCGTCACCGAGATCGACCCGATCAATGCGCTGCAAGCGGCGATGGAAGGCTACGAAGTCACGACCATTGAAGACACCCTCGGCCGCGGCGACATCTACGTTACCACCACCGGCAATGTCGATGTTATCACCATCGAGCACATGACGAAGATGAAGGACCAGGCCGTGATCTGTAACATCGGCCACTTCGACAACGAGATTCAGGTTGAGAAGCTCGTGACCTACCCCGGCATCAAGCGGACTAACATCAAGCCGCAGGTGGATAAGTACACCTTCGCCGAAGGCCAGGAGGTATTCCTCCTCGCCGAAGGCCGCCTCGTCAACCTCGGCTGCGCCACCGGTCATCCGTCGTTCGTTATGTCGAACAGCTTCTCCAACCAGACGCTCGCCCAGCTCGATCTCTGGAAGAACAAGGACACCTATAAGCCCGCCGTCTATGTCCTGCCCAAGAAGCTCGACGAAGAAGTTGCCCGCCTGCACCTCGCGAAGATCGGCGTGAAGCTGACCACGCTCACCGCCAAACAGGCCGCCTATCTCGACGTGCCGGTGGAAGGCCCTTACAAGCCGAACCACTACCGCTATTAAGCGCAGCGGCCAGCCAACTCACAAAAACCGCCGCGGGAAACCGCGGCGGTTTTCTTTTGGAACGAGCGTCCCCGCGACTGCTACAGCGCCTCGCGGAGCTTGAGCCCCGGGATGTCCCGAAAATGCCCGTCCGGCGACACCAGCACCGCGCCGACGTGCATCGCGCAACGGGCGATGATGATGTCCGTCAACGGACGA
>JAYWEP010000152.1:0-4465 GCA_043779205.1 Chthoniobacter sp. | reverse complement strand
AACGTCGGCACGGTGCATCTCGGCGGCGACTTGCGGCGCGGGGTCGCGGAGCTGGATGGCAAAGGCGAAGTGGTCGGCGGCATCGTCGTGATGCGCTACGGCGAGAACGCGCTCAACGTCATTGATGGGATCAAAAAGAAGATGGAGGAAATCAAAGCCTCGCTGCCCGAGGGCGTGCGCATCGTGCCGACTTACGACCGCAGCGAGCTGATCAAAAACGCGATCCACACGCTGCGTGAAAAGTTGATCGAGGAAAGCATCGTCGTCGCGCTCGTCTGCATCGTCTTCCTCTGGCATGTGCGCTCCGCGCTGGTCGCGATCATCACGCTGCCCATCGCGATCATCCTCTCCTTTCTGCCGATGTTCGGGCTCGGCCTCACGTCGAACATCATGTCCCTTGGCGGCATCGCCATCGCCATCGGCGCGATGGTGGATGCTGCGATCATCATGGTCGAGAACGCACACAAGTCGCTGGAGCATTTCCGCGACGAACACGGGCGCGATCCCGACCGCGCGGAGCATGTGCGTGTGATCGTCGCCGCGGCGAAAAGTGTGGGCCGTCCGCTCTTTTTCTCGCTGCTTGTCATCACCGTGAGCTTCATCCCCGTCTTCTCGCTCACCGCGCAGGAGGGCCGGCTGTTCAAGCCCCTCGCCTTCACCAAGACCTTCGCAATGTTCTTCGCCGCGATCCTCGGCATCACCCTCGTGCCGGTGCTGATGCTCCTCCTCGTGCGCGGGAAGATCACGCCCGAGGTCAGGAACCCGGTGAACCGCTTCCTCATCTGGGCCTACCAGCCGTTCGTGAACTTCGTGCTGCGGCATCGCGCGCTCACGCTCATCGCCGCGCTGCTCATCCTCGCCGCGACGTATTATCCCTATTCGAAACTCGGCAAGGAATTCATGCCGCCGCTCAACGAAGGCACGATCCTCTACATGCCGACCGCCGTGCCGGGAATGTCCATCACCGAGGCCACGAAGATCCTGCAAATCCAGGACCGCATGCTGCGCAAGTTTCCCGAGGTGCGGACCGTCTTCGGCAAAGCCGGCCAGTCCGAGACGCCGACCGATCCCGCGCCGCTTTCGATGTTCGAGACGGTCGTGCAGTTGAAGCCGCCGGAGCAATGGCGGCCGGAGTTTCGCGGACGCTGGTATTCGAGTTGGACGCCCGAGTGGATGCAAAGAGGTCTGCGCAAAGTCTGGCCCGACGTGCAGCCGATGACGTGGGAAAAGCTCATCGCGGAGATGAACGACAAGATCAAGACGCCGGGCATGGCGAACATCTTCTGGATGCCGATCCAGACGCGCACCGAGATGCTCACGACCGGGTTCCGCACGATCCTCGGCATCAAAGTTTTTGGCCCCGACCTCAAGCAGATCGAAAACGTCGCGGTGGATATTGAAAAGGCGCTCAGCGATTTTCCAGACACTCGCAGCGTCTTCGCCGAGCGTACCACGGGCGGATACTTCCTCGACTTCGAGGTGAACCGCGAAGCCGCTGCGCGTTACGGCCTGCGCGTCGGCGACGTGAACGAGATCATCGAAACCGCCATCGGCGGCAAGACCATCGCCACGACCGTCGAGGGCCGGGAGCGTTACCCGATCAGCGTCCGCTATGCGCGGGATTTTCGCGACGACCTCGACTCGCTCAAGCGCGTGCTCGTCGCGACGCCGATGAGTGGAGGAGGGGGAGACAAGGAGATGGGGAGACAAGGAGACGGAAAAATGGCGCGAAAATCTCCCCCTCTCCTTGTCTCCCCCTCTCCCCCTCTCCCCCAAGTCCCCCTCTCGCTCCTCGCAAACATCAGCTACAAGACCGGCCCGCCCTCGATCCGCAACGAGAACGGCCAGCTCGTTGGCTTCGTCTTCGTGGACATCACGGGCAGCGACATCGAAGGCTACGTGCAGGCCGCCTCACAGCGCATCAATGAGCGCGTGAAGTTTCCACCCGGCTATTACATCCAGTGGGCCGGGCAATTCGAGTATCTCAAAGCCGCCGAGGCGCGGCTGAAGGTCGTGGTGCCGTTCACGCTGCTCATCATTTTCGTGCTCATCTACATGAACACGCAGTCCACGACGAAGACGATCATCGTGCTGCTCGCCGTGCCATTCTCGCTCGTCGGCGCATTTTGGACGCTCTATCTGCTCGACTACAATATGAGCGTCGCCGTGTGGGTCGGCCTCATCGCGCTCGCGGGCCTCGATGCAGAGACGGGCGTGGTCATGCTGCTCTACCTCGATCACGCTTGGGAAAAATATGTCGCGATGGGACGGATGGCTTCGATGGCCGATCTTTACGAGGCGGTGAAAGAAGGCGCGGTGCAGCGCATCCGTCCGAAGATCATGACGGTCTGCGCGATCCTCTTCGGCCTGCTCCCGATCATGTGGAGCCCGACGACGCAGGCCGGCGCGGATGTGATGAAACGCATCGCCGCGCCGATGATCGGTGGGGTGGTGACCTCGGCGATTCTCGAGCTGCTGATCTATCCCGTGATTTTCGTGCTGTGGAAAAAGCGCGGGCTCGCCGCGGCGGCAAGTTGAGCCGCCGCCGGGGAAATTTCCGTTAGCGAATCTCGCTGTCCGCGGGGGACTGCGACTGCTCCCCGGCGACTTCCGCCGCGTGCTCGCGGGCCTCGACCGTTTTCTGAATCTTCACGATGCCGCGGCGATTGAAAATGCGGAGCAGCGCGAAGACGACGAAGGCGACGATGATGGCGCCGATGAGCAGGCGCGGGTGGTGCTTGTGCTCGACCTTGCCGATGAGTTTCAGCGCCCAGCCTGTCGAGTGAAAGCCCACGGTGGTGAGCAGGCTGCCCCAGACCGTCAGGGCGAGCAATTCCAGCCCCGCGAACTCCACGTAGGGCAAATGCTGAATGCCCCAGAAAACCGACGACGGATTGCGCGTGCCGTAAATGAAGCGCGCGATGAAAATTTCCCACGGGCCGAAACGTTCCGCGAGTCGCTCAACCATCGGGCCGACCCGCCGATAGACGCGGCTGGATTTGATCGCCGCCGAATTCATGTGGCCGATGGTGAACCAGGCGGAGTCGTGGATGAGCGCACCGATGATCGCGGCGGGAATCGCGGTGAAGACGTTCAGGTCGGGGGTGAGCGGATTGTCGTCACCGAGTTTCAGCACCACGCCGATGGCGATGAAGGCGACATCGTTTTCCAGCAAAGCGAGCAGAAAGGCAGCCCAGAGGCCGTAGTTGTTGAGGAATTCTCTCATCGAAAAAAGGGTCGTGAGAGGTCGCATGCCCGCGCGGCGAAGTCACGCGCCAAGTCCGGCGAACTCGCGAGGAGCCCGCGAAAATCGCCGCGGGTCAGGGCGGGCCGCGCGCGGTGTTGTGAAATCGCCTGCCGCGCAGGGCGGCGGAGGTGAGCGCGACGAGGTTCGACAATGAGAAAAATTCAACGCGCCGGTTCCTGGGGCAAAATCGGCACCTCGCAAAACGTGAGTGCGGCAATGCCGTTCGCGCCGTTGAGCAGGGTGTCCTGACTCCACGCGATCTCTTTGCGATAGGTGATCTTTTGCGCCGTGGACGCTTCCTTCAGTTTGAGCGTGAGCACGTTGCCGGAGACACGGCCCGAGGCGACTTTGTCTTTTTCCCCAGCGAGGTAGAACTGGCCCGCCAAGGTATCGGCCCAGACCACCGGCTGATCAAATTCCAGGGCAATCGTGTCCTTCGTGCCGCCAGCATAAGAGGCGTGCCGGAGATTGGGCGGGGTGATGGAAGCGGCGGGGATCTTGCCGTAGTGATCCCGCTCGATGAGCGGTTGAATGAGGCGCGCAAACTCCGCCCAGCCCACCAGCGGGAAGTGGCAACCGCCCGGCGGTCGCACGCCGAGCGTCGAGAGGATGCTCATGTTCGAGAAGAGCTGCGGCAAAGTGCGCTGCTTCTCGCGCAGCCGGTCGCCCGCGCCGTCGCGTCCGCCCATGCTGCACGAGTTCGGCCAGATCTGGAAAACGTAGTAGTGCTGCACGTTCGGGAAGTCCTGCTTCCAGCCCGCCGCCATCTCGACGAAGAGCGCCTGGTAAGTCTCCCAGCCGAAGCCGCCCGTCGGCCCGTCCGAACCCTGGTCGCTTTCCCCCTGATGCCACAGGATGCCGCGAATGCCGTGGGTCAGCTTCGCCTGCTGCACGCGCCACAGCATCCGGCCGTAGATGGTCGTGAGGTCGGTCGGGTTCGCCGCGTCGCGCTGGTGCTGGTCAATGCGCGTCCCGCCGACGGCCGCGTTGATGAGGAAGATGGGCATCTTCTGGCTGTCGAGCAGCCGCTTCGCCAGCTCCATGCCCCACCAGCCCAACTCGGCCTTCTCGCCCTTCTGCGCCTTCCAGACCGGGTAACACCAGAGGTTGCCCGCGTTGTCCTTCGGGTTCTGCGACGGCCGGCCGTAGCTGCGAATCCACTCGTTCGTCTCCGGCGGCGACTTCTCGCCGGTGTCCGTCGCGAGCGCGTTGGACTGG
>JAYWEP010000151.1:0-6287 GCA_043779205.1 Chthoniobacter sp. | reverse complement strand
GTGCCAGCGCCGGTGACCAGCAGGGCGCCCAGCACCATGGTGGCAATCAGCGTGACGGCGTAGGTCTCAAACAGGTCGGCGGCCATGCCGGCGCAGTCGCCCACGTTGTCGCCCACGTTGTCCGCGATGGTCGCCGGGTTGCGCGGATCGTCCTCGTCGAGGTTCGACTCCACCTTGCCCACGAGGTCCGCGCCCACGTCCGCCGCCTTCGTGTAAATGCCGCCGCCGAGCCGCGCGAAAACCGAAATCAGCGACGCCCCGAGCGCCACGCCCACGAGCGAGGAAAGCGCCTTGTCGGGATTCAGCTTGTTCATCACCACCCAGAATCCGCCCACCGAAAGCAGCGCCAGCCCGACCACGAGCAGCCCCGTCACCGCGCCGCCATTGAAGGCCGCCCGCATCGCCGTCTTCCGGCTCACCGTCGCGCCCTGCGCCGTCCGCACATTCGCCACCACCGCCAGCCGCATGCCGATGAAGCCCGCCGCCAGCGAGCACACCGCGCCGAGCACGAAGCCCGCCGCCGTCGGCAGATCTTTGAAAAACGCAACCAGTGCGGCGATCGCCACCGCGATCACCGCGATCGTCCGCACCTGCCGCCCGAGATAGGCCTTGGCACCTTCCTCGATGGCCCCGGCGATCTGCCGCATCTTCTCATTGCCCGCCGGGGAACTGAGGATCGACTTGATCAAAAACAACGCGAACGCCAATCCGACCACGGCGCAAACCATCGAAAGCGCGAGCCCGGAGTCGGTCAAAAATGCGGCTAAAACAGGGAACATAAACACTCTTTGTGGGGAAGGGGCGGGACTGTTATTGGCAAAGCCCCCCGCTGGCAACGCCTAATTGCTCGCCCCAATAACTTCCACGCCTGCCTTGGCTCCACGCGCACACGCCAGCCGCTTGTCCTCGCCCGCGAATCCTGCGACAACGCCACCCATGCCTGAATCCCTCTACGATCTCCTCGTCATCGGCGGCGGCCCCGCTGGCACCTGCGGCGCAGTCACCGCCGCGGCCTTCGGCAAACGCGTCGCCGTCATCGAGCAGGCCGGCGTGCTCGGCGGTGCGGGCATCAATACCGGCACCATCCCGAGCAAGACGCTGCGCGAAAGCGCGCTCCTGCTCTCCGGCTGGCAGGCGCGCAAACTCCTCGGCGTTTCCGTCTCGCGCACCGTGGAGGCGAAGCTCGCGGATTTCATGTTTCACGAGCGCCACGTCACCGCCGTCGCGCGCCGCGAAATCGAGGCCCGCTTTCAGCAAACCCACGTCGAGAAATTCTGGGGACGCGCGCGCTTTCTCGATCCGCAGACCATCGCCGTCACGCCCGCCGACGGCCCGGAGATCACGCTGCGCGGCGGCACCATCCTCATCGCCACCGGCTCCTCCCCGCTGCATCCGCCGGAGTTCACCTTTTCCCACCCGCGCGTCCACGACTCGAATGAAATCCTCCAGATCACCGAGATGCCGGAAAGCCTCGCCGTCATTGGCGCAGGCGTCATTGGCGCGGAGTACGCCTGCACCTTCGCGGCGCTCGGCGTCGAGGTGCATCTCATCGACGGACGCGACTCGCTCCTCCCCTTCCTCGACACCGAAATCTCCGCCGCCATCACCCGCGCCATGACTCTCGCCGGCGTGCGCTTTCATTGGCAGGAGCGCGTCACCCGCTGCGATTCCCCCGACGAAGGCGACGTCACTCTCACCCTTTCCTCCGGCGCGCAGCTCACCGTCAGCGATGTCCTCGTCGCCGCCGGACGCTGCAGCAATACCGACTCCCTCGACCTCCCCGCCGCCGGCCTCACCCCCGGCAAGCGCGGCCTCCTCACCGTCGATCCCCACTACCGCACCGAAGTCCCGCACATCTACGCCGCGGGCGATGTCGTCGGCCCGCCCGCCCTCGCCTCCACCAGCATGGAGCAGGCGCGCGTCGCCATGTGCCATGCGTTCGATTTGCTGAAAAAAGAAACCTCTCCCCTGCTCCCCACCGGCATCTACACCATCCCCGAAGCCAGCATGGTCGGCGAAACCGAAGCCTCCCTCAAAACACAAGGCATCGACTACGTCGTGGGCCGCGCGCCGTACAGCCACAATCCCCGCGGGCGCATCATTGGCGACGAAGCCGGCTTTTTGAAACTGCTCTTCCGCCGCGACGACCTGCGCCTCCTCGGCGTCCACGTCGTCGGCGAGCAAGCCACCGAGCTCGTCCACATCGGCCTCATCGCCCTCCTCTCCGGCGGCGGCGCCGAGCTTTTCAGCAACGCCTGCTTCAACTACCCCACCCTCGGCGAGCTCTACAAGACCGCCACCTACGACGCCATCATGCGCCGCCTGCATCCCGCGCCATTGTAGGGGAAACTGACAGCCCCTGGTACAGCGGCGCACAGCACGTCCAGCCACTCGTACGCGCCGCTGGACGCGGCGGGAAAACCCCCGATCATTCAGCCATGCGCACGCTCCTTTCCTCCCTCGGCTGCCTGCTGCTCGCAGCCAGTTCCACCCTCGCGAAACCGTACGAGGCGGAAGTCGCCGCTTACGACGCCATGCTCGCCGCCGTGCCGCCCGGCCAGACGACCATCGCGATGGGCGACATGACCGTGCCCGTCGCCGCCGTCCAGCTCTGGCGCGACAAACTCGCGGGCACCGCGCCCGCCGACAGCGCCTCGCAAACCGGCATCAACAAATGGACCAGCGGGATTGTCTATTACGCCTTCAATGCCAACGTCAGCGCGGCGCATCAAACCGCGACGCTGGATGCGATGGGCGAGTGGGCCACATTTGCGAACCTGACTTTTACCGCGCGGACGGCGCAGGCCAATTACATCATGGTCAACGACGGCGGCGCGGGCCTCTCCGGCGGCAACTCGTCCGTCGGCATGATCGGCGGCGTGCAGCAGCTCAATATCGGCTCCACGAGCTGGGGCCGCGGCACGCTCGTCCACGAACTCGGCCACGCCCTCGGGCTCATCCACGAGCACCAGCGCGGCGACCGCAACAGTTTCG
Source organism: Chthoniobacter sp. (assembly GCA_043779205.1). GTDB lineage: Bacteria > Verrucomicrobiota > Verrucomicrobiia > Chthoniobacterales > Chthoniobacteraceae > Chthoniobacter. The sequence continues at coordinate 3,293 of JAYWEP010000151.1, read as the reverse complement.
TGACGATTCGCGCCGCCGTCCTCAGCGATGGCAATTTCATCCTCATCCCCGCCTCCACGAACAACGGCGCGTACGATTTCCTCTCCATCATGCACTACACGCGCAACGCTTTCGCGCCGACGGGTGTGGACAACATCACGCCGCTGCCCGCCTACACGCAGTTCATCGACATCATGGGCAGCAACCCCGACCGCGTCCTCAGCACCGCCGACCGCGCCGGCATCGTCGCGATGTACGGCGCAGGCCCGGCGCAAACCACCGTGGTGACGAACACCAAGGACTCCGGCCCCGGCAGCCTGCGCGCCGCGATTTACACCGCGCTCAACGCGACGATCATTTTCCAAATCCCCAACACCGATCCGAATTTCAGCGGCGGTGTCTTCACCATCCGCCCCACCGACCGCCTGCCCGCGCCCGCCACCGGCACGACCATCGACGCGACCACGCAAACCGCTTTCACCGGCGACACGAACCTCACCGGGCCGGAGGTCGTCATCAACGGCGCGCTGCAAACCGATGTGGCGTCGGAAAAACGCGGACTGCGGCTGAGCCAGGCGAACGTGACGCTGAAGGGGCTGGTCATCAATGGCTTCGCGTGGGAGGGCGTGGACATCACCGGCGCGGGCGCGACCGGCAACAGCATCGTGGGCTGCTCCATCGGCACGAACGCCGCGGGCACGGCGGCGGTGGGGAATGGGTTTGATGGCGTGCGCATCGAGGCGGGCGCGACGGGCAACCACGTCGGCGGGACGACGGCGGCGGCGCGCAACGTGATCTCGGGCAACAGCGCCTACGGCATCGCCATCCGCGATGCCGGGACGAATGGGAATTTCGTGGAGGGGAACTGGATCGGCACGAACGCGGCGGGCACGGCGGCGCTGCCTAATGCGTTTGCGGGCGTGGGGATTGCCACGGGGCCGCAGGCCAACCACATCGGCGGCACCGCCGCGGGCGCGGGCAATGTGCTCTCGGGAAACACGAGCCAGGGACTCGCGATCAACGCGGCGAACGGCAATTTCGTGGAGGGCAATTTCGTCGGCACGAATCCCGCCGGCACCGGCGCGATGGCCAACGGTTTCTCCGGCGTGCAGATCTACGGCGGCGCGCAGGGGAACACCGTCGGCGGCACCGTCGCCGGAGCGCGCAACGTCCTGTCCGGCAACACCAATCAGGGTCTGACGATCAACGGCGCAGGCACGAGCGGCAATGTGGTGCTCGGAAACTATGCGGGTCTGAATGCGGCGGGCACGGCGGCGGTGCCGAACATCTTCGCGGGCGTGCAAATCTTCGGCGGTGCCACGAACAACACCATCGGCGGAACCGCTGCGGGCGCGGCAAATGTGCTTTCGGGAAACTCAGCGCAAGGTGTCGCGATCAGCGATGCGGGCTCGACGGGAAATGTGGTCGCGGGAAATTTCATCGGCACGAATCCCGCCGGCACCGCGGCGCTCCCGAACGCGTTTTCCGGCGTCGGCATTTTCAACGGCGCGACGACGAACACCGTCGGCGGCACCGCCACCGGCGCGGGCAATCTCGTTTCCGGCAACACCAGCCAGGGCATCTACATCGGCGGTGCCGGGACGAACGCCAACGTCGTCGCGGGCAATCTCGTGGGCGTAAATGCCACCGGCACGGGCGCGCTGATGAACGGCTTCTCCGGCGTCGAAATCGGCGGCGGCGCGCAGAACAACGTGGTCGGCGGCACCACTGCGGCGGCGCGCAATGTGATCTCCGGCAATCACGATCAGGGCGTGTCGCTGAACACCGCGGGCACGAGCGGCAACCGCATTTCAGGAAACTACATCGGGACAAACGCGGCGGGCTCGGCGGTCCTCGCGAACGGCTCTCCCGGCGTGCAGATTTTCAGCAGCGCGACGGCCAATATCATCGGCGGCACCGCGCCCGGTGCGGGCAATGTGATTTCGGGCAATGGCTTCGGCAACGTCACGCTCAGCGGCGCAGGCACGGGCAGCAATGTCGTCGCCGGAAATTTCATCGGGCTGAATGCCGCGGGCACGGCCGCGCTCGCGGCTCCGCTCAATCCGGGAGCGGGCGTGCAGATTTATGGCGGCGCGCAGGGCAATACCATCGGCGGCACGAGCGGCGGGCGAAATTTCATCTCCGGCAACACCGGCGCGGGCGTGACCATCAGCGGCAATCCGACGAGCGGAAATTTCATCGTCGGCAATTCCATCGGGGTCACCCCGACCGGAACCGTGGTCGCCAATACCAGCGAAGGCGTCGCCCTTTTCGCCGACGGCTCGGGCGGCACCACGAACAACACCATCGGCGGCAGCGCGCCGGGGGCCGCCAATTTCATCTCCGGCAATGGCACCGCGGGCGTCGCCATCTACAATGCCGGCACCACGGGCAACCGCATCAGCGGGAACTCCATCACCGCCAATGGCGGACTCGGCATCGACATTTGGGGCGATGGCGTCACCGCCAACGATTCCGGCGACGGCGACACCGGGCCGAACAATTTGCAAAACTTTCCCGTGCTCACGTCCGCCGTGCTCGGCACCGCCACCACCGTCACCGGCACGCTCAACAGCATCGCGAGCACGACGTTTCGCATCGAGTTTTTTGCCAACGTGACCGGCGACGTATCGGGTAATGGCGAGGGCCAGAACTTCATCGGCGCGATCAGCGGTGCCACCAATGCAAGCGGCAATTACACCATCGCGGCGACGCTCCCGGCGAGCATCCCGGTCGGTCAGAAAATCAGCGCCACGGCCACCGACCCGAACGGCAACACGTCCGAGTTTTCCGCCAACGTCACCGTCACCACCACCGACACCGACAGCGACGGCATTCCCGACGCGTGGATGATCGCAAAATTCGGCCATGCCACGGGCTTGGCCAGCGACAAGTCGCGAGCGACCGATGACGCCGACGGCGACGGCATGACCAACCTCCAGGAATTCCGCGCCGGCACCGACCCGCGCAATGCCACCAGCATCCTGCGCCTCGCGCCACCCGCGACCAGCGGCCCCGACAAAACGCTCAGCCTCCCGAGCCTTGCCGGAATCACCTACCGCATCGACTACGCCGACGATCTTTTGTCCGCAAACCACTGGCGCACCCTCGCCGACCAAATCCCCGGCACCGGCAGCGCCATCACCATCACCGACCCCGGCGCCGCCGCGCTCACGCAGCGCTACTACCGCGCCGTGGTCGTACCGTGAGGCGGCTTAGTGAAACCGCTCTAGCTGTGAAGTTCCAATAGGTTGTTCATGCGGCGAGGACTTGGAAAGGTGGGGTTGTGAAATCAACACCAGCCCAAGAACCAG
>JAYWEP010000150.1:0-16101 GCA_043779205.1 Chthoniobacter sp. | reverse complement strand
GGCAGCTTCCCCTACAGCAACTCGCTTTTTGCGACGCCCTCTTACACCGCGCCGCGCGGGCGGAAGAGGAGGTCCACGACGTTGCGGATGTACTGCTCGTCGGGCATGGCTTCGACGGCTTCGGGCGGGAAGGCGGTGAGCGTTTTGAAATGCTCCGCGAGCTCGGCGAAAAGGCGGACGCGGGCGACGGGTTCGAGGTCGTCGCGGCGGACGAGGGACTGGAGCGCGAGGCGGGCCTCCTCGGGCGTGGTGCGCTGGCGGAGGCGTGCTTCGAGATGCGGGAACTGGCGGAGCGAGTTGAATTTTCCCGCGAGGAGCTGATCGAGGTCGGGCTCGGCGTGCTTCGGGATGTGGACGACGACGGTATTCGCCGCGAGATCGCCGAGCCGCTGTGCGCGTTTGCTGAGCACCATCGCGACGCCGCCCACGAGGTAGCAGCCGGGCAGCAGATCGGCGAAGCGCAGGAGATTGCGCATGAGGATTTGGTGAAACTGGAGGCGCAGCCCGTGCGCGTCCATCACGCGCAGGCGCATGATCCGTTTGCCAAAGGTCTGCCCGCGCCAGGCCCATTCGGTGAAGACGCCGTAGCCGATCGAGACGCCGAAATACGCGATCATGGAAAGCGCCGTCGCGAAGTCCGGGCTGACGTAGCCGGCCGCTGAGAAGAGCGAGCTGACGCCCTGGCCGATGACGATGATCGCGAAGAGATCCACGCCCCACGCCATGCAGCGCGCGACCGGCCCGGCGAGCTGGTAGGCGAAAGCGATGCCCTCCGGCGTGCGGATGCGCAGCTCGGAATTCACGCGCGCACCTCCGCTGCGGATGGCGCACCGTTTTTCACCCGACCCGAGCCGAGGAACCACACGAGCACCGCCAGCTCCACGCAGCCGAAGGCGATCTTCACCGCGTAGGGAATGACCGGCTCGTGATACTGCGAGAGAAACGACTCGACGAAACCCGCCCACACCAGCATGACCCCGACGCCGCCGATAAGCGTGGCGAGGTCCGGCCCGAGCGCCCGCAGCCGCGCGGTGAGCGGCGCGCGGTCGCCGTGGCCGATGAGCGCTTTCCCCAGCATGAGCCCGCCCTGGCCGGCGATGAGGATGGCGGGAATCTCGATGACGCCGTGCGGCAGCAGCCAGCCCGCGAGAAAGACGCCCTGGCCCGCGAGGATGTAGTCGATGCCGACGAGGCCGAGGATCACGCCGTTGTAGAAAAGCAGGATAATCGTGCCGATGCCGAAGGTCATGCCGAGCGCGAGCGCCTTGATCGAGACGCCGATGTTGTTCGTCATGAGCTGGCTGGCGAACATGGAGTGCTTGTCGGAGTAGCGGTCCTTCTTCGCCTTCTCTTCCATCGCCACGCGCTTGGCCGGATCGCCCATATGGTTCGCGAACATCGCGGGAAGCACCGCTTCCTTGGCCTCGTCATCGAGCATCACCGCGAGGCCGCCGAAGAGCACGCCGACCATCGTGATGATGGTCGAGACGTAGAAAGCGCCGACGTGTTTCCGAAACACCCGCGGGAATTCGGCGAAGAACCAGTGCGCCGGACGGAAGCTCCGCCCGCGCGCGCGCGTCTCGTGAATCTCGCCGTAGGCCCGCGCCGTGAGCGCCTCGAGATAACGCCGCAGCTCCGGCTCGGAGGCGAAGGTGGCGATGCGCCCGAGGTCGGCGGAGACTTTCTGGTAGAGGAAGTGGAAGCGCTTCGCCTCATCGAGCGTGAGCGCGCGACCAGGCTCGGCTTGCAGGCGGTCGAGCGTTTTTTCCAGCTCGGTCCACGACGGGCGTTCGGTGGCGATGAAGCGCGGGAGGTCGATGATCATTTGGGAAAGGAAATGACGACTGACGAATGACGAATGACGAGTGAAACCCGAATGCGGAATGTCGAATGTCCGGGTGCGTGTGAGGGAGGTTTCATTCGGATTTCAGGCTTCGGCATTCTTTCGTCATCCGTCATTCGCCATTCGTCATTAAAGCAACTGCCTCCGCTTCACATCGGCGTGCTGCGCGATGACTTGCGCGGCGAGCTTCACGGGATCGAGGAGTGAAAAGCGGACGCCGCGGCGCTGCAAAACCTTCCCGAGTTCGCGCAGGCTGTTCCATTGCAGATGCCCGCCGAGGTGCTTGTACAGATCATCCGCGGTCGAGACGTTGGCTTCGCTGAAGAGCGGCTGCGCGCCGGCTGGTTGGAGCATGTTCACGAGGAGGAGATGCTGGCGGCTGATGAGTTCGCTCGCTTTGGCGAAGCTCTCCGCAAGCATCGGATCGTCGAGCGCGGTGAGAAAGATGAGGAGCGCACGTTTGCGCAGGCGCAGGCGGATGAAGGAGCAAAGCTCCTCGAAGTCCGGCGTGACGCTCTGCGGCTGGAGCGCGTAGAGCCGGTCGCGGCAAGCGTCGTAGTGCGCCTGGCCGCTTTTCGCGCGGACGAAGCTGAGCACGCGGTCGCTGAAGGTCACGAGCCCGAACTGATCGCCCTGCTGCTCGGCGGCGAGGCCGAGGATTAGCGAGGCGGTGACGTAGCGTTCGAGGACAGTCGTTTCGGAGCCACCGGTCGCGAGGGCGCGCGCGCTGAGCCGCGAGGCATCGACGATCACATAGACCTCCTGCGTCCGCTCGATCTGGAAAACCTTCGTCACCGGATGCCCGCGCTTCGCGGAGGCTTTCCAATGGATCTCATTGAGGCTGTCGCCGGGCACATACACGCGGAGCTTTTCAAAATCGCGCCCCTGCCCCGCGGCGCGCTGCGTGTGGACGCCGAGATGGCCGCGCTTGAGGAAGAGCGCGGCGACGTTTTTCCGCTCGTCGAAAAGATTCGGATACACGCGCAATTCACTGCGCACCGGCTGGCTCGCGCGCGCCGCCCAGAAGCCGAGCGGGGAGACGGCTTCGAGATACACGCGATCGAGAAAATACTGTCCGCGCCGCGCCGGCGTGACCGGCCATTCGAGGCGGGAGATGGCGGCATTGGCGGGCAGCAGGGTGGTGCGGTCGTCGCCGTCGGCGGCGATCTCGCGCGGAAAGGCGAGGCCGATGCGGAGGGTGCGCGCGTCCATCGCGTCGTTCTGCACGCGCACCTCCACGGTGCCGGGGCGGTCTTTTTGCAAACGCACGACCTCCGGCAAAAGCACGCGCACGCCGATCAAGCGCCCGCGCGCGACGAGCGCATCGTAGAGCACGAGGAAGCCCAGTCCGCCGATGAAGAGCGCCGCAAAACCCGCCGCCGCCGGGAGCGTCGCCGCGACCGCCGCGAACGGCAGGACGATCAGCGAAACCCAGAGGATGAGGCGCGTGCGGGGAACGATCATGGGAAAATTCGAAATCCGAATATCGAAATCCGAAACAAATTCGAAGGAAGTGAAAGTGAGAAAAACAGACTCATTCGCCGCCCTCACATTTGCGAAAAATCGCACCGAGAATGTTCATCAATTCCTGGGCTTCGGTGCAGAGTCGTTCCTGTTTCGCGCGGGCTTCCGGTCGGTTTTCTGTATCAATCAAACGCAGCCACAGCCGGCTTTCTTTCGCTTCCTTTCGCCCGATTTTAATCCGCATCCGAAAGTCCTTTTTACTCAGTGCTTCGTTGGCCTCGATGTAGTTCGCGGCTACAGAACCGGAAGATCGGACAACCTGTTTGGCGTCCTCGACATTCCCAATCGTTCTCTCGAGAAGTTTGATGAAAGCGCGCACATCCCGCGCGAACGCGAACGTTCGTTCTTCGAGGTCGTAAGGTTTGTTTTCCCCGCTTTCTGACATTTCGAATTTGTTTCGGATTTCGATATTCGGATTTCGAATTTATCCCCTCACCGCGGCACGGCGACTTGCTCCAATATTTTCGCGATCACTTCGGCAATGGTGACGCCTTCGATTTCATATTCGGGCCGCAACACGAGGCGGTGTCCGAGCACGGCTTCGGTCATGGATTTTACATCGTCGGGCGTCACGAAATCGCGGCCCGCGAGCGCGGCGTTGGCGCGGCTGGCGAGCAGCAGGGCCTGGGTGGCGCGGGGGCCGGCGCCGACGAGGACGGTGTCGTTTTCGCGGGTGGCGCGGACGACATCGACGACGTAGGCGGTGAGTTCCTCGCGGACGGTGACGGCTTCGAGCGCGCGGCGCATTTGGGCGAGGTCATCGGCGGAGATGACGGCTTGCACCGCGCCGGCGGCGAGGGCGTCCTCGGGGGAGTTGGTGCCGAGCATGCGGTGGGCGAGTTCGAGTTCGCTGGCGCGGTCGGGAGTGTTCATCGAGACCTTGAGCATGAAGCGGTCTTTCTGCGCCTCGGGGAGCGGATAGGTGCCCTCGTATTCGACCGGGTTTTGGGTCGCGAAGACGGTGAAGTTTGGCGAGAGTTGGTGGGTCTCGCGGTCGATGGTCACCTTGTGCTCCTGCATCGCCTGGAGCAGCGCGGACTGCGTTTTGGCGGGCGCGCGGTTGATTTCGTCGGCGAGGAGAAAGGCGGTGAAGACCGGGCCTTTGATGAGCGTGAATTCGTTCCGCTGCATGTTGAAAACGCTCGTGCCGGTGATGTCGGCGGGCATGAGGTCGGGGGTGAACTGGATGCGGTTGAACTCGCAGCCGAGCACGCGTGCGAGGGTGCGGACGAGCAGGGTTTTCGCGACGCCGGGCACGCCTTCGATGAGCGCGTGGTGGCCGGTGAAAATGGCGATGAGCGCCTTATCGACCACGTCCTCCTGGCCGATGATGACTTTGCGCACTTCGGCGCGCGCGCGGGTGAGGAGGTCGGTGATTGGGGTGGTGTCGGTGGGCATGGGAAGGAATGACGAATGTGGAATGACGAATGACGATTAGGAGCCGTGGTGGGTGAGTGATTGGGCGATGGTTTGGTAGGCGGCGACGGGGTTGCGTTGTTTCGCGGGGCGGGCTTGCTCTTGGGCGAAAAGCTCTTCGACTTGGGCCTGTTCGCCGGCGCGGTGGGGGCCGGCTTTGCGCCATTCGGCGATGCAGATGGGGAGGATTTCGGAGGGCTTGATGGTGCGGCGGAGCAGGTTCACAAAGCCTTCGGCGGATTCTTTGCCGGCGATGACATCGCCGTCGCCGGTGTCGTCGGCGTAGGCGGGGATGAAGCGGACGGCGTTTTTCCAGACGAACAAAAGCGCGATGAGGAGGATGCCGGCGACGACACCGTGCAGGTGGTACTTTCGGGCGAGGGAGGCGATGCCGGGGTCGTCGCGAACGCCGTGGTGCTCTTCGTCGAAGACGAGGGCGCTTGGGCCGTCGAAGAGCCACGCGAGCAGTTTCGGATGCCGCTCGGCGCGCATGGCTTCGTTGCTGAGGAAAAAGGAATCCGCGGCGAGGACGATGCTGCCGCGGCCGAAGCGGCGCTCGATGACGACGGGCTTTTCGTCGCAGCGGTAGAGCACTCGCCACTCGGGCTTGAGGTCTTTGAAACAGAGCGCGGTGTGCCAGGTGAGCGAGGGCTCCAGCTTCGCTTTCTCGTCGGCGAGCAGGGCGCGGCGGGCGTACTTTTTTTCCTTGTCGGGGGGCAGGTAATCGAAGGCGAAGCCCCAGCGTTGCGCGACTTCGCTGAAGCTGATCGCGGGGTTTGGATCGGGTTCCTCCTCGTCCTCGTCCTTCTTTTCGTCGGGCTTTTTTCCGTCGTCGGATTTTTTCGCCTCTTCCTCCTTGTGCTTCGCGCCGAGTTTTTTTCCACGCGGCTTTTTCTTTTCCGCGCGGGCCTTTTCCTTCTTGGCGCGCTCCTCGTCTTCGGCGCGTTTTTCCTGCTCGGGGATGGGCGCATTTTCCAAGGGCATGAAGGTGAAAATGGCGCGGGTGCCGGCGAGGACGAGGCCGTCGAAGACGCTCAGCTCGCGGCTCTCCCACTGCGCGTGCTGAGTGACGCCGGCATAGACGAGCGTGACCGGCGCGGCGGGCCGGAGCTTCGGCAGTGCGCGGAAATTGCGGGTCGCATCCACGCCGGGGAGGCGGTCGAGCGCCTCGTAGATGCCTTTCACGCCGAGCGGGTCGGCGCGGAGCGAGGAGTAGGGCGGATAGACGTCGCCCCGCTCGTAGCGCAGGGCGAAGAGCCGCGCGACGCCGTAGCAAAAAACGGCGGCGAGCAGGAGCGCGCAGAAAAGCGTGAGCAGCGGTTTTCTCAGCATGCGCGGATGCGTTCGAGGTTTTGCGAGAAGTCGCCGAGCGTCTCGGGCGTGACCGGGTGCTCGCCGTACCAGGCGCGCTCAAAGGCGGTGAGGTTGCGGTCGAAGGCGGTGAGCAGTTCGGGGTTGGCGCGGGCGCGGCGCTGGAGTTCGCGGTCGTAGTCGTGGTTGGATTTGTGGCGCGCGAGGCGGATGAAATCGCGGTGGCCGAGGTGCGCGAGGCTGGCGAGGTAGGAGGCGCGCAGGGCGAGGCGAAGCTGGCCGCTTTGCATGAGGTCGCGGGCGAGCGCGAGCCAGCCGTCCTCGGGGAGCTGGTCGGCGGTGATGTGCTCCTCGTTCAAGTCGGGCAGCGGCGCGACGGGCTCGGCCTGGGCGGCCTTGACGGGCAGACGGCGGCGCGTGATGAGCACGATGAGGACGATGGCGGCGACGATGAGCAGGAGGATGGTGATGACGCGCACATTGCTGAACCAGCTCATGATTCCGGTGCTGTCGCGCGGGGAAAATTCCTTGTCGGGGAAAAGCCAGTCCGCGGCCTTGCGCATCATCCGCCCGAACCAGCGCTTGGTCTTGTTCACGACGCCTTCCACCCATGCGCCGAAATCTTTGCGCAGCTTTCCGAACCACGATTTGTCCTCGGCCTGCGCGGTGAGGTCGCGCGGTGCGCGCCAGGCGTACTCGCGGCGTTCGAGGATGTCGTCGAGCGACTGGCTGAGTTCGGTGGAGCTGACTTTCGGCTCCTCGCGCATCGCGGCGTGCGCGGGGATGGGGGCGAGGGTGCCGAGGAAAAGGAGCACGCCCGCGGCGAGCGCGGCGGTGCGGCGCACGGCTTTGAGCTGCACCTCGAGATCCGCGCCGGTGCGGAGCGAGCTTCCGTAGAAGCAGCGGAGGACGTTGACGGCCTTGCGCAGCGGATCGAGGCAGAGGTAGAGCGCGGCAAAGGCGGCGGCGAAAAAGGTCGGGTTGACGAGGCCCATCGGGTGCTGGGTGAACTGGGTCTCGATGCCGGAAAACATCTTCCCAAGCTGCGGTGCGACGAGCATGGCGATGACGATATTCAGCCAGACGAAAAAACCGAACACGGTGAGCAGCGAGGTGGCGAGATGCGCCTGGAGCGGCCAGAGCAGGCACTGCGCGAAGGCCCGCCGGCACAGCTTCCCCAGTCCGCCGTGCTCGCCGTCGCCGAGGACGGTGACGTTTTGAAAAAAGGTGGCCGTCCAGATGTACGGGAGCGTGAGGACGAGCGCGAGCGGGCGCACGATGAGGCCGATGGGCTGGAGCGCAATCTGCGCGACGGCGAGGCGCGCGAGGCGGGCGGGCGTCCAGCGCGGCGGATCGAGGAGCAGCAGCTCGGAGCGGAGGCGGCAGGTGAAGACGGCCTGGCAGCATTTCATCCACAGCCAGACGGTGCCCATGGCGACCGACGACTGCACGATCCGCTCGGAGGCGTAGGCGCTGCGGCTCATGTCGGAGATGAAATAGAGCGCGCCAAGCATGCCCGGCACGGTGCCGGCGAAATACGCGAGCCACGCGGTGAGCGGCGCGGCGCGGAGCAGGCGCACGGCTTCCTCGAGCAGATCGCTCGCGGGGCGGCCACTGCGCTGGAGTTCGCGGCGCTTCATTCGTCCTGGGTTTCGGAAAAATCCATCTGCCACATGGTGCCGTCGTGAAAAGAATCCGGCAGCGAGAGGAGCATGCGGCCGATGGTGTAGAAGACGAGCCACGCGAGCGCCAGTCCGCCCGCGCTTTGCAGCACGGGCCACACGCTCACGCGCCGCTGCACCGGCTGCTCGGCGGCGTGCGCGATTTTTTTCAAACACGACGCGCAGATGACGCGCTCGTCGTGCTCGGTGATGCACTCGCGGCAGAAAAAATGGCCGCACTCCGGGCAGCGCGCCACGGCTTCGCGCGTGGCGTGATGGCGGCAGCGTTGGGCGGCGAGGGCGGACATGGGGTCAGAAGGTGGACCGAAATTCTAAACCGACAGCTTTTTGACCACGGATTACACGGATTACACGGATTTTCAGAAAACCAAATCCGTGTAATCCGTGGTCAAAAAAATCATCGTCCAGCGGGTTTCGGTACATGCTCTTAAAGTGGCGCGGGCTCGGGTTCGGCTTGCGCGGCGGCGATGCGGGGCAGGACGCGGGCGAGGAGCTGGCGGGCGCGGCGCACGCGCCGGACGGTGGGCAATGGCTCGCACTGAATGGCGGTCTGGATGTGCAGCGTGCAGGCCGGGCCGAGGAGGGAGTTTACGCACATGAAGAAAAGGCAGATGCCGGCCCAGACCCCACCCGCCACGAGCCAGCCGGATTCACCGGGGCTTTGGATCATGACGACGATCAGCGGCACGGCGTAGAGCAGGAGGATGCAGCCGAGGACGATGTTGATGACCATCCGCTTTTTCGTGCGGCGCAGGATGATGGCTTGGATGTCGGCGAAGAAGAACCGGCGGTAGCTTTCGCCCGAGGGCCAGGATTTCACGATGAGCAGATGGGTGTCGCCTTCCCACAGCGCGGTCGAGCCGATGACGCCCGAGCCGCGTCCGGGGAGTTTGCGATAGGGAGCGGAGGAATCAGCCACGGTGCGCGGTCGAGAAGAGGCCGAGGAAAAGCGCGGCCCAGCCAGCGCATTGCACGAGCGCCATGAAGAGCGCGGCGATCATCGCGCCGCGCCGCCGCCGTCCGGTGATGCTCGGCGGCTTGTGCCAGCCGAAGAGCACGAGGAACACCGCCGCCGGCGCGGTGAGGAGCGAGACCGGCCAGATGAGCAGCGGCAGGAAGGCGAAAGTGAGGGCGAGGCTGGGGTAGGAAGTGCGGTAGTTTTCAAACGTGGTGAGCGTGTTTTTCGTGCGCCCGGCCTCGACGCATTTGGGGCACAGGTGCTGGCCGCCGACGGGCACATCGCAGAGCGCGCACAGGAACCGGCCGCAGCCGCCGCAGACGACGGCGGCCTTTTTTTCGGCGTGGAAAAAGCAGGTGGTCTCGCCGTCGATGAGCGCGGACTCGGCGGCGGCACCGCGCCCGATCTGGCGATGCACGGCGGGAAAGACGAAGACCTCGATCCCGGCGCGGCAGAACGGGCACGCGGACGCGCCGCCAGCGCTCAGGAGTTCGATGGGGAGAGGCTGGGCGCACTTGGGGCAGCGGACGGCGTTCATCGTGGCCATGTGGGGCAGCAGAACAGCTCCCGCCCTTCCCCGAAATCAAGCCGTGGGACCGGAACGTGATGAGAAAATATCCTCATAAATCACCATCAGACTGCACACGGAAACCGGCATGACGACGAGCAGGCCGACGCACAGAACCATCATTCCCGCGAGGGAGAGCAGGCCGTTGACGAGAAGGCACAGGAGCCAGCCGCCCAGATTCATGTTCACGACCTGGCGGCTGAGTTCCATCGCGGGCCAGAATTCCAGCCCTTTGTCGATGACCAGCGCGTAACTGAGCAGCCAGCAGAATCCGAGATACATCAGCGGCAAAACCGCCACAAAGCACCACACGATGAAGCCCACGGGCGGCGCGTCGGATTTGGCCTGCAACGCGGCCCAATTCAGCGCCACACCCGGCCCGATGAGGATGACCGCAGCGAAGAGGATGATGAGCGTGACCATCGTGCCGGTCAGGGCGAGGCGGCCATAGTGCGGCGTGTTGAAACCGCTGAAGGCGTCACCCACGACGGCGGGCTGTCCGCGCAGTTGCTTGAGGAAATAAAGGTAGATCCCGCCGATCAGCGGACCCGTGAGCAGGAAGGGCGCGAGAATGCCGAGGCAGGGAATATTCTGGCTGACGCCCATGATGAGGTAGATGAGCAGGGTGACGCCGACGCAGGGAAAGAAGTTCGCCGTGACCGTGGCCCAGGCCCGCGAGAGCACGCTGCCGATGCGAATCCGGTAGCCGCCGCGGGCGCGGAGGTCGGCGAGAAATTGCGCGGGGTCGATGAACGTGACGCCGCCATCGCCGCCGGTCCCCTCGATCATGTGCTGGACGACCAGCGGCTTGCAGCCGGCGCAGATGGAGCGTCCGGCGAGCTCGATCATTTCATCGGCGGGAAAGAGCTTGCCGCAATGGCTGCACGCGCGGGCGCTGGCGTCCGCAGGCGTCGTCGCGGAGGGGCCGGTGAAACCAGCCGCGGCGTCGCGGTACGGCACCCAGGCGGCGAAGCCTTCGCGCCAGACGAGGGTGTCGGGGCGGATGGTGCCGGCGGCGACGAGCGCTTGAAAGGCGTCGTCTTCGATGGGGCCGCGGCGTTCGGTATTGTCAGCGTAGTACCAGCTCATATGGGTGGGCTTCTGGAGGATGGAAAAATTCCGCGCGACGGTGGGCGACCCGCGGAAGAATGAAAAGGCATTTTGCGCCGCCGACCGGGCGCAGGCCGCGTGGCGCGGACGCCCCGTCCGCGGATGTCCGCCGGGCGCCCCGCCCGGCGAAGTGCAAGCGCCTGCCGCGGCAACGGCGAACGGGGGCGTTCGCCGGACGAATCGCGGACGAGGCGTCCGCGCCACGCGCGCGCTGCGCCGGGGAGCGTGCCCATCACGCGGAAGTCTCGACGGCCTCCGGCGGCGGTGGCGCGTTCGCTTTTTGCGCGGCCTCGATGAGCGGCGCAAGCCGGGCGACGACGCGGCGCGCGGCGCGCAGGCGGCTGGGCGCGGCGAGCGGATGCCAGCCGGCGGCGGTGGTCTGGAGGTGGCAGCGGCAGGTGGGGCCGAGGAGGGAATTGATGAGAAACAGGATGAGAAAAACGAGCGCGAAGGGCGCGATCATCCCCGCAAAAACCCAGAGCATGACGCGCGGCTCCTCCGCTTTCACAAACGTGCCGCCCCACCACAGCCCGCCCACGAGCCCCGCGCCGCCAAAGCCCAGGGCGCCATGCCCGAGATTCCACCAGAGCCGCGCCTTCGTGCGCCGCACGACGATGGCGGCGATGTCTTTCAAAAAGAACCGCCGGTAGCGCTCGTGGACGAGCAGCGACTCGACCTCGAGCACATGATCCTCCGCGAGCCAGAGCCGGCCGAGGCCGCCGAAGGCGAGGCTGCGTCCGGGGAGTTTGCGGTAGGCGGGCGCGGCGGATTTCATCGGAAAGTTTTCGCCCAGACGGCCGAGTTGGTGATGAGGAAGAACATGCCGAACAAGACCGTGAGCTGGAGCAGACCGCAGATGAGGCCGAGCACGGCGACCCAGTGGCGGCGTCCGCGCGGGAGGCTGCCGGGCCGCTGCCAGCCAAAGAGCGCGCAGAAGATGGCCGCCGGGCCCGTGACGATGAACCCCGGCCAGACAAACAGACCGAGAACCAGCGGCACGAGGCCGGTGAGCAGCGCGGTATTCGCCCACAAAAAACGGCGGACCACCAGCTCGGGGAGCTTTTCCCCACCGAGCCCGCTGGTCAGGCAGGTGGGGCAAAGATGGCGCGTGCCGAGCGGCATGTCGCAGACCGCGCAGAGGAAGCGCCCGCAGCGGTCGCACGTCAGCGCGGCGCGGTTCTCCGGGTGGAAAAAGCACACGGCCTCGCCGTCGCCCGCCTGATCCGCGAGGCCGGGCGCGACGGGCTCCGGATGCCAAAATGCGGGGAAAAGCGCGCCGCGCAGACGGGCGCGGCACTGCGGACACGGGCATTCGCCGCCGTGCGCGAGCGCGTCGAGCGGGAGGGCGAATCCGCAGGCGGGACACGCCACGAAGGACGGAGGAACCGGGAGCACGGCGGGCATGCGGTTTCCGTTTTACTCGCGGAGGAGGTTCATCTTCACTGCGGTTTCGCGTCGCATAGAGCGGCGGAAACTAGAAGACCCAAACCCGCAGAACAAGGAGCAACATGAATTGGTATTACGATCAAGGCGGACAGCGTCAGGGACCGATCCCGGAGACCGAACTCGACCGCCTGCTCGCGAGCGGGACGATCACCACCAGCACGCTCGTCTGGTGCGAGGGCATGGCCGACTGGGCGCCGCTCGGCAAGGCGCGGGCCGCCAGCGGCGCGGGCGCGGAGAGCGTGCCCGAGGGGTGGATTCGCTGCACGGCCACGGGCCGGTATTTTCCGCCGGCGCAGATCGTGTGGCTCGATGGCAAAGCGTATTCCGCCGAGGCCAAGCCCGGCCTCATGCAGGGCATGATGCAGGGCGGCGAGCTGCCGGCGGGCAGCGGGGAGGAGCGCACCGGCCCGGCGTGGGAGCAGCGCGCGCAGCTCGGTTTTTTCCCGGCGATCGGGCAGACGATCAAAGGTGTGCTGCTCGATCCGAACCGCGCTTTCGCCGACATGAAACGCGAGGGCGGGCTGGGCACCCCGCTCGGCTACAGCGTGCCGCTGCGCTGGGTCGGCGGCCTGGCCGCGCTCTTTTATTTTTACGGCTCCATCCACAGCCTCATCGCCAATCCGGCGCTACCCCCGGAAATGCGCAAGATGATCGAGACGTTCTTCGAGAAAGGAGGCCCGGGACTTTGGATCGGGCTGGCGGTGGCGCTGCCGCTGTTCAGCATCCTCGGCACGTTCATTTCCGCGGGCGTCCTGCATCTTTCGCTGATGCTTTGCGGCGGGGCAAAACAGAACTTCGAGACCACCCTGCGCACCTATTGTTACGTGGCGGGCTCCACCGCTCTTTTTCAAGTCATCCCGATGTGCGGCTCCTCGATCGGCTCCATCTGGGGGCTCGTGTGCCTGTGCCTGGGCCTCGCGAAAACGCATGAGATCGGCGGCGGTCGCGCGGTCTGTGCGGTGCTGCTGCCGGTGGCCGTCTGCTGCATCGGGGTCGGGCTTTTTTACGGGGCGCTTTTCGGGATGATTATGAGTTCGCAGGGAGTCCACCATTAGCCGCCGCGGCGGCGCACCGGCATGACCTGGCGGCGGCTGCGACCCGGCGAAACCGACCACGAAGCGCTCTGGCTCGGCGTCTCGCTCGCGAGCCTCGCGCTCGCCTGGCTCTGGCTGCGGCTCGGGCTGCCGCTGCCGCGCTGCACGTTCCACGAAATGACCGGCTGCGCGTGCCCGACGTGCGGGGCCACGCGCTGCGTGCGCTTCGCGCTCGGCGGCGATTTCGGCGCGGCGTTTTGGATCAATCCGCTCGCGTTTGGCGCGTTCGTCGCGCTGGCGCTTTTCGATGCTTACGCCGCGACCGTGCTCGCGCTCCGGCTGCCGCGCCTGCGCGGCGATACGTGGCCCGCGTGGGTCGGGAAAAGTGCGCGCCGCGCCGCGATCGTGACCATCGCCGCCAATTGGGCGTGGCTCGTCTGGCGCGGCGTTTGAAAGAAAGGAACCACTAACCTGCACTTACCGGCACTAATGAAAGGCAAAGGCTCGCGAGGCCTTGCTGGACGAGGCTTCACGATCCTTCCTTCCGATTAGTGCCAGTCAGTGCAGGTTAGTGGTTCCTCCCTTCCCCGCAGATCAGTGGTTCCCCCGCAAAACCCGTTTGCCCCTCCCCCACCCCGCGCCTACGCTCCGCGCTCCTATGCCCGACCTCACCTCGCTGCCCGATGCCCACGGCCACTTCGGCCCGTACGGCGGCATGTTTGTCCCCGAGACGCTGATGACCGCCCTCAACGATCTCACCGCCGAGTACCTCGCCGCGCGCGACGACGCTGACTTTCAAAAGGAACTCGCCTGGCTGCTCCACGAATACGCGGGCCGGCCCACGCCACTCTACTTCGCCGAGCGCCTGACCCAGCAGCTCGGCGGCGCGAAGATTTACCTCAAGCGCGAAGACCTCCTCCATACCGGCGCGCACAAGATCAACAACGCCCTTGGCCAGATCCTCCTCGCGCAGCGCATGGGGAAAAAGCGCATCATCGCCGAAACCGGCGCGGGCCAGCACGGCGTCGCCACCGCCACCGTCTGCGCGCGCGCGGGCTTGGAATGCGTGATCTACATGGGTGCCGTCGATATGGAGCGGCAGGCGCTCAATGTCGCCCGCATGAAATTTCTCGGCGCACGCGTCGTCGCCGTCACCGCCGGCCAGGCCACGCTCAAGGAAGCCATCAATGAAGCCATGCGCGACTGGGTCACCAATGTCCGCTCGACCCATTACATATTGGGCAGCGCCCTCGGCTCACATCCCTACCCGATGATGGTCCGCGACTTTCACCGCGTCATCGGCGACGAAGCCCGCCGCCAAATCCTCGAACGCGAAAACCGTCTCCCCGATTTGCTCGTCGCCTGCGTCGGCGGCGGCAGCAATGCCATCGGCCTTTTCTGGCCCTTTTTGAAAGATGACGCCGTCCGCATGATCGGCGTCGAAGCCGGAGGCCGCGGCATCCGCGACGGCGACCACGCCGCGCGTTTCCAAGGCGGCAAACTCGGCATCCTCCAAGGCACCAAGACCTATCTCCTCGCCGACGACGACGGCCAGATCCAGCTCACCCACAGCGTCAGCGCCGGGCTCGACTACGCCGCCATCGGCCCCGAGCACGCCTACCTCCGCGACCAGGGCCGCATCACCTACGACTACGCCACCGACACCGAAGCGCTCGACGCCTTCCAGCGCCTTTCGCGCACCGAAGGCATCATCCCCGCCCTCGAAAGCGCCCACGCCATCGCCCACGTCTTGAAAGTCGCGCCGCAGATGCGCGCCGACGAAATCCTCATCGCGAACCTCTCCGGCCGCGGCGACAAAGACGTGGCGCAGGCCGCGGAAATTCTCCTGCGCGGCTAAGAGCCCCGCTCAGACCGGTTTTCCCATTTCCCGGAACAGCCACGCGCGGGCGTAGCTCCAGTCGCGCTTGGCCGTGGGGACGGAGATCGCGAGAACCTCCGCCCCCTCTTCGATCGTGAATCCCACGAAGTAACGCAGCTTCACGAGTTCGGCTTTGCGCGCGTCGTGCCCGGCGGGGCGGGATCGCCTTCTTGGAGCGTGTCGAGGAGATGGCTGATGTCGTTCGCGCTGTCAGGCTCCCGGCGCAATGACGCGAGCCTGCACCGCATTGAGCAATGCGGCGACTTGCTCCAACTGCGCGCGGAGCACCGGCCAGTCGGGATCATCGAGATCGAAACCGGGGTAACGATCGGTGAAATAGACCTCCGCGAGTTCGCGACAAAGCGGTGTGGCGGCGGCTTCGACCGGAGAGGCATGACGTTGCAAAGCGAGGGCCAGGCGATTGAGGTCGTGCGTCTTTTCCAGACGCCAGCCGAGGCGGAGCAATTCCGCCTTGATGGTCTTTTCGAGAACCTCCGCCAGCTTGCTGCGCACGGTCTGGAAACCAATCTCCTGGCTCACGGCCAACTCGATCACCGTCAGATCCATGGCGGCGATCCAAAGCCAGTCCGACGGATTGTTGGAATCAGTCTTGCGCGGCAATCAAGACCCCTTCGCTCAACACGGTTCCAAAAAAATGATCGTCTATCGCCTTCTTTTCCTCCAGCCGCTGCGGCGCGATCGGGACGAGTGTGAAAGGCGGTTTGCCTTCGATCTCCCACATCGCCTTGCGAAAACTCTGCGCCGCTGCGAGCTGCCGCTCCGCACCTTCCGCCACGAGGCACAGGTCCACGTCGCTGTCGGGCCGCGCGTCGCCGCGCGCATGCGAGCCGAAGAGCCACACCTCGCGCAGAGGCAGTGCGCGATTCATCGCCTCGAGGCAGCGCGCCAGCGTCTCGCGCTGCGGCGCGAGGCTCGCCGGGAGATTTTCGAGGAGCAGTTTCACGCCGCGCAAGCTACGCCCGCCCCGCCCCTCGCGGCAAGAAGCCATCCAATTGCGGTGGTTGTCCGTTTGAAAAAGCGCCGTCATGCTGAGTGGAGTTCCGGGAGGCTTTGCGACCGGAACGGAGCGAAGCATCGCTGACTGAAACGGGCGGAGGCGGTGGGTGAAATGTGCGCGCCTTCTCTCCCGCCGCCTCCGCCCGCGTCGCAGCCACGCCTCGTGAACGAGCCCGTCGGCTGGAGCGTGTGGCCCGGCAGCTCGCGGGCCATTTTCGCCCGCGCGAGCTGGCGCAGCTCGGCATACACGCACTCCAGCAGCGCCGTGCGCGCGTGCTCATCCCCGGCGCGCAGGGATTCCAAATGCTGGGTG
>JAYWEP010000149.1:0-14943 GCA_043779205.1 Chthoniobacter sp. | reverse complement strand
GGTGCTACTGGCTGCTCAGCCAGTGGATGAAACGATGAGCGTGGAGCGCAGAATCCGGGGAGCACACGCGTCCCGCGTGTTGGCGAAGGCGTCCCGCCTGCGCGAACTTCCCGCGGCGTGCCTTGTGGAAAAAGCGCACATCCTTCACCAATCGCGCGCCTCGGAAAGTTCGTCGTGCCGAGACGACACGACCAGCACGCGGGACGCGTGCGCTCCCCGGAAAAGCCGCGCGCCGCGCCCATGAAAATCCTCGTCCTCTGCTACGAATACCCGCCGCTCGGCGGCGGTGGCGGGCGCGTGGCGCAGAACATCGCCGCGGAGATGGTGAAGCGCGGCCATGAAGTCCGCGTGCAGACCGCCGCGCTCGGCTGGCGCTCAATCCGCGAGCAGAGCGGTGGCGTGGAAATCTACCGCAACGCCAGCGGCCGCCGCGCGCCCGACACCTGCCGCGTGCATGAGATGGCCGCGTATTGCGCGACCAGTTTTCTCCCCACGCTCCGCCACATCCGCACCTGGAGACCGGACGTGATCCACGCGCACTTCGCCATGCCCACCGGCCTCCTCGCGTGGGCCGTGCATCGGCTTACCGGCACGCCCTACGTCCTCACCGCGCACCTCGGCGATGTCCCCGGCGGCGTGCCCGAGCAGACCGCCGCGCTTTTCAAAATCATCGGCCCCATCGCCCGCCAGGTCTGGAGCCGCGCCGCCGCCGCGACCGCCGTCAGCTCCTTTGTCCAGGAACTCGCCGAGCGCGCCTACGGGCGCAAGGTCGAGCGCATCCTCAATGGCATTGATCTCTCCGACGGCCGGCCCGCGCCGCCCGCTCCGAAGCCGCAGCGCCATCTCGTTTTCATCGGGCGGCTGAACCCGCAGAAAAATCCCGCGTTTGTCCTCGAGGTTCTCTCGCGGCTCATCCGCCTTCCGTGGCGGCTGACCTTCATCGGCGACGGTCCGCTGATGCCCCATCTGCGAGAACGCATCGCCCGCTACGGTCTCGGCGATCAGGTCGAGATGACCGGCTGGCTGGATGCCGCCGAGGTGCATCGCCTCCTCGCCGACGCCGACATTCTCTGCATGCCATCGCTGTCCGAAGGCCTGCCCGTCGCCGCCATCGAGGCGTTGAAATACGGCCTCGCCATCGTCGCCAGCGACATCCCCGGCGTGCGCGATGTCGTGGACGACGGCATCAACGGCTACCGCGTCCCGCTCGGCGATCTCGACGCCTTCGCCCACAAGCTGAACTGGCTCCTCGAAAGCGACGCCACGCTTTTCGCGATGAAGCACGCGAGCTGGGAAAAGGCCCGCGCCTTCGACCTCACGCGCATCGCCGGCGAATACGAGCGCGTTTTGGAAGGTGCCGCGAAACACCAACAGCGTGTCATCCCGAGCGGAGTGTAACGCAGTCGAGGGACCTCGGCGGTCCGATCGCATGCTGAGCTTCATCTGACTGCCGAGGTCCCTCGACTCCATTCCGCCCCACCTGCGCCCACGCGGAACTCCGCTCGGGATGACACGTTTTCTTGGTTTCGTGAAACTCTCCTCGGGTCACGAAACCGGACGAAAAAGATTGTCCCCTTTCGTGCTTTTCGTGTCTTTCGTGGACTCCTCCCATCCGATGACCGCCTACACGCTCCTCCAGCAAGAACTCGCCGCGGAGCCGCGCGCCTGGCTCATCACCGGCGTCGCGGGGTTCATCGGCTCGCATCTGCTCGAAGCTTTGCTGCGGCTTGATCAGCGCGTGACCGGGCTCGACAACATCTCCACCGGCTCGCCGCAAAATCTCGCCGGCGTGCAGGCGGGAGTGAGCCCGGAGCAATGGGCGCGCTTCACTTTCCTCAAAGGCTCCGTCACGGACATGGGCGCGTGCCGCGAGGCGAGCGATCACGCCGATTACGTCCTGCATCACGCCGGCCTCATCTCCGTGCCGCTCTCGATCGAAGACCCGCTCGGCTGCCACGAAACGAACGTCACCGGCACGCTCAATCTCCTCGCCGCCGCGCGCGACAACCGCGTGCGCCGCGTGGTCTATGCGAGCAGCAGCGCCGTCTATGGCGACGATCCGCGCGCGACGAAAACCGAGTCGCAGATCGGCCACCCGCTCAGTCCCTACGGTGCCTCCAAGCTCATGGACGAAATCTACGCGCGCCAGTTTTTCGACCACTACGGGCTGGAAAGCACGGGCCTGCGCTACTTCAACATCTTCGGCCCGCGGCAGAATCCCACGGGCGGATACGCCGCCGTCATCCCGCAGTGGATCACCGCGCTCGTGCGCGGCGGCGAGTGCGCGATCCACGGCGACGGCGGCATCACGCGCGACTTCTGCCATGTCGCCAATGTGGTGCAGGCGAACCTCCTCGCGGCGACGACGCGCAACCGCGCCGCTCTCGGCGAGGTTTTCAATGTGGCCGGCGGGGCCAGCACCACGCTCGATGCGCTCTACGCGATGATTTCCGGCCGCGTCGCCGCGATCACAGCTCTCCCGGAACGGCCCGTGAAGTACGGGCCGCCGCGCGCGGGTGACATTCGGCACAGCTCCGCAGACATCGGGAAAATCCGCCGCGAACTCGGCTTCGAGCCGCTGGTGAGTGTGGATGAGGGGCTGGAGGAAACGGTGCGCTGGTACGCCGCTGCCGCGCAAAAATGATGCTGCCACGGCTGCGCCGACTTCCCTAGTCTCCGCCCCATGTCCGACCTCTGGCACGCCCTCAAACCCGACGCCCGCGCACAGCTCACGCAGCGCGATTACTCCTCCAGCTCTCTCCCCGAGCGCCTCTCCACCAGCGGCGTGGAAGCCGGCGAGCTGATCGCGAAGCGCAGCGAACTCGACGGCGCGTGGATTCCCGGCGTCGAGATTTTCCCGCGCAAAATCTACGCGCAGCGGCATCGCGGATTCTTCGGCGAATTCGCGCGCATGGGCGACGGCGCGCTTGCGGCCATCGGGCTGTGGCCGCGGCAGTGGGCGACGGCGCGGATGTACGCGGGAACCGCCAAGGGTTTTCACATTCACCCGCCGCACATTCCCGAGGGCACGACCGCCGAGGCCTGGTTCCAGCGGCTTTTCACGGCGGAGCCGAAAAACCACGCGCTGCGCCCGTACGACCGCGAGCAGTGGGACGCGATGTTTTTCATCCAGGGCAATGTCGAGATGCTGCTCGCCGATGAACGCGCCGGGATGCCGCGCCGCGTGATGCGTTTCCTCATCGAGGGCGACGACCAGCGCGGGCCGAACAACGCCGGCCTCGTCATCCCGGCCGGCGTCGCCCACGCCCTGCGCGCCGAGGGCTCGCGCGACACCATCATGGTCTATGGCACGAGCACACCGTTCGAGCCGGCCTTCGAGGGGCGCATCGCCGATGGCATCGAGCGCGCGCCGCTCCCGCCGGAGTGGCAGCGCTATATCGAGGCGGAGGTCTAGGAGTCGGCGCAGTCTTGTCGCGACACCGCCTCCCCAATAGCGTGCGCGGATGTTGCTTCGCCCGCTCCTCCTGCTCGCCACGCTCGCCGCCGCCGCCCATGCGGAGGACTGGCCCCAGTGGCGCGGCCCGCGTGCCGACGGACGCAGCGCCGAGACCGCTTTCCCGACGACGTGGAGCAAGACGGAGAACGTCGTCTGGCGCACTCCTCTTCCCGGCACCGGGCACGCGTCTCCGATCGTCTATGACGGGAAAGTTTTCACCGTCGCCGCGAGCGCCGAAACCCAGGAGCGGATACTTCTCTGCCTCGATCGCGCGAACGGCAAACTGCTCTGGCAGCAAACCGTGCTCAAAGCGCCGATGGAGCCGCTCCATCGCGAAAACAGCCACGCCTCCTCCACCCCGGCCTGCGACGGCGAGCGCGTCTTTTGCACCTTCCTCGATGGCCGCGAAGTCGTCGTCGCCGCCTACGACCTCGCCGGAAAACAGCTCTGGCTCAAGCGCCCCGGCGTCTTCTCCAGCGTCCACGGATTCAGCAGCACGCCCGTCCTTTACAAAGACAAAGTCATCGTCAACTGCGACCACGACGGCGACGGCTACATCGTCGCCCTCGCCCGCACGGACGGCCACGAGCTCTGGCGCATCGACCGTCCGAACAAGACCCGCAGCTACTGCACGCCCCTCATCCGCGAAGCCGCCGGACGCATGCAGATGGTCCTCAGCGGCTCCAAGTGCATCGCCAGCTACGACCCCGACACCGGCGCGCTGCTCTGGATCGTCGATGGCCCCACCGACCAGTTCGTCGCCTCCCCCGTCTTCAGCGAAAAGACCGGCTTTTTCTACATCACGGGCGGCTTCCCCGATCACCACATCATGGCCATCCGGCCCGACGGCACCGGCAACGTCACCAGCACCCACGTCGTCTGGCACCACCGCACCGGCGCGGGCGTCTCCTACGTCCCCTCGCCCATCATCGAGGGCGGCTGGTTCCTCCTCACCGACGACCGCGGCTTCGCCCACGCCTTCGACTCCACGACCGGCGAGATCGTCTGGAACGAACGCTTCGCCCGCACCCACGCCTCCCCCGTCAGCGCCGCCGGCCTCGTCTGGTTCCTCGATGACAAAGGCGTCTGCCGCGTCGTCAAACCCGCCGACAAATTCGCCCTCATCGCCACCAACGACCTCGGCGAAGCCACCTACGCCTCCCCCGCCCTCAGCGGCGGCCAGATCTTCCTCCGCACCGACCAGGCGCTCTACTGCATCGGCCCCGCGAAGCCGGCCGGGACGGCGGGTGTGCTCAAGTTGGGAACCAAAGCCCTGAACTTCGCTTGGAATAACACCGTTGGCCCGTGGCAGCGAGACAGGGATCGGATAAATGCCGAGGACACACAACGACGAGCGAACACGATTGCTGCCCGGAAGGCGCTCGTGGCTCCCGCAGTGCTGCCGCAGGCACCGGAGGATTTTTTCACTTACGATGGTTTTCGCGACTGGTGGCGGCTCCCTTTGGTCTTTCCCTACGAACCGGGTTGGATAGACACATTTGAATCAGCTCATCTGCAACGCTACCGCGGCGGCGATGTGCGCAACCCTAACAAGTCATCCGAAGGAGTGCAGGGTATCCGAGACATCGCCGATTTTTCCTTTGATCGCAGGTTCTTGATTGGACGGCAGGGACCGAATCATTCGGAAAAAGACCGCCCTGAATCATGGTTCATCTTTGAGTTTGCCACCGCTGCCGTCAGCCAGTTCGGCAGCGAGCGCGAAATGCTCGAAGCCGCCAAGACTCGCGGCTTCACCGGCGAGCTTTCGCTCAAGCCCAACAAGCAGAGCTTCGACGAGTATTTCCGCTGACCTGCCTCATACCGCCGCGCTGCGTGCGAGGGTGATAGGGGTCTGGCGAGAATGGCATTAAGTTAAGGGCAGTTTGAGATGAAAGCTCGATCCGAACCCGGAGGGTTCACGGAAATTAGCCGGGGGTAACACCCCCGGGAAACCGACCCACACCGAGCCCACCCCGGAGGGGTGCTGGAACTTGGACGCAAGGCGATCTTCCGGCACCCCTCCTGGGTGCGCGCCTTTTGATTTCGGATTCCAGGGGTGTTACCCCCGGCTAATTTCCAGCATCCCTCCGGGATGTTCCTGGCGCCGCCTATATCCCAAATTGGCCTTAACTTAATGCCATTCGGGTCAGGCGACATTTCTTGACTGATCGGTCTGGCGCGAACAGGCGGTCGAGCGTGGCGGGGCTCGTTTTCATGCGGTTCGCCAGCTTCGCACGGGAGATGCGGCGGCGCTTCAACTCGCGTTCAATCTGCCACGCGACCATGCGCTTGAGCGCGCCAGCCTCGCACCCGGCCAGCAGTCCGTCATGCTGGAGGAAGTCGTCGAAATCAGAACCGAGGTGCGGCCTGTTCATCGGGACACTTTGAGCGAAGCGCGTGCTACAATCCAAGGCAGTGACGAACGGCGGTTTCGACTTTTTCGAGCACCGCGCCGGCGATCGTGCCAGCGGGTGGACCGGCAAAGCGGATGGGATCGAGTGAACGCAATTGAAAGCAGAGAAAAACCGTCTCCAACGGCAAGCCGCTCTCCGCCACCGAGACGCGGATGTTGGTCGGATAGTCACGCGAAACATTCTCGCCTTTGGTTCCGACAACAACCGTGACGACCAGCGGCAGACGGTTGATGGCATCGGCGGACAACACCAATACGGGCCGGTGGCCAGCCTGTTCCCGTCCTTGAACGGGATTGAGGTTCACGAAGTAGATTTCGCCCCGCTGGACAGCCATCAGGGCCTCTCCAGCCCGTCGGCTTCGGTGACGCTAAACTCAAGATCGATGCGGCTGAGTTCGCGTTGCACTTCCGGGTCGGCGGCCATGGCGGAAAGGTCGGCCTCCCAAGTGTCGCGGCGACTCGAAACTGCGAGGCGTGCGCGATGAACGAGACGTTCAAGAAGGCCGAGTTGAGCTTCCGGCGACAGGCGCGCAAACTCGCTTTCGATTTCGCTGAGGGCTGGTGTTGCCATGAGGCAGGAGTCTCCGATTTTTCGGTGGCGAGTCAACGGCGCGGTCATCCGTTCATTCCGCCGATCTGCGCGGCAATTTTCTTTCTGGCTCCGGCGACGGCGGAGGAGGGATGGCGCGCGGGCTTTCCCCGAAGAGCTGGGCTTCTTCAGCCGCGCCGGTGGCGGTATGCGGTGCGGGTTTTGGTGGGTGCAGCGCGGGGCGACTGCGGCGGAGGTCGGTCTTGCTGCGGGGCCGCATGGCGGGGACTACATCCGCGCGGCGGCGGCGGCGACGGTGGCGGCATCGATGAGGGGCCGCTGGTGGGTGCCGCCTTCGATGAGGCTGAGCATGGCGAGTTTATTGAGGCTGCGGCAGATGCCGCCGGAATGGGTGTGGAGGGCGTCGAGGGCGGAGGGGGTGAAGAGGTCGGCCATGCGTCCGGCGACGAGAAGGCGGAATTTGACGTACTGGGCGGTTTCGTCGGCGCGGAGGGGTTGGAGGCGGGCGCGGAGGTAGATGCGGTTGCGGAGGGATTCGTAGCTGGGGTGCTCGAGGCGCTGGGCGAGGCGGGCTTCGCCAAAGAGGAGGCTGGTGGTGAGTTTGCGCTCGGGGATTTCGATGTTGCTGAGGGTGCGGATGATGTGGAGGCAGTCGGCGTCGAGGAGGTGGCATTCATCGACGATGATGACGAGGCGCTGGTCGCGCTGGTGCATGTCGATGATGTGGTTGCTGAGGGTTTTGATGAGGTCCTGGACGCGGGCGATGCCGACGGGGAGGGCGAGGTTCAGCTCGGAGAGGATCTCGCGGAGGAGGCCGGTCTTGGTGAGGCCGGGGGTGACGAGGACGAGGATGACGTGGTATTTCACGGGATCGAGGTGCTCGAGGAGGAGCTGGCTGACGAGGGTTTTGCCGGTGCCGCTGGGGCCGGTGACGAGGCCGAGGGAGGCGTGGAATTCGACCGCCTGCATCATGCTTCGAAAGGCCTCGGCGTGGCTTTCGGTGCGGTAGAAAAAGCTCGGGTGGACGCAGTCGGCGAAGGGGTTGTCGGTGAGGCCGTAGAATTCGAGGAAGTTGGTCTCGGGCAACAGGGCGTGAAGGCTCGATCGCTCGGACGCGGGCGGCGCGGGGACGGCGGTGATGAGGTCCGCGAGCGGGTCGAAGGAGCTAATCACGGGATGGAACGGGCTTTCGATGGGTTGTGGATTCATGGCGTTGGGCGGGTTTGGCGGACATGGAAAAAGAGCGCGGGCTCAGGCGGCGGCGGCGTGGCTGGCGGCGGGTGCGGCGGGGCTTTCGTCGAGGAGGCGGGCGGCCATGGCGGTGAAACGGCGGGCGTTTTCGCTCGCGGGCTGGGCGAGGACGAGGGGCTGCCGGCTTTGGTTCGCAGCCTCCACGGCGGGGTCGCGCCGCAGAGAGCCGAGGCTGGCGGGGAGAAAGGCGAGGAAGCGGTGGGCGCAGCCGCTGAGCCGGGCAAAGATGGCGGCGGCTTCGGCTTCGTCGTCGGTCTGGTTCACGAGGATGGAAATCTGCGCGGGCAGGCGGGCTTCGCGCGCTACTTTGATGACGCCGTAGGCATCGAGGGTGGCGGCGAGGTTCGGCGTGGCGACGACGATCATCTCGTGGGCCAGCGTGAGGAACTGCATGACCTGCGCGGAAATGCCGGCGCCGGTGTCGATGAGGAGCACGTCGAAGTCGTCCGCGAGGCGCGCGAGTTCGCGGCCGAGGTGCGTGATGACGCGGGGATCGAGATCCGCCAGCCCGGCCACGCCGGACGCGCCGCAGACGATTTGCACACCGCCGAGACCGGGCGTGAGCACCTGGGCGAGCGTGCTGCGCCCCTCGACCACATCGAGCAGCGTGCCACGGGGCGTGACGCCGGCGAAGATATGCACATTGGCCATGCCGAGGTCGGCATCGAAGAGCAGCACCCGCCGCCCGCGCCCGGCGAGCGCGGTGGCGAGATTCACGCTCACGGTCGTCTTGCCCACGCCGCCTTTCCCGCTCGTGACGGCGATCACCCGCAGCGCCTGCTGCCGCCGGCTGAATTGGTTGCGCACCACGGCGAGCGATTTCCCCTCGGTGAAAAGCGCGTGGTGAATCTCGCGGATGCGGCGTCCATCGTGGTCATCGCGCAAAACCTCCGCGAATTCCCGCTCGATAAACTGCCGCCGGGCGGGCTCGATTTCGGGTATCGGCGCTTCGGCTGGGAGCGAGGGGGCGGCTTTCATTTAAGCAGGCTGCGGCGAATCGCCAGAGCAGGCGCCGGCCAGCGATTTTTCAGCGAAGACCCAATATATGGGGGTTGGTTTCAACTTGACTGTCCATTAGTGGTGTCCATGATGCTTTTGTCAAGCCCCTTGCCTCCGCATGGACGAAATCCCTTTTTACTGCACTATCTGCGGCGTGAGCCTTTCTGCCTCGGCTGAAAGTGCCGGAGGTTTCTGCGATTGTCCGCGGTGTCTGCGGGTCATCGCCATCCCCGGTTTCCCGGACCGGCCCGGCCAGTCGGCGGAGCTGGCGGCGGTGTTTTCGCCGCGCATCCTCGAGATCGAGATCAAGTTTCTCTGCGACTGCTGCGGCAACAAAATCCGCGTGGACGCGCGCCTCCAGGGCCTGACGCGGGACTGCCCGGTCTGCGACAAACCTATCAAAGTGCCCGAGTGGGGCGGCACGCTGCCGGGTGCAGCGCCCCCCCGCACGGCCCTTCCGATGGTGCGATTGAGCGCCGAGGAATACGATTTTTTAAGCACCCCCATGCAGGACGGCGGGAGGGCGCTCCTCGCTGCGGGCGGCCAATAGCATATGGTGAAAACGAGCGCCCCTGTTCTGGAGCAGAGTTGTCCGGCGTGCGGCGGGCGGTTTACGGTCGGCTCCGCGAGTCGGAGGAAAAAAGTCCAGTGCCCGCAATGCCGGGAGGTCGTGACGCTGAGTCCGCCCAGCGAGCTGAATGGGACGCCGGATACGTCCGCCGGATGCGAGTCGCCCGCCGCGCCGGACTGGATGGCGCGCTGCGAAATGCTCCAGGCGCGCATCGAGACCCTGGAGCAGCAGGTCGAAGCGCTCTCGGTGACCCCGCGGACCCACTCTTCGCTGCTCCCGGAGCGCCTCCATGATTTCAGCCCAGGGTCGCGCGAGCACCTGCGGCCGGGCGATCCTCGGGAAAGCCGCGAGGGGGCTCCGCCGGCGGACGGCGAAGAGCGGCGCGATATTTTCCGCCCGGAGCGGCCCGCGGGCGCAGTGGTGCCGTGCGGGGTGCTGGCGCGGAATTTCCAGCCCGCCACACCCGAGATCGGACTGCTCGTGACCGCCGGGGATGAGGCGGCGCGGCGGCTCGCCGCCCCGCTCACCGAGATCCTCGCTCGCGCTGGCTGGAAAGTGCGCGGCGTGACGGAAGTTCCGGCCCCGGCCCACGGTCACCACGGGCTGACCCTCGCCGCCGCCCCGACCCTCCCCCTGGCCCGGGTGACGGCCACCCTCAGCGCGCTGAGAGAAGCGGGCTTTGCCATGGCTTTTCAGATCGACCCCAAGCGCGAATCGAGTGAGACCCTCTTGATCGTGGGAGCCGGCGCAGGGTTGGAAAACGGGACGGGGCCGACGAATTAGAGCATGGGCCGAAACTCGCCCCGGCCTTGTTTTTTTTGACCGTGGATTGCACGGATGAGACGGATTTTTAGGAATCAGAAATCCGTGAAATCTGTGAAATCCGTGGTCAAAAAACTGCCGGTTCTGAGTTTCGGTACACCCTCTTGGAGGGCGTCTAAAAATTCTCTTCCTCTTCCTCTTCCGCCTAATCTTCCTCCCAGCGAGGGCGAACGAGGAGGAAGATTAGGCGGAAGAGAAAGAGGAAGAAGCAGGCTGCGCGACCGCGTTTTTCAACAGGCGCTTCGACCGCGAGGAATTCGCGGCGCTTTTTTCCTCGCGTTCGCCAAGGTGCGCCCGTTGTCTTGACGGTGAATTTTTAATCCATGGAAACCAACCTTCCCGAGGAGCAGCCCTCGCCCAAAACCCCGCTCGAAACATCGCCCGCGCCTGACCCGGAGCCGCGGGCCGAATTGCCCTTCGCCGATGACGCGCCCGCCGCCACCGATGGCGCGGCGCCGGCTGACGAACTCACGCAGCTCGCCGAGGCCTCGCAGCGCGCGCGGCTCTCGCCCGCGGACGAGGAGCGCATGACGGCGCTGCTCAAGGAGGCGCTGCTCGCCGGGCGCGCGGGCGTGGCGCGGGCCGTGGACGCGCTGCCCAAGGTGCCGTGGATCGTGGGCGTGCGGGCGATCGAGCAGGTCTGGCCGGAGCTGACGGCGGGCTTTCGCACACAGCTCCTCGCGGGGCTCGGCAAGGACGAGACCGATGCCGCGCGGCGCATGCGGCTGAGCGTGGCGCGCGCGCTTTTCAAAGTGGATGCGCCGGTGACGCTGAAGGTGGCCGTGGCCGTGGCCAAGGAGATGCGCGACAAAGACTCGGGCGCGCTCGCGCCGAAGCACGCGCAGATTTTCTCGAACGTCTTCATCGGGCGCGCGAAGCCGTGGGTGGCGCAGCTCGCGCTCGCGGAACTGAAGCCCGCCGAGGCCGATGTGCTGGTGCATTGCGCGGTGATGTCGGTTTTCACGATCCCGCATCCGCCGGTCACGCAGCTCGGCGTGCTCAAGTGGGCGCAGGAAAACGGGCTGCTCGGGAAACTCCATCCCGAGGCGCTCGAAGCCGTGAAGAAAGGCGTGAGCCGCTGGAGTGGAAGATGGCAGGGCGCGCTGCGCAAAGAGGTCGCGGAATTGCCGGAGGAAATCGCGGCGGCTTTGAAGCCGGTGGGCGCAGAAACAAGCGCCGGTGCGGGTTCGCGAGCGGAGGGCGAAGCGGATGCGGGCGAGGTTTCCGCCGAAAACGCGGAGCCGAGAGACGACGGCGAGGATGATCGCGAGGACGGCGAACCGTCGGACGAAACCGCGCCGCCGCCGAAGAAGGAGCGCCCCGTGTACGAGCCGCGCCCGCAGAAACCGCAGGAGGCGCAGGAGCCTCGCCGGGAACGCGAGGGCCAGCGTGAGCGTCCGGTTTATGAACCGCGCAATCCCGGCAGCAGCAGCAGCGGCGGCGGCGGACGTTTCGATCTCACGTCCTCGCTCCGGCAGATCGAGCAGCATGTGCAGGGTTTGCGCACGGAACTCGCGGCGGCCAAGGCGCGTCCGCGGGAAGAGCGCCCGCGCCGGGTGGAAAAGCTCGGCGCGATCATCGAAGGTGCGCCGACGCCCGACGAACTCGCGCGGCTCAACCTCCAGCTCGAAGCCCGCAACGCCGAACTGCAAACCCAGATCACCGAACTGACCCAGCACAGCGAAGACCTCGCGCAGAGCACCGGTGCGATGTCCGGCGCTCCCGTGACCGATCCCGATGCCCAGCTCCGCACGCTGCTCGCGCTGAAGCTGCAGGAGGATTTCGCCGATTTCCTCGCACTGGAAAAAGAGTCGAACGACCTCGTGGTGCAGCAGCACTACAAGGGGCTGATCCGCCATGTCTTCGAGGTGCTCCGGCAGCTCGAGGTGCCGCTGAAGGAGGAGTAGCGCGCAGCGCGGCGGCGGGTGCCGGGGAGCGCGCGCGTCCCGCGTGCTGGTCGCGGCGTCCCGCCGCGACGAACTTCCCGCCGCGCGTGGAGTGATAGAGCGCACCTCCCGCATTCGACGCACAATGGAAGTTCGCGAAGGCGGGACGCCTTCGCCAGCACGCGGGACGCGCGCGCTCCCCGGCACCCGCCGCCGCGCTGCGCTCGCCCCGGACGGCACGGAGTGCCGTCCCTACCGCTGCTGCGCAGCTACCGCGCGCGGGCGCGGCGGGCGGCGCGGTAGAGGTGGAGGCGGGAGTAGTCGTAGCGGTTGCCGAGCGCTTCCTTCACGGGCGCGAGCGCGAAGTCGCTGTGCGCGGTGAAAGCGGCTTCGAGTTCCGTCTGCTCGGCGGCGGTGAAATGCGCGGCGGGATCGAACGGCTCGCCGGCCTCGACGGCATCGGCGACATGCTTCACCACGGTCTGCTCGGTCAGCCCGCGGGCGCGGGCGATTTGCGCGAAGGTCTGGCCGGCGGCGAACATGCGCCAGCTCTCGCGTGAAGTGGGCGGGGCGGATTTTTTCGGCGGCGGGCCGCGGAACTGGTCGAGTTCGTCGGCGAAAACCTGGCGCGGATTTTCGCGCAGATATTTCTGGATCGCGTCCATGAACTGCGCGCCGAATTCATCGAGCTTCTTCGTGCCGACGCCGGTGATATTGGCGAAAGCGCGCTCGGTGACCGGGTATTCGCGCGCCATGATGCGCAGCGAAACGTCGGAGAAAATGATGTACGCGGGCACGTCGCGCGAGTCGGCGAGTTCCTTGCGCAGCGTGCGGAGCTGCTCGAAGAGCGCCTCGTCGCACGCGATGTCGCCGACGCGGCGTTTGCCCTCGCGGCCGCGCTCGGGCTCGGGTGGCGGGCGGGTGAGCGTAACGGTTTTGCGCGAGCGCAAAATCTCCATCCCCGCCTCGGTCATTTCGATGGTGCTGAATTTCTCCGCCGACTGCCGGCAGTAGCCGAGCCGGATGATCTCGCGCCCGAGCGCCGCCCACTCCGCGCGCGAGTGCTCCTTGCCGATGCCGTAGGTGGAAATCTTGTCGTGCCCCCATTTCAGCACCTTCTCGGACGCGCCGCCGGTGAGCACCTCGATGATGTGATTCAACCCTACGCCGAAGCGCGACGCCTGCCGCAGCCGATAGACGCACGAGAGAAATTTCTGCGTCGCCAGCGTGCCGTCGAAGGTCTCGCGCGGGGCGAGGCAGTTGTCGCAGCCGCCGCAGTTCGGCTCGCCGAATTCCTCGCCGAAATAGCGCAGCAATTCCGCGCGGCGGCACGCGGCGCACTCCGCGTAGTGGACCATTTTCTGGAGCTGCTCGCGGGCCACGCGCTGCTCCTCGGGGTCGGGCTTTTCGTCGATGAACGCGGTCTGTTTGACCACATCGCCGGAGCTGAAAAGCAGCAGGCACTCGCTCGGCAGGCCGTCTCGTCCGGCGCGTCCGGTTTCCTGGTAATAGCCCTCCACGTTCTTGGGCAAATCGTAGTGCAGGACGAAGCGGACGTTCGGCTTATTGATGCCCATGCCGAAGGCGATCGTCGCGCAGATGACGTGGATTTCATCGCGCAAAAACAGCTCCTGGTTTTGCGAGCGCACTTTGTCCTCCAGCCCCGCGTGGTAGGGCCGCGCGGCGATACCGTCGGCGAGGAGATTTTGCGCCACCATCTCCGTCGCCTTGCGGCTCGCGCAATAGACGATGCCGCACTCGCCTTTGCGCCCGCGGATGAAGGCGAGCGTCTGGTCGTACGGCCGCGCCTTCGGCAGCACGCGGTAGGCGAGATTGGGCCGGTTGAAGCTCGCGACGTAGGTGCGCGGTTCGTGCAGGCGGAGGTGCTTCACGATGTCCACGCGCACGCGCTCCGTCGCCGTCGCGGTGAGCGCCATGAAAGGCACGTTCGGGAAAATGTCGCGCAGCTTCGCGAGCTGGCGGTACTCGGGCCGGAAGTCATGGCCCCATTCCGAAATGCAGTGCGCCTCGTCGATGGCAAATTGCGCCACGTTCCACTGCCGCAGCATCTCGAGCGTGCCGTCGAGCATCAGCCGCTCGGGCGCGGCGTAGAGCAGCCGGTATTCGCCGTTGAAAAGTCCGCGCAGCCGGGCGCGCGACTCCGCCGCGCCGAGCGTGGAGTTGATGAACGTCGCCGCCACGCCGCTCGCCGTGAGCGCATCGACCTGGTCTTTCATCAGCGCAATGAGCGGCGAGACCACGACCGTCAGCCCCTCGCGGATCAAGGCCGGGAGCTGAAAGCAGAGCGACTTGCCGCCGCCCGTCGGGAGCAGCGCGAAGACATCGCGCCCGGCCAGCGCATCGGTGATGATCTCCTCCTGCAACGGTCGGAACGAGTCGTAGCCAAACGACTGCTTGAGCGTGCGGAAGAGAGCGGTGGAGGACATCGGCCCGGCATTTCACGCGATAGCCGCGCATCCCGCAAGCGCGGCGCGATTTGCCAGCCACCCCGCCGCCGAAACGCAGTTTCACCCGTGAGCTTGCGCGCCCAAAGCCGCATTTTGGGAGCGAGAGGGAATAGCCCGGAATTTTTGTGCCGGGCTCACGCCACAAGAGCGGCCAGTCCCGGCAGGGACGACGGAAATTAGCCGGTGGTGGTGCGCAGCGAAAACCACCGGAACCGTCCGCCCACGGAGCGCGCCCCGGATGGGTCGTGGGAGAGTTGGAGCGGAGATTCCCGCGCCTCCTCCGGGGCGCAGCCGCGGGCGGGGGTTAGTCCGGTGGTTTCACCACCGGCTAATATCGATGCAGCCCTCCGGGCTGCCCCTCGCTGCCTGCCATCCTCGTGACCAAGCTCCGGCTTGGTCACGCCCTTGTCCCCGAAGCTGTGCTTCGCAGCGTGGCTGGGATTGGCGGCCTCCATCTTCAGCCGAGCGGCAACGAAGCGGAGCTTCGCAGACAAGCGCGTTCCCCAGCGGGAGCTTGGGAACGAGA
>JAYWEP010000148.1:0-4337 GCA_043779205.1 Chthoniobacter sp. | reverse complement strand
GAAGTACGATCTCGGGCGCGTGGGCCGCTACAAGCTGAACCAGAAGATGAACATGGAGGTTTCGCAGGACGAGCGGACCATGACGAAGGAAGACTTCATCGCGGCGATGAAGTATCTCATCGGCCTGCGCCGCGGCGAAGGCACGCTCGACGACATCGATCACCTCGGTTCGCGCCGGGTGCGCACCGTCGGCGAATTGCTCGCCAACCAGTGCCGCGTGGGCCTCGCCCGCACGGAGCGTCTGGTCAAGGAGCGCATGACTTTGTTCGACGTGAACATCGAAGGCATGACGCCGCAGAAGCTGATCAATCCGAAGGCCTTGAGCGCGGTCATCCGCGACTTCTTCGGGCGCTCGCAGCTCTCGCAGTTCATGGATCAGACGAACCCGCTCGCCGAGCTGACCCACAAGCGCCGTCTTTCGGCCCTTGGGCCAGGAGGTCTCTCGCGTGACCGCGCCGGCTTCGAGGTCCGCGACGTCCATCCGTCCCATTACGGTCGCATCTGTCCCATTGAGACCCCGGAAGGCCCGAACATCGGCCTCATCTCGTCGATGTCCACCTTCGCCCGGATCAACGATTTCGGCTTCCTCGAAACGCCGTATCGCAAGGTCATCAATGGCCGCGTCACCGATCAGGTCGATTTCCTGACCGGCGACAAGGAGGAGAACTATCTTGTCGCGCAGGCCAATGCCGCCTTCGACGAAAAGGGTCATTACACGAGCGACAAAGTAAGTGTCCGTTACCGCGGAGACTTCCTCGAAGTCGAGCCGTCGAAAGTCCACTACATGGACGTTTCGCCAAAGCAGCTTGTCTCCGTGGCCGCCGGCCTTATTCCGTTCTTGGAACACGACGACGCCAATCGCGCACTGATGGGTTCCAACATGCAGCGCCAGGGCGTGCCGCTCCTTATTTCCGAATCGCCGATCGTCGGCACCGGCATGGAGGGTAAGGTGGCGCGTGACTCAAAGGCTGTAATCGTCGCCGAGGCGAATGGCAAGGTCGCGAGCGTTAGTGGCGATCTTATTGTCGTCACCAAGGACGGTGCCATGCCCGAGGGTAAAAAGAAGCTCAAGCACGATCCCGAGGCCGGTGTCTATCTCTACGACCTCCGCAAATTCATGCGCTCGAACGCGGGCACCTGCGTGAACCAGAAGCCGATCGTCAAAAAAGGCCAGTCAGTAAAGAAGGGCGATGTCATCGCCGACGGCCCGAACACCGACCAAGGCGAAATCGCCCTTGGCCGCAACGTGCTCGTCGCGTTCATGCCTTGGAACGGTTACAACTTCGAGGACGCCATCACGATTTCCGAGAAGGTCGTGAAGGAGGACATCTATACCTCGATCCACATCGACGAATTCGACATCGGTGCCCGCGACACCAAGCTCGGACCGGAGGAAATCACCCGTGACATTCCTAATGTCAGCGAAGAAGCGCTCCGCAACCTCGGCCCGGATGGCGTCATCCGCGTGGGTGCGGAAGTGAAGCCCGGCGACATCCTCGTCGGCAAGATCACCCCGAAATCCGAGACCGAGCTCGCCCCGGAAGAGCGCCTCCTGCGCGCCATCTTCGGCGAGAAGGCCGCAGACGTGAAAGACACGTCGCTGACCGTTCCTTCGGGCACCTATGGCATCGTCATGGATGTCAAAGTGTCGAGCCGCAAGGAAGTCACGCGGATCAAGCTTTCGCCGACGGAAAGCAAGCGTCAGGCGAAGGTCATCGACGAGGATCATGCGAAGCGCAAAGACGAGCTGCACGAGCAGCTTACCGAGGCGCTTTCCAACATCCTCCTTGGTGAGAAAATCCCGCTCGATGTGGTCAACGCGCAGACCGGCGAGATCATCATCCCGGCCAACCGCAAGATCACCAAGACTCTGCTGCGCAAGCTCGCCGGCGTCTATGACCATGTGGACATCGACCCATCGCCGATCCGCAATAAGATCCGCGAAATCATCGGCCAGTTTGAGCCCAAGTTTGCCGAGCTGGAACTTGAGCACGAGCGCTCGATGGACAAAGTCGAGAGCGGCGATGATGTCGATCCCGGCATCATCAAGCAGGTCGTTGTCTATGTCGCCTCGAAGCGCAAGCTGTCGGTCGGAGACAAGATGGCAGGTCGCCACGGTAACAAGGGTGTCGTCGCCCGCATCGTGCCGGAGGAAGACATGCCTTATCTCGCCGACGGAACACCGGTGGACATCTGTCTGAACCCGCTCGGCGTGCCTTCGCGCATGAACGTCGGCCAGGTGCTTGAAACCCACCTTGGCGTCGCCGCGAAAGCGCTCGGCTTCAAGGTCGCCACGCCGGTCTTCGACGGCATCCATGAGTCGCAAATCTTCGAGTACCTCAAGCAGGCGCGGAAGGTCGAGGGCTATACCTGGATCAATGAGACCGGCAAAGCCACGGTCTATGATGGCCGCACCGGCGATGCCTTCGATCAGCCGATTGTCGTTGGCTACATCTACATGCTGAAACTCGGCCACTTGGTCGCCGACAAGATCCACGCCCGTGCGGTTGGCCCTTACTCGCTCGTCACCCAGCAACCGCTGGGCGGCAAGGCGCAGTACGGCGGACAGCGCTTCGGCGAGATGGAGGTCTGGGCGCTCGAAGCCTACGGCGCGGCCTACACGCTGCAGGAGCTCCTGACCGTGAAATCCGACGACGTGGCCGGACGCACGCGCATCTACGAGTCCATCGTCAAAGGCGATAACTCACTCGAAGCCGGCACGCCGGAGAGCTTCAACGTGCTCATCAAGGAAATGCAGTCTCTCGGCCTCGACGTGAAAGTCGGCGGCAAAGCGCCCGCGGCGTTGACCGCCGGCCTCATCTAACCACCCGCAAATTACCAACTAACTATATCTATATGAGCGAACCTACTTTTCGTGAATTGATGGGTGAGGAACGGGCCGTTGGCTTTGATCAGGTCGGCATTACCGTCGCCTCTCCCGAGGCCATCCGGTCGTGGTCGAGCGGCGAAGTCAAGAACCCCGAGACGATCAACTACCGCACGTTCAAGCCGGAAAAGGGCGGCCTTTTCTGCGAGCGCATCTTCGGCCCGACCCGGGACTGGGAGTGCTCCTGCGGCAAATACAAGCGCATCAAACACAAGGGAGTGATCTGCGACCGCTGCGGCGTCGAAGTCACCCTCGCCCGCGTGCGCCGCGAGCGCATGGGTCACATCGAGCTGGCTGTGCCGGTCACGCACATCTGGTTCTACAAGTGCATGCCTTCGCGCATCGGCCTCATGCTCGACATGAGCGGACGCCAGCTCGAGCGCGTCATCTATTACGAGGACTACCTCGTCATTGATCCCGGTCAGACGCCCCTGACCAGGTGCCAGCTTCTCACCGAAGTGGAGTACCGTGAGGCGCTCGACCAGTATGGCGAGACCTTCGTCGCCGGCATGGGTGCCGACGCCATCCGCAAGCTGCTCGCAACCGTCGATCTCGTCGAGAACCAGAAGGAACTCGAAGAGGCGATGGGTAACACGCGCTCCAAGCAGATCCGCAAAAAACTTGCCAAGCGCCTCAAGCTTGCGCAGG
The DNA here is from genome assembly GCA_043779205.1 of Chthoniobacter sp. GTDB lineage: Bacteria > Verrucomicrobiota > Verrucomicrobiia > Chthoniobacterales > Chthoniobacteraceae > Chthoniobacter. Next base: position 802 of record JAYWEP010000148.1, on the reverse strand, counting down.
GCTTTGCCAACTCGCACACGCGTCCCGAGTGGATGATCCTCGAAGTGCTCCCGGTCATCCCGCCCGACCTGCGCCCGCTCGTGCCGCTCGAAGGCGGACGTTTCGCGACCAGCGATCTTAACGATCTCTACCGCCGCGTCATCAACCGCAACAACCGGCTTAAGAACCTGCTCCAACTCAAGACGCCGGACGTCATCATCCGCAATGAAAAGCGCATGCTCCAGGAAGCCGTCGATGCACTCTTCGACAACGGCCGCCACGGTCGCGCCGTCACTGGCGCTGGCAACCGCCCGCTCAAATCCTTGAGCGACATGCTCAAGGGCAAAGGCGGACGTTTCCGCCAGAACTTGCTCGGCAAGCGCGTCGATTATTCGGGCCGTTCCGTCATCGTCATCGGGCCGGAGCTGAAGCTTCACCAATGCGGTCTTCCCAAGAAAATGGCGCTGGTTCTTTTCGAGCCGTTCATTATCCGTCGGCTCAAGGAACTCGGCTACGTCCACACCGTCCGCAGCGCGAAGAAGATGATCGAGCGCCAGACGCCGGAGGTCTGGGACATCCTTGAGGAAGTGACAAAGGGCCACCCGGTTCTTCTTAACCGCGCACCGACCCTGCACCGTCTGTCGATCCAGGCATTCGAGCCGCAGCTCATCGAGGGCGAAGCCATCCGCATTCACCCGCTCGTCTGCACGGCCTACAACGCGGACTTCGACGGCGATCAGATGGCCGTCCACGTCCCGCTGTCCGTCGAGGCGCAGCTCGAAGCGCGCATGCTCATGCTCGCGCCGAACAACCTGTTCTCGCC
>JAYWEP010000147.1:0-26670 GCA_043779205.1 Chthoniobacter sp. | reverse complement strand
CGCGCTCGGCGACGCCATCTCGCCGCCGCTCATCGGCTGGATCGCGGGGAAGAGTTCGATGAACACCGCCTTCTACGTCGTCTCGCTCGTGATGATCGTGGCCAGCGCCTTCTGGCTCATCGGCACCCGCTACCTCGCCCGCGACACGGCGGCGGTCACCGCGGTGGAAAGCTAGGCAATTGCTTTCCGGCTCTTCCTCTTCCTCTTCCTCTTCCTCTTAATCTTCCTCTTAATCTTCCTCCTCGGCGCTGGGGGAAGAGGAAGATTAAGCGGAAGAGGAAGAGGAAGAGTCCAAAGCCGCCACGCGCCCCAGTGCGGCGGTCGCGAAGATCAGCGGATAGAGCCGCTCGTAGTACCAGAGCTTCGCGAAATAAAATCCGATCGGAGCGGGTTCGCGCCACGCGCCGGACTCGATGCGTGCGGTGAGCCAGCCCACGCCCGCATCGACGGCGGCAACTTCCGCCGAGCCCGCGAGCGCTTTGATCGCGAGCGCCGTTTCCTCCACCGAGGCCGGCCCGCCGCGCACGCCGCTCCAGCCACCGTCGTCATTCTGCGCCGCGACGAGCCAGCGCATCCCGGCGCGCAGCATCTCCTCGGGAAAAGCGATGCCGCGGTCGCGCAGCTCGCGCAGTGCAAGGACGACCTTCGCCGTGCCGTAAAGCGGGTTCCCGTCGTCCGGCGCGTGCTCGTTTCCAAACCACAGCGGCAGCCACGAGCCATCGGCGCGCTGTGTTTTTGCGAGGAAGCGCAGCGCGCGCGCGGTGGCTCGCTGCGTGCGCGCTTTCATGCGCTCATCGAGCTGCGGCAGCCACGCGCTCCAGGCGCGCAAAGTGCGCGCCGTGAGGTCGGGCGAACTGCGGTCGAATGGCAGCGCGCCCCAGCCGCGGCAGAAGGTCGGGATGCCGCCGTCGCCATTCTGCAAACCGAGCAGCCAGCGCACGCCCGCGACACCGGCGAGGCGCGTCTCGCCATCCACGGTGCCGAGCGCGAGCAGGGCGAGGAGCGCGCCGGCGGTGTCGTCCGCATCGGGTACGCCGCCGGGGAGATCCGTCCACGCCCAGCCGCCCGGCGCGGCGTGGGTGGCGCGATGCTCGGTGCGGTACTGCTGGCCGAGCAGCCACGCGCGGAGCGTCAGCTTTTGCTCGGGCGAAAGCGCGCCCGGCTGCGGCGCGAGCGCCTGGATCGCGAGCGTCGTCACCCACGTCGCGAGGTTTGTGTCGATCGCCCAGCTCCCATCCGCCCGCGCCGACGCGCGCAAAAACTCCGCGCCTTTCCGCGCGACGGGATGCTCCGCGAGCCCCATCGACGCGAGGCTCATGGTCACGAAACTCGTCAGCGGCGTGGCTTCGAGAAAGCCGCCGTTTTCCGGCTGGATGGATTCCAGCACCCGCAGCGTCTTCGCGCGCACCAGCTCGCGGATCAAGCGGGCGAGCGGGTTCCGCGTCGGGCGGTGATGATGGATCGTCTGCCCGATGGCGATGAGCGCCGGCAGCGCGTAGCTCACCACCGGCAGCCGCACCGCGCCGAACACCTGATGCGGCAGCGCCGCCAGTTCAAACGGCAGCCGCATGACGTGCTCCCAGCCGATGCGCCCGCCGAGCGCCAGCGTCATCAGGATCGGCACGGAAAACGTGCGGTCCTTGCCGTAGCGCGCGGCAATCGCGGCCGCGAGGGTAGCGCACGCGCCCTCGCGTGCGGGCCGAGGCGCCCTCGCCTCGGCCCGGGAGACGGAGGCTGGGGACGCGCCGTCGCGGGTTTCGGCGAGGGCGCCGAAAACAGCACGCGAGGGCGCGTGCGCTACCCATTCGAGACACACACGCGCGCGCGCGACGACTTCCGCAAAATCCCCATCCGCCCGCGCCGCTCCGAAGGCCGCCCAGCAGAGCGCCGTCGTGCTGATGTTGCTTTTGCTTTTCACCGTGTCGCCCCAGCCGCCGTCCGCGTTCTGATTTTGCGCGAGCCAGCGCAGTCCCCCGCGAATCAAGTCCCCATCAGCCTCGCGCCCGACCTGCGCCAGCGCCACCACCGCCGTCGCCGTCGAGAGCGCGCTGCTCGAAAGCTCTCCCACCCAATGCCCGGCGGTCGTCAGTTCCGCCAGCAACGCCTCCGTCGCCACCGGCAATGTAGCTTGGACTTTAGTCCAAACTCCGTCCGACTTTGGGCTAAAGCCCAAGCTGCTTTCAGTTGCGCTCCGCGCGTTTTCCCCGCTCCTCACGCCAGCTTGTCCTGCTCCCGTTTCCGCGCCGGCAGGATCGCGCAGGCATCCTTGCAGCCGAAGACGCGGCTGAATAGCTGCCGGTGCCGGCTCACCCAGCGGTAGGTGATTTCCGCGAGCACGATGACCCCTGGAATCCACAGAAACAGCGCCACCGGCACGAGCAGCGGCAGCCGCAGGCCGAGAAAGCGGATCGCCCGCGCACCCCGATAAACACAGCCCTCCGGCGTCACGCAATGGATCGCCTCGAGCAAATCTTCGCGCTGGAGCTGCGGCGCGATTTCCTGCGCGCGCGGATCGGAAAGCGGGACGAGCGCGAGCGAGCCGGACCAGTCCAGCCAGCTCAGCACTTTCATCTGGAAAATGCACATCGGGCATTCGCCGTCGTAGAGCACGCAGTGCTTGTTCATGGCGGCAAGCTAGCGGCGTCGGCGCACTTCTTCACCCGCAATCTTCGCCTCGTCAGAACGCCAGGCGCACGCCGCCGGAGACGTTCTGCGAGTCGTAGTTGGAGCGGGCGAGTTCGCTGTCGTAATAGACATAGGTCGAGGTGCGCTCGTTCCAGAGGATGGCGACGCCCGCGCCGACGAGGAGGCTGTCGCGGTCTTTCTCCGGGCCGTCCACGGTGAAGGTGCCGCCGCCAGCTTTGGCAAAGCGGGCATTGAAGGCGAAGCCGCTGTCGGCGTACTCATGCTGCCACGAGGCGCGGACTTCGGGCTTGATGACGACGCCGCCGAGGTGCCAGTCGTAGGAGGCCTTGGCCCCGACGGCGGAGCGGAGGGATTCGGCGCGCTGGGAGCCGTAGGTCAGCGGGGCCAGGGAGCCGTTTTCGGTGAAGTCGCCGAGGCCGATGTGCGTGTACTGAAAGCTGGCGGTCGGGCCGACGGTGAGGCCGCCGTTTTTCCAGTCGTAGCCGGTGGCGAAGAGGGCGTTGATTTCGCCGCCATTCTCGCTGCCGCGGGCGGTGCCTCGGAGCGCGGTGCGGCGCGTCTCGTAGCCATTGAGTCCGCCGCTCACGGCGGCGTCGGCGTAGAAGCCGCCGGTGAACCAGGTGGCGTAGATGCCCAGCTTGCCGCCATCGACGGTGATGCGTCCGTTGCGGCTCAGGTCGATGCCGGTATTGGCGTAGCCGGCCATGAGACCGAGGGCGAAATTCGGCGTGAGGCGGTAATCGACGCCGAGGGTGAAGCCGCCGGTGGTGAGGTCGTAGCCGCGGGCGTTGCTGGTGTCGCCGAGCTTGGTGAATTCGCCGACGCCGGTGACGAAGAAGCCCCAGCGCCGGTCGTCGGGCGCGACGAGTTCCTTGCCGCCTTTGCCCGCCGGGCCGGCGACGCCGAGCGTGCCGCTGGTGCTGGCGGTGCTGCCGCTCATGGCATAGCCGGAGGAGCTGAAGCCGCTGCTGCCGTCGCGAATGTCGGCGGTGCGGCGTTCGAGGTTGGCGGTCTGCACGTTGGCGAGCGAGACGCCGAGATTGTAGATGGAGGTGAGTTCGTCCGGGGCGATAAGTTCGAAGTCTCGGCAGAGGTTGCCGAGGGATTCGTCGTTAAGGAAATTGATGAGCGGTGAGGCTCCGGCGCGGCCCACGGCTTTGTCGAGCGCCTTGCCGACGGCGATGTGATTCGGGTCGTCGCAGAGGGTGCGCGCGGCGTCGGCAAAGGAGCCCTGCACGGCCCGGAGGATGACGGCGTTTGGCTGATAAACGATCTCGCCTTTCACGACGGTGCCGGTGCTGGCGAAGTCGTTTTGTTTGCTGTCGAAGGTGCCCTGCACGCCGCCGTTCGCGGTGAGGAAGGGAATCTCGTCGCCGACATGGAGTTTGAAGCCGCCCAGCCGCACGACGCGCACGGTGCCGGCGAGGCTGGCCGGGCCGTGGATGGCGAGCAGGTCGTGCTCGGCGGGCGCGAGGCCGGCGACCTCGATGCGCAGGGTGCCGCCGGCGGTCTGCGTGTAGTGGCCGTTGATCGTGAGCGTGCCGGGCGAACTGCCGGGGCTGACGACGCCGCCATTCACGAGGTTGCCGCCGATGAAGCCGTGACCGCCGAGCAGCCCGCCGGGATTGACGGTCGTATTCGGGCTGGCGAGTGAGCCGTCCACGATGAGGCTGCCGCCGTTCACGTTCGTCCCGCCGGTGTAAATGTTGGCCCCGGTGAGGGTGAGCGCGCCCGCGCCGACTTTCGTCAGCGAGCCGCCGATGAAGCTCTGCTGCTGGCTGTTGCCGGGTTGGAAGACATCCGGCGAGCCGTCCCGGATAACGCCGGAAAAGACGGTGCTGAGGTTATTGCCGCCGACGGTGAGGTTCTTGGAGCCGAGGAAGACGGTGCCGCCGCCTTCGATCGAGCCGAGGGTGGTGCCGGCGCTCGTGAGTTCGGAGATATTGACGAAGGAGGTCGGGTGGGAGTTGACGACGCGGGCGAGGCTGCCGTGGGAGCCGTTGGCCAGCTCAAGAAAGGAGCCGGCGCCGGCATTGATGATCGTGGCGCTGGCGGCGGTGGGCGCGTCGATCACGCCGGTGCCGAAATAGGTGTAGCTGGCCGCGCCGCCATTGGTGATGAACGCATGGTCCGCGGACGAGGTGTTGTTGAAATCCGTGTGCGTCCCAGCGCCGATATTGTTGATGACCACATTACCCGCCACCGAGGCGTTGCGGAACTCGGTGAACGGAGTGCTGACCGCCACCAAGGCCAAGCCGGAGGTGCCCGCCGTGATCGTCTGGGTGAGCCCGGAGGTGTTTGTGATGCCCGCACCGTTGAAGATCAGCGAGCTCTGGAGCAGGGCGACGGCGCTCTCCTTGGCCAGCGTGAACTGCGCCCCAGTGAGCAGGATCGTGAAAGCGCCCGCGCCCGGATTGAAGTTGATCGCGTTCGCGGAAATCGCCGTGCCGGCAATGGTCGCCGTCCCGCCCGCGGTGCCGTTAAAGTTCGCGGTGTCGGAGTTCCACGCGGAATTGGCCGCGCCGGCCGGGGTCGTTGACCATTGGGTGCTGAAGTTATTCCACGTCCCGCTGCCGGAGACGCCGGCATTCGCAGCCGTCCCGACCCAGTAGAGCGGCCCCGTGGGGAGCTGCGCGAAAGACGAGGCGAGCCCGAGGCCGAGCAGCAGGGCGATGGAGCCGAGGAGCGGGCGCTGGGTGCGGACGGCGGAGGGGTTGTTTTTCATTAAAAATGCGGGGTCGTGGTGTTTTGTGGAAATGCGCGGCGATTGCTGAACGTCAGCTCCGGTGCGGTCAAACGAAATCGCAAAGCCGGCGGGCCGCGCGGAAAGTAGCCTGGGCTTCAGCCCTAAGAGGGCGTCTAAAAATCTCTTCCTCTTCCGCTTCCTCTTAATCTTCCTCCTCCTCGGTCCCCGCAATTGGAGGAAGATTAAGAGGAAGCGGAAGAGGAAGAAACAAACCCTGCCGACTTTTTAGACGCCCCCTAAGTGCCGCGTCCTTTGGGCTGAAGCCCAAGCTCCTTTCCGCGCGACCTTGCGAATCGGCGCGGCGCGCGCACAATCCCCCGCATGACTACGCTTCCCCGCCGCCGCTTTCTCCAGATGACCGCCACCTTCGCGGCCCTGCTCGCCGTGCGCGGGTGGGCCGCGGATGCCGAGTGGAAGCCGATCTTCGACGGAAAGACCCTCGATGGCTGGAAGGTCACGGCCTTCGGCGGCGGGGGCGAGGTGGCGGTGAAAGACGGGCAGCTCATGCTCCCGGCGGGCAATGATTTGACGGGCGTGAACTTCACCGGCGCGCTGCCGAAGATGAATTACGAGCTGGTCCTGGAGGCGCAGCGCGTGGACGGCTCGGACTTTTTTTGCGGGCTCACTTTTCCCTACGGCGAGGCGTGCTGCACCTTCGTCGTCGGCGGGTGGGGCGGGTCGCTCGTCGGGCTGTCGAGCATCAATGGCGACGACGCCTCGGAGAATGAGACGACGAAGTTTAAGAAGTTCGAGAAAGGGCACTGGTACAAGATCCGCGTGCGGGTGACGCCGGCGAAGATCGAGGCGTGGATCGACGACGAGCAGATGCTGGATGTCGAAACCAAGGGCAAAAAAATCGGCATGCGCGCGGGCGAGATCGAGATGTCAAAGCCCTGCGGCATCGCCACCTTCCGCACGCACGCCGCGGTGCGCGAGATCAAGCTGCGCCCGCTCGGCGATGCGAAATAAAAACCGCCGTTCGCAACCTTCCCTTTATGAAAAACCACCTCCCCGCCATCGCCCTCATCGCCGTCGCCCTATCCACCGCAGCACTGCGCGCGGACGACAAGCCGGCAGCACCCGCAACCCCAGCGCCAACAACGCCAGCCGCCGACAAGATTTACGCGCCAAAGGATCTGACCGCCCTGCGCGCGCTCAAGGGACAGACGGTGAAAGTCGAGGGCACGATCATCAAGCAGGGCGCATCGAAAACGGGCGCCGTCCGCTACCTGAATTTCACGGAGCATTTCCAGGAGAGCATCTCGCTCGTCTTCATGGTCTCGAAAGGCGGCGGCGATTTTACCAAGGAAAAGCTGACGAACTACGTCGGCAAAAAGGTGCGGGTGACCGGCGCGGTCGGCGAATACAACAACAACCTCCAGATCGAGATTCGCGCGCTCGACCAGCTCAAACTCGTGCCATGAAAACAGCGCGCGCACTTTTCCAAACCGCCGCCGCGGCCCTGCTCCTCGGCGCGCACGCCGCGGCGTGGGATGCCGGCGGGCACATGCTCACCGGGCAGATCGCGTGGGAGCGGCTGCGGCCCGAGGTGCGCGCGAAAGTGAGCGCGCTCGCGGCCAAGCTGCCGAACGAATTCAACGCGCAGCAGCCCTACAATTTCGTGACCGCGCCGACGTGGATGGACGACATGCGCTCCATGCCGAGATACCCGTGGTCGAAGCTGCACTACGTGAATCTCGAATACACCGCGACCGGCACGCCGGTGGTGATTCCCGAGGGGCCGAGCATCATGACGGGGATCGACGAAAGCATCGCCGCGCTGAAATCCGCCGCCACGCCGGAGGACAAGCGCGTGGAGGCGCTCGGCATGCTCGTGCATTTCGTGGGCGACGTGCATCAGCCGCTCCACTGCACGGAATGGGGCGGCGACCGCGGCGGCAATGGCTACCTCCTCATGGGCGTCACCTTCAGCGACCTCATGCCGAAGATGGTCGCGAACCTGCACACGTTTTGGGACAAAGCCTACCGCTTCGACACCAAGGCCGGGAAAGCTGCCGAGCTGTGGATCTGCCCGGACATCAAGGCCCGGCCCAAAGCGCCGGGCGAAGGCGTCATCGCCGCGCAGGCCAAGGAGCTGATGCTGCGCTTCCCCGAGGCCTCCCTCTACCAGCTCGCGGACAAAGGCGGGCCCGTGGCGTGGGCGCGCGAAAGCCATCTCCTCGGCTGCCTCGCCGCGTATCCGCAGCGGCCCTATCCGGCGGCGGACGAGCCGGTCGCGCTCACGCCCGAGTTTATCAGCAAAGCCCACGAAATCGCCGGTCAGCGCGTGACCCTCGCCGGCTACCGGCTGGGGAATCTGCTCAACGAGATTTTCGGCGCAGGCGCGAAGCCTTGAGCGGCGTTTCGCACGCGGGAGCAGCCCCGCCAGTTCGGTGGGGAGTGGGGCGAAAATTCCCGCAACATTCCCTTCCCATTTCTCACCCGTGCAACTATCTCATTCCCGCGAAACACCCTCCTTATGGCTAGAATTCTCATCATCGACGACGACCCCGCGATGGTCTCGGTCATCTCCGACATTTGCCAGGAACGCGGACACCAAACCGTGGCCTACTCCTCCGGCGCGAAGGCGCTGGAAAACCTCTCCACCCACGCCCCGCAGCTCGTCATCACCGACATGCGGATGGACAAGGTGGGCGGGCTCGACATCCTGCGCGAGTGCCGGGAGTTGCTGCCGCAGACGCCGGTGATTTTGATCACCGCCTACAAGACCGTGGAGACGGCGCTGGAGGCGATGAAGCTGGGGGCTTACGACTACATCACCAAGCCCTTCAAGGTGGACGAGCTGCAGCTCACCATCCAGCGGGCGCTCGATAACCAAAGCCTGGTGCGGGAAAACAAAAACCTGCGGCAGATCGTCAAGGAGAAGTACCGCTTTGAAAACATCATCGGCACGAGCGGGAGGATGCAGGAAATCTACAACCTCATCGCCAAAGTGGCCGACACCGACAGCACCATTCTGATCCAGGGCGAGAGTGGCACGGGCAAGGAGCTGGTCGCCCGCGCGCTGCATTTCAACAGCACGCGGCAGCATCAGCCCTTCGTGGCGATCAACTGCTCGGCGCTGCCGGAGAACCTGCTGGAGTCCGAGCTTTTCGGGCACAAAAAGGGCTCCTTCACCGGCGCGGTCGCGGACAAGATGGGGCTCTTTGAGGAAGCGGAACTCGGCACCATTTTCCTCGATGAAGTGAACTCCATGGCCCAGCCGCTCCAGACGAAACTCCTGCGCGTCCTGCAGGAGCGGCAGATCCGCCGCGTCGGCGACACCAAGACCATCTCGATCAATGTGCGCGTGCTCGCCGCGACCAATGAACTGCTCGGCGACAAGATCAAGACCGGCAATTTCCGCGAGGATCTCTACTACCGCCTCGCCGTCATCCCGATCGAAATGCCCGCCCTCCGCGAGCGGCCCGACGACATCCCGCTGCTCGTGAATCATTTTCTGCAAAAGAACGCCACGCAGACCGGCACCGAGCCCAAGAAAATCGACCCGAAAGCCGTCGAGATGCTCACGCGCTACCGCTGGGCCGGCAACGTGCGCGAGCTCGAGAACGCCATCGAGCGCGCCTGCGCGCTGTGCGACGACGGGCTCATCCGCACCACCGACCTGCCGCCGCAGGTCGTCCGCCACGCCAATGCGCCGGTCGTCGAGCACACCGGCACGCTGCCCGTGGGCCAGACGCTCGACGAATACATCCGCGAGCAGGAGCGCCGCTACATTGAGGAGACGATCAAATTCAACGCCGGCAACCGCGAAAAGGCCGCGAAGATGCTCGGCATCAGCATGGCCACGCTCTACCGGAAGCTGGAGGTGAAGAAGACCGCGGAGAAGGGCTGACCGGCGCGGAGGCGGCGGTGAAAAGTAACGCGGGCTTACCGCCCGGAGTTTCTGCGACTTGGGGGGCTTTAAGAGGGTGTCTGAAAAAGCGCGCTGCTGGAGGGGAAGCTGTCAGCTTCCCCTGGAGGGCGTCTAAAAAGTCATCCTGCTCCTGCTCCTGCTCTTGCTCCTTCGACAGCGGGGGAAGGGATCAAGAGCAGGAGCAGGAGCAGGAAACTCTCGGTGCGTCTTTTTTAGCTCCCCTACAGCAGCGCGCCCTTCCTCGAAGGGCCCAAGCTGCCTGGCCGGCCTCACGGGCTGGCCACGAAGCGCCGCACCCACGTCTCGCACCCGAGATTCCAGACGCACACTTCGCCGTCGTGCGCGCCGCTGGCGAAGACGCGCCCGCCGGGCGCGACGGCGAGCGACTCCACGCAATCGCGATGGCCGTGGAAAGTCATCTGCGTGCGGTGGTCGCTGAACTGGCTGAGCCGGACGAGATGATCCGTGGAGCCCATGAGCAGGCCGAAGGGTGTGGGCAGCAGCGTCTGCACTTCGCGCCCGGCGTCGGCAAAGTCGGCTTTGTGCTGGCCGCTGGCGGCGTCCCACGCATGCACGGGCTGCCCGCGCGCGACGGAAAATAAGGTCGAGCCATTCGGCAAAAAGGCCGCGGCCAAGACGGGCGCGGCGTGGTCGTCGTAGGTCGCCAGCATTTCCCCGCTCTCGATGGAAAAGACCCGCGCCATGCGGTCGCGGCTGGCGGAGACGAGCCGCGAGCCGTCGCCCGTGAAAGCGACCGTCTGCACCCAGTCTGCGTGCTGTTTCCAAAGGCGCGTGAGCTTTCCGCTCGCGGTGTCGAAAAGCCGGATGACGCGGTCGCCGCCGCCGGCCGCGAGCACTTTGCCATCGGGACTGAAAGCCACGCTCAGCGCGGTGTCCGGCAGGTCGGCGAGCAGGCGCACCTGCCAGCCGGCGGCGGGGTCGATGAGAAAGACGCCGCCCCACTGCGCGGGCGAGCCGCCGGCGACGGCGAGCTGTTTGGTCTTCGGATGCCACGCGATGCTGGTGATGCGCTGCGGCAACCCGCCGATGTGCCGCACGAGCGCACCGGTGTCGATGTCCCAGACGGTGATTTCGTAATAGCCGCTGGCGGCGAGCTGGGTGCCGTCCGGGCTGAAAGCGAGAGCGGTTACGGGCGCGGGGCGGGCGTACTTTTCCGGCGCGGGGAGGAGGAGCGATTCGCGGACGAGTTCGGCGAGCGGGCGGTTGGGCGGGCCGCCGTCATTGACCGCGCCTTCCGCGATCCATCGCTCGATCAGCGCGATTTCTCCCGCTGGCAGTGCGTCGGCTTTTTGCGGCATGCGATCATTGGCGTCCCGCTCGACGAGGCGCGCGTGGAGTTCCGATTCCGCCGGCTTTCCCGCGAGCAACGGAACCGCTTCGCTGTCGCCGGTTTTCCCCATCCGCTCGTAGGAATCGAGCCGGTAGCCGCCCTTCGCATTCTCCTCGCCATGACACGCCGCGCACCGCCGGTGCAGCAGCGGCGCGACTTCCCGGCGAAAGCTCACCGGCTCCGCCAGCGTGGTCGCAGACAGCGCGAGGACGGCGATAAGATGGAAAAATGTCACGCAAATAGGATCCGAATTCGGCGCAGCCGGGTAGGGACGGCACTCCGTGCCGTCCGCCGGGCGAGCGTCAGCGAGGCGGCGGGCGCTGCGAATGCCGCGCACATTCCACCCGCCGCCTCGCTGCGCTCGCCCCGGATGGCACGGAGTGCCGTCCCTACCCGGCTGCGCCGGCTCATTTCGCAGGGATTTCGTTCAGCGTGTAGTAGGCGACCGGATGCAGCACCGGCAGACCCGCGGCGGATTTTACACCGTCGAGATGCAGCTCGTGGATGTGGCCTTTGGTCAGTTTGTCGAAGGTCAGGCGGACGGATTTTTTGTCCGGGGCGACGGTGGCGCCGGTGATCTTGGGAATCACGTCGTCCACCTCGGGGCTGCCGTATTCGGCGCGGTAGATGTAGGTGAATTCGCGCGCCTTGTAGCTCGCGGGATTGCCGGCGGTGGCGGGATCGACGGGCTCGGTGAAGGTCAGCTCGAAGCCGTCGGGCCGGGCGCGCATCTCGTGGACCTCGAAGGGCGCCTTCCCCGTCCAGTCCACGCGCTCGAAGCTGTACGGACGCCCGCCTTTCGCGCCCCAGCCGCGGTCGGAGCCGCCGGCGAAAAGCTGGCCGTCGCCGGTCATGCGCCCGCCGATGAGGCCGGACTTGAAGCCCTGGAGAAACGGGATGACGACGCCTTGTTTGACGCCGTTGATTTCCTCGAGGAAAACGCGCGCGACGTTCGAGTGGCTTTGGTCGCCGATGAAGAGCTGCTTTTGAAAGGGGCCGAATTTTCCCTTGCTCAGGTCGCAGCAGATGAAGGACGAGGAGTTGCCGATTTTGCCATAGACGAGATAGACGGCGGGCGGGACGAGTTCCTTGATCCGCGCACGCTCGGTTTCCATGCGGCTCTTGTCGTTGGGCTCGACGGGGCGCGGGCCCATGTTCGGCGCTTTGTCGTACCATTTGAAGCCGCCGGGGTGGCCCTGGAAAGTGCCGGGGATGAGGTGCTGGAGATTGTCCGCGCCGCGCCACGGACCCTGGTTGTCGGTGAAATAAACCTCGCCGTCCGCGTCGAAGCCGATGCCGCCGGGCGAGCGGATGCCGCTGCAGGTGGGGACGAGCGTGCCGTCGGGCTTCACGCGCAGGGCCCAGCCGCGGAAATCCGTTTCACTGCTGAAGGAACCGGTGAGGCAGAGCAGCACCCAGAGGTCGCCGTTTTTGTCGAAGCGCGAACCGAAGGCATACTCGTGGTAGTCGCCGCTCACGCCCCATTTGTCGGTCACGGTGAGGAAGGTGTCGGCGCGACCGTCGCCGTCGGTGTCGGTGAGCTTGGCGACCTCGTAGCGGTTGGTTTCGTAAAGCGCGCCGTCTTTGTAGGCGAGGCCTAGGACCTCGTGCTGGCCGGAGGCGAAGAGCTGATACTGCACTTTCGCCGGGTCGCCCTGCGCGCCGGTCACGGTCCAGATTTCGCCGCGCCGCGTGCCCAGCGCGAGCTTGCCGCCGGGCAGCAGCTCGATGGAGCTGACCTCGAGCGCGGTGTCCTGCGGCGTCTCGAAAGTGGTGATCTTATAGTAGTCGGATTCCTGCGGATCGGCGGCGCGGGTGAGCGTGGTGCTGAGGAGCAGGCAGGAGAGTAGGCGGAGAGATTTCATGGACGGGAAAGTCTAGTGGACATGCCCGGCGTGGTTCGCCGCCCACGCATAGGTGATCTTGATTTCCGCCCGCGCGGGCACCACGAGGTTGCGCCCCGCGAGCTGCGCGCCCTGCGCGGCGACGGCGTATTTGTTTTCAAAGCTCCGCCCCTGCACGTCGAAGACCCCGCCATCCACGGCGAACGCATCGCCGGCCGGCTGGATTGTCCCGCTGGCGATGCGCAGGTACGCATTCGCCGGAATTGGCCCGGCGAGCTTCAGCGTCCGCACCAGTTTGCCCTCGCCCTCGCCCTCATAGCGCTCGCTCACCTTCACCGCGCCCCATTCGTAGAGGAACGTCGGGAAGCGTTTCGCATCCAGCGTGTAGCCCTTCCATTGGTAGCCAGCGGCGCGCTTTTCGGAGCCTTTCGCCTCGTCGGCCTTTTTGTCCGCCGCCGGCCACTCGGCGGAGGTGGAGGCGAGCACGGCGAAAGGCGGCGCGACATCCGCGGTGGGCCGCAGCAGATCATAGCCGAGCGGCGGCTGCTCTCCGCCGCCGCGATCCGTCCAGTGCCGCCCCGCGTCCATGAACGCCCCGCGCCAGAGCAGCGCGAGATTCAACTGATCCACACTCCACGCCAGATTGACCCCGCCCGGATACCCCACCGCGATCGGCCGCCCGCCCGCATTGGCGATGAAATTCCGGTAAAGCACCGGTTCCTTTCCGACCACGATCGGGATGCTCGGCGTCTCGTCCTTTTTCTTCTTCGGCCCCGCGCTCTGCAAACCCGCCGGCAGCCACTTCGAGAGCGGCGTCATCGTGAAATCCGCGCCGCTCCACGCGGCGAAAAGTTCCGCCTCGCCCGCCTGCTGAAAATACTCGAGCCGGAACTCATGCTCCCCCGCCTTCAGCTTCACCTTCCCCTCGCGCACATTGGCCGGATGGACTCCGTCGTCCTCCACCACTTTATTTCCATCCACCGCGATCCGCCCGCCATCGTCAGAAGCGAGGAGAAACGTGTATTCGCCGTCCTTCGGCGCCGCCAGCTTGCCGGTGAAAACCACACCGTACTGGTTTTTGTAATCGTCGAATTTGAGCTGCACCAGATTGTCCGCGACAGCGCCCTCGCGATGCGGCGTGAGCGCGGCAAAGTCCGGCAGCTTCTTCCAATCGCCGAGATACAGCGCAAACTTCAGCCCCGTCAGCCCCGGTCCCGGCAGCACCACGCGCATCCGGCCCTGCATGCTCAGCGCATGCCCCGGAAACGTGCAGACGTAGGGATAGCTGCCGCCTTTGTCCGGCGCTTTGAAAACGATCTCGTCCTTGGTTTTCGGGGCCACGGCTTTCGAGTGCGCCAGCATCCGCGGGTCGTCGGGCAGCCAGTCGCGCTTCATCGCCTCGTCGGGCTTCTCCAGATTCTTCGCCGCCACCGCCGCCACGTCCGTGCCGGCCTGGAAAAGGACGAGGTTGTGCGGCATGTCGTCCATGTTTTCAAAAACGATCCGCACCTCCGCGCCGGGGCTGACCGTGAAATCCGTCACGTCATAGCGCATCTGCGCCTGGAGCGTTTTGATATTGATGATCTGCGGCTCCGCCGCAAAAGCGCGGACGGCGAGCAGCATGGCGAGCAGGAGGGCAGGGGAGCGGAGCATGGTGGAGATTGGGTGAATCGGCGGGAGGGGCGAAACCTTAGCGGGCGTCTAAAAAATCGCCCTGCTCTTGATCCTGATTCCTCGGTTCCGCGCGGCCCATGGATCACGAGCAGGAGCAGGCGGTTCCGCGCCGATTTTTCAAACGCCCGTTTAGAAAAACGGATTGTGCTCGCGCTCTGCGCCGACGGTCGTGAGCGGGCCGTGGCCGGGGCAAAGGATGGTGTCGCCGGAGAGCGTGAGGATTTCCTCGCGATTGGTTTGCAGCGCGGCGGGGTAGCTGACGCCGCCGCCGCCCATGGAGCCGGCGAAGATGGCATCGCCGACGAGGGCGACGGGCCGGGCGAGGCCGGAGACGACGAAGGTGATGCCGCCTTTCGAGTGGCCCCACGTCAGGCGCGATTCGATTTTCAGCGCGCCCACCGTCCACGAACGCCCACTGGCAAAGGATTCCGCGCCGTCGAGCGGTTCGCGGTCGCCGACAAATGCGGGTGCGCCGGTCTTTGATTTCAGGCGGTCGAGGTCGAAGATGTGATCGCCGTGGGTGTGGGTGAGGAGGATGAGTTTGAGGCGCAGTTTTTTCTCCGCGAGAAGGGCGAGCATGCCGCTGCAATCCGCGCCGGTGTCGAAGGCGATGGCCTCGCCGGTGGCGGCGTCCCAGGCGAGGTAGGAGTTCACGGTCATGTCCTCAAAGGGCGTGTTGAATTGCGCGAGTCCGTCGAGCGCGAGGGGCGCGGGCGTGTAGGCGCGGTGGCCGAGCGCGCAGAGGGCGTCCGCCTTCAAACCCAGCATGGGAGCCACGGCGCGGGCGGTCGTCTCATCCCACGCGCCGTCGCGCAGTTGGTTCACGGCTTCGGCGGTCACGCCGGCAGCGGCGGCGAGCTGGGTGTCGGTGAATTGCAGGCCGCGCATGGCTTTGCCGACGATGTCGTTGAAGTTGTCTTCGAGTGGAATCATGGGTGTTCGGATTTGGGTTTTGAAAAATCAGCCTTCGGGAATGGCTTCGGGCACCGCCGCCTGCTGCGGGGCGGGCGAGACGAGGAGGATGCAGACGAGCGCGAGCGCGAGGATGGCGGCGCTGGCGAAGAAGGCGGTGCGCGCGTAGTCGGCGGCGGCGTTTTGCGCGACGAGGGCGAAGCCGATCATGGGGCCGAGGAAACGGCCGAGGCTGCCCGCGCTTTGCATGAGGCCGAGGAGGCGGCCCTGGCAGTGGGCGTCGGTGGTGCGGGAGGCGAGGCCGTTGAGCGTGGGGGTGACGAAGCTGTTGCCCAGCGAGATGCCGAAGCACACGACCATGAGCACGCCGAGCGTGTGAGTGAAAGGCAGCGCCGCCATGCTCAGCGCAAGCACCGCCGCGCCGATGACCGCGAGCTGTTTTTCGATGGGCTTTTTCAAAAGCCGCCGGAGTAGCCCGCCCTGGAAAAGCACGCCAAGCAGGCCGACGTAGGCGAGCAGGTAGCCGACGTGCTCGGCGTCGTAGTGGAAGCGCTCCTTGCAATAGAGCGCGAAGAGCGCCGTCATGATCGAGAAGCCGGTCACGGACGCGAGCTGGCTGGCGAGGATGGCGGCGATCATGCCCGCGCGTCCGCCGTGGAAAACCTCGCCGACGGTCGCGCGCTGTTTCGCCCGCTCGCGCGATTCCGCGGTGAGCGTCTCCGGCAGGCGCAGCCAGACGAGCAGGGCATTGAGCAGCGCGAGCCCGGCGGCGAAATAAAACGGCGTGGCCAGGCCGAAATGCTTGCTCAGCACGCCGCCGATCGCCGGGCCGAGCATGAAGCCGAGCCCGAAAGCCGCGCCGACGAGACCCATGTTGCGCGAGCGGTTTTCCTTCGTCGTCACGTCGGCGATGCAGGCCATGGCGGTGGAGATATTGCCGCCACTCGCGCCGTCGATGATCCGGCCGAGGACGAGCATCCACACGGTGTTCGCCGCGCCGAGGACGACAAAACCAATCGCCGTGCCGAGGATGCTGACCACGAGCACCGGCTTGCGCCCGATGCGGTCGCTCCATTTTCCAAAGAGCGGCGAGCACACGAGCTGGAGCAGCGAGTAGATGCCGACGATCCACATGAGCTGCGCGTTGGTCGCACCGATGCGCGAGCCTTCGGCGTAGAGCGGGAGCACCGGGATGACGATGCCAAAGCCCACCATGTCGATGAAGAGCGTGAGAAAGATGAGGCCGAGCGGGGAGCGCGGCGGATTGGGAGCGGAGGTTTTTTCCACGGGAGCGGGAGACTAAAAGTGAAAGCGGGAAGTGGAAGGGGAAAGTGCGCGCGGCTCCCGAAGCCAGTTTCATGCGCCGCTTTTTTCGATCTGCGCGTCGTGCCAGCGCGAGAGGGTGAGCAGGGCGGCGCAGGCTCCGAGGAGGGCGGGGGCCATGCGCGGGATGCTGCGTGGGCGCGCGGGGCGTGACAATGCCGCAGCGTGTTTCGGATTGGCAGGCGCGGGCGGCGCGCTACTTTCCGCCGCATGGAAATTCCCGCTGCTCCCGCTCCCGGCTCGCTCGAATCGTCCGCCGCTCCGGGCAAAGACGAACGCATGTGGGCGATGATCGCACACCTTAGCACCTTCGCCGGCCACCTCATTCCCTTCGGCAATATCGTCGGGCCGCTGGTCGTCTGGGCGATCAAGAAAGACGAAATGCCTTTCGTGAACGACCAGGGCAAGGAGGCGCTGAACTTTCAAATCACCATGTCGATCGCCCTCATCGTCGCCGGTCTTTCGCTTTTCGTGCTGATCGGCTTTCTCCTGCTGCCGGTGGTTTATTTGTTCGATTTGATCATGACGATCATCGCCGCGATCAAGGCCAACGAAGGCGTGGCCTACCGCTATCCGCTGACCCTCCGGCTGGTGAAATAAAGCCGGTGCCCGAACTCGCCGAAGTTGAGTTTTACCGCAGGCAGTGGGATTGCGGCCTGCGGCGGAAGATTACGCGCGTGGCGCTGCATGGCGGGATGCGGCTCTTTCGCGGCGCGGATGTGGCGCGGCTCGCGGAGCTGCTGCCGGGCGCGATGCTGCTCGGTTCGGAGGCGCGGGCGAAGCAGATGCTCTTCCGCTTTTCCAGCGACCTCTGGCTCGGCGTGCATCTCGGGATGACGGGGAAGCTGCGCGCGGAGCCGCCGGATTTCGCGCCGGGCCGGCACGATCATCTGGTGCTTTTTCAAAAACGGCAGGCGCTGGTTTTCAGCGATCCGCGGATGTTTGGCCGGGTGCAGTTTCACGAGGGTCGCGCGGTGCCGGCGTGGTGGGCGAAGCTGCCGCCGGCGGTGACTTCGCCGGAGTTCACGGCGGCGGCGGTGCGGGCGTTTTTGCAACGGCGCGCGCGGCTCGCGGTGAAGGCGGCGCTGCTCGTGCAGAGCGCGTTTCCGGGCGTGGGAAACTGGATGGCGGACGAGATTCTGTGGCGTGCGAAGATCAGCCCGCGCGCGCTCTGCGGGCGGCTGACGGCGGCGCGGGCGGAGGCGCTGTGGCGCGAGGCGCGCGAAGTCTGCGCGGTGGCGATGGCCACGGTGGCGGTGGATTTTTCCGACCCGCCCGCGGACTGGTTTTACCACGAACGCTGGACGGCCGGGGGCCACTGCCCGCGCGATGGCGGCGCGCTCCGCACCGCGCAAATCGGCGGCCGCACCACCCGCTGGTGCCCGCGGTGCCAGCGCTGAGGAAAGGCGGAAGGCGGAAGAAAAATGCTGCGCCGCGTTTCCCATCTTCCGCCCTCCGCCTTCCGCCTTCCGCCTTTCATCTTGCGCGGCGCGCTTTCCGCTGACAAAAACGCCGCGCATGCACGAAGGCAGCATCACCATCCGACTCCCCGCCGAGGTTCGCGAAATCGAGCGGCTGAACCGGCTCGTGCGGCAGTTCGGCGAGCTGCACGAGATTCCGTCGCGCGCTCTCTACGCGGTGAATCTGGCGCTGGATGAGGTGGTGACGAATGTGGTGCTCTACGGTTTTGAAACGAGCGCGGGGCAGGAGGTGGCGGTGCGGGTGGAGACGACGGGCGACGATTTGCGGAGCGAAGTGGTGGATGCCGGGCGCGAGTTCAATCCGCTGAACGCGCCGGTGCCGGATCTGACGGTGGCGCTGGAGGAGCGGGCGCTGGGCGGGCTGGGCATTCATCTCGCACGCAGCCTCATGGACCGCGTGGAGTACCGGCGTGACGGCGCAAAAAATGTGCTCACGATGCGGAAGCGAATCCGCTAGTGTCCCGGCCCATTCGCTGAACCGGGAGCTTTCATGCAGATCAAAGAAGACAAACAAAACGACGTGATGGTGCTGACCGTGACCGAGCATCTCGACTCGGCGACGGCGTCGGTTTTCGAGTCGCGGCTGCTCGGGCTGGTGGAGCGCGGGGAGCGGCGGATCGTGGTGGACTGCGGCTCGCTGGACTATGTGAACAGCGCGGGGCTGAAGGTTTTTCTGCTCGCGGCGAAACGGCTGGAACCGCTCGGCGGGAAACTGGTGCTCTGCGCGCTCGCGCCGAGTGTGCTGATGATTTTCGAGATGATCGGCTTCACGCGGATCATGAAGATCACGGCCTCGCGCGAGGATGCGCTGCGGATGCTGCGCGGTGACGGGGCGGCGGCCTGACGGGGGATTATTTTTGTGTCCACGAAAGGCACGAAAGGACACGAAACGGGAGATTGGAAAAACGGCGCGTCCGGCAAAAGGCGTGGTCGGTTTTCAATTCCGTTAATCCCGTCAAATCCCGTTAATTCCGTCCAAAAAACAAAAACGGAATTACGGAATTTGACCAAATTAACGGAATGGATTTCTGGCAAAGGCGCTGGTCATGCGGCCCACGCTCCCTTCGGGTTGTGCGCTGAATGAAAGCCACACTTTCCACGCGGCTGATCGTCTGGGTCGGGGGGCCGGCGGCGGTGCTGTTTGCGGTGGTGGTGTGGAGCGCGTCGCGGCGGAGTTTCGACCGCGTGGCGGCGCAGACGGAGGTGTCGGCGCGGTTCATGGCCAGGACCTATGCGGAGCAGGTGGACGTGCGGCTGAGCGCGGCGCGAAAGATTCCCGAGATGATCGGCCTGACCCTGGAAACGGGCGCGCTGGAGACACCGGCGAAGGTCGAGGGATTCCTGCGCGAGGTGCTCGTGCGCAACCCGGAGGTCTATGGCAGTTGCATCGCCTTTCGCCCGTACGGGCTGGAGGAAACGGTCAGCGCCTACGCGCCGTATTTCTACCGCGAAGGCGGCGAGGCGAAGTTCGTGCAGCTCGGGGGGCCGGAATACAATTACTTCCAATGGGACTGGTACCGCCTGCCGCGCGATGCCGGACACGCCATGTGGACGGAGCCGTATTTCGACGACGGCGGCGGCAATGCGATCATGATCACGTACTCCGTGCCGTTCCGGCGGGAGGAGCTTTTCTGGGGCATCGCGACCATCGACATCGCCATGACGCAGCTCATCGCGGAGACGGAAAGCATCGTCGTCGGGAAGACCGGCTACGCGTTCATCGTCAGCAAACAGGGCCGCTTCGTGGCGTGCCCGGATCACGCGAAAATCATGAAAGCCGCGGTGCAGGAGGTGAACCCCGTGCTCGGCAAACGCATGCTCTCGGGCCACGAGGGTTTTTTCCGCACGACCGAGCCGATGCAAAACCGCGCGGCGTGGATCGCCTATGTGCCGATACAAAACGGCGAGCTTTCGCTGGCCATCGTCTATCCCGAGAGCGAGGCGCTGGGCGAGGCGCGCGAACTGCGCAATGAACTGCTCGCGATCGGGCTTGTCGGGCTCGCGGGGCTGTTTGCCGCGCTGGTCATCGTCGCGCGGTCGATCAGCAAGCCGATCACGCAGCTCGCGGCGGCGGCGCAGCAGGTGGCGCAGGGCGATCTCGAGCAGCGGCTGAGCGTGGACGCGCCGACGCTGGAGGTGGCGAATCTCGCGAACGCCTTCAACAAAATGACGCGCGACCTCCAGATGCGCATGCAGGAGCTGCGCTACACGACCGCGGTGAAGGAGCGCTTCGAGGGCGAGCTGAATGCCGCGCGCAACATCCAGATGAGCCTCGTGCCGAAAAATTTTCCCGCGTTCCCGGAGCGGACGGAGTTCGACGTGCATGCGCTGCTCCGGCCCGCCCGCGAGGTCGGCGGAGATTTTTACGATTTTTACTTCCTCGATGACGACCGGCTCTGTTTCCTCATCGGCGATGTTTCCGGCAAAGGAATCCCCGCGGCGCTCTTCATGGCCGTCACCAAAACGCTGCTCAAAGCGAGCGCGTCGCGCGGCCTGCCGATGGCGCAGATGATGGCCCAGATGAATGACGAACTCGGCGAACAATCCGACAGCGGCATGTTCGTCTCGCTATTCTTCGCCGTGCTCGACGTGAAAACGGGCGCGCTGACTTTTTGCAACGCGGGGCATCCGCCGCCCTTCCTGCTTTCCGCGGCGGGCGTGGCCCCGCTCGATGGTGCGCGCAACGTGGCCCTCGGCGCGATGCCCGGCCTCGCCTACCGCGCCACCACCGCGCAGCTCGCGCCCGGCGACGCGCTCTTTCTCTACACCGACGGCGTGACCGAGGCGCTCGCCGGCGGCGACCGTTTCTACGGCCCCGCGCGCCTCCAAAGCACGCTCGCGGACGTGGCCGCGCTGGGCGTGGAAAAAATCACCCGCGGCGTCGTCACCGACGTGCGAGCCTTCTGCGGCGAGCGCGAGCAGAGCGACGATATTTCCGTGATGTCCCTGCGCTGGCTCGGCCCCGCCCAACTCCCGCACGCGTGAACGATATTTTAGTCCACGAAAAACACGAAAAGGCACGAAAAAGGACATCTTCCTTTGGTGTCCTTTCGTGCTTTTCGTGGACCTCTTTCCTCCACCATCCGAACCCGCAGACCTTCCTTTGAAAACCCCAAAATCCATGGCCGCCAAAAAGACCGACATCCCGCCCTTCAAGCACTACGTCCTCGACACCAACGTCCTCATCCACGACCCGCAGTCGATGTTTCAGTTTGAGGAAAACACCGTCTGGGTGCCGGTCGAGGTGCTGGAGGAACTCGACCGTTTCAAATCCGAATCGACCACGCGCGGCGCGAATGCCCGCGAGGTCCACCGGCGGCTGAGCGAGCGCTTTTGCACCACGGAGCAGATGCGCGATGGCGTGAAGCTGGAGAACGGCGGGCACCTGCGCGTCTTCATCAATCCCGCGATCCGGCACGTCGGCAAGGAATGGCAGCTCCTCGCGGAATCGCCGCGCGCCGCCCAGGTGGCCACGCTTTTTCCCGATCTCGAAAGCACCGACAACCGCATCCTCGCCAGCGCCGCCTACCTCGCCGACACCCAGGCGGCGGGCGCGATCCTCGTCACCAAAGACCTGAACATGCAGCTCAAGGCGCGCGCCCTCGGGCTCGACGCGCAGGACTACCGCACCGACCGCGTGGAGGACAATGACATCCGCCGCACCCAGCGCCGCAGCGGCCACGAGGAGTACGAATCCATCGACATCCCCGGCCACACCCTCCAGGCATTTGCCAGCCAGGAGCACATCATTTTGCCCGACGTGAAAGGGCTCGTGCCGAACCAATACGTGCTCCTGCGCAACGAGGAGGAGCCCACCCACGGCGTCCCCGCGCGCCACGTCGGCCTCGGCGAGTTTCACCGGCTGCGGCATGAGCGCATCGTCATCCGCGACGGGCGCACGCTCCAGGCCGCGAACCTCGGCCAGCGCTACTTTCTCGACGCGCTCTACGATCCCGCGCTCACGCTCATCACCGTCTATGGCAAGGCCGGCACCGGCAAGACGCTCCTCAGCGTCGGCGCGGCGCTGGAGCAGGTGCAGTGCGGCGATTACGAGAAAATGCTCATCACCCGCGTCATCATGCCCACGGGCCGCGACATCGGTTTTCTCCCCGGCCGCATGGAGGAAAAAATGCAGCCCTGGGTGCAGCCCGCCTACGACGCCCTCGAACAGCTCCTCGGCAAACCGCGCAAGCCCGAGCATTTCGCCGACAAAAAGCAAAGCGCCCGCAAGTCCCAGCCGCCCCGCTACGCCGCGGGCAACGGCGCACCCGGCGCGGGAAAAATCGCCCGCCCCTACGAGCCGCTCATGCAGGCCGGCCTGCTCGAAATCGAAGCCATCGCCCACATCCGCGGACGCTCCATTCCGCACGCCATCTTCATCGTCGATGAAGCCCAGCAGCTCACCCCGCACGAGGCCAAAACGCTCGTCACCCGCATGGGCAAGGGGAGCAAGATCATCCTCATCGGCGACCTCGCGCAGATCGACAATCCCTACGTCGATGCCCACACCAACGGCCTCGTCTTCACCCGCAACCGCCTCCAAGGCCAGCCCTTCATGGCCCACATCAACCTCTTCAAAGGCGAGCGCAGCGAGATGGCCGAGGTGGCGGCGAATCTGATGTAGCTTCCGAAAGCGCGCCGCGATTGGTTAATTTGAAAACTCTATAACTATGCAAAAGTTCTTGTCTCTCCTCGGCGTTATTTGGATTTCCATGCTGTCACTGTCTTTGGCCGCTGACCCGAAGGTGAAGTTCATGCCGGGCGAGAAGGAACTTCTAGATCAAGTGCGACAGTTGAAATCCAAAGCACAGTTTCGCATGGCGAGTGCTGAGGAATTGGCTGCTATGAGCAAGGCGATTGAGGAGCTTTGGTCGCGAAAATATACGGGGCTCTCCAAGGAGCAGAAATACTCTCGCTTATTGATGATTGCCCAAGGAAACGCTACGGAAAATGTCTCGGGTGAAGTGCAAGTGGGTGCCGCTGCGTATTTAGCTGTCATGGAAGATCCTGCCGTAGTTCCTTATTTGGAAAAGGGCACTAGCGTTGAATCTCCCGATGGAGTTTCACTGGAGTGTTACCGGGGAATCGGGCGTCACCTTCGAGGTGAAGGTATGATGAAAATCGTGAAAATGCTGGAATCACCGGTCGCCAAGGAAAGTAATTACGCATTCCACATGATTAACGCATTTCACCGCAAAGAGCAGTTGGAGGAATTGCGAAAGTGCAGAGACAAAATGGCCGAGAGCAAGTGGAAGGTGTTTGTATCGGATATGATCGCTCAAATGAGCCGATCAATCTTGGCTGATTGAGTTAATCCGGTAACTAGCAAGACCATTCCGTCGGCTCCACTTTTCAACCATACAAGGACACTCCTTGATGCCCCGCGAAGAAAAGAAACGCCTCGACACGAATGCCGCGCAATCGCCGCGCGCCGGACTGAACACCGCTTTCGCCGGGCTCGATTTGCCGAATCTTCCCGCCGGGCCGGAGCCTGCCGCGGCGGCGGAGAGCCCGCGGGCGATTTGGAAAATGGGCCGCGTGGTGCTGCGGCGGGAGACGGCGCGGCGAGGCGGGAGGACGGTCATCGTCATTCACGATTTCGCCACGCATCTGCCGGGGTCGGTCATCGAGACCATCGCGAAAAAAGTCCGTTCGGTGTGCGGCTGCGGCGGCGCGGTGAAGGATCGCACGGTCGAGATACAAGGCGACCAGCCGGGGAAAATCCGCGCGGTGCTGGAGGCGGAGGGCTTCGAGGTCGCCGGGGTGAAGTGAGCGCGTGCGCCACCCCCATTTGAAATATGAGAATCGCGCTCGCGCCGCTGAGACGGGCGGCAGCGTTTTCCGCGGACACGCGATTTTTTTCCGTGAATCTCCTGAGAACGTGGCGCGTGCGGCGCGCGGGGGCATAGCCGGTGCTTTGAAGGGTGGTCGCGACGCGGGCCAACTGACTCCGCTTCGCGCCAAGTATGTCCCATCCGCAACCCAAGCTTTCCGCCTACACCGAGTTTCATCCGACGCCCGAGGCGCGCACGCCGCTGCCCATCACCAATCTTCCGGTGAACGCGCTCAGCGGAGATGCCGATCCGACGCTGGAGATTCGCACGCTCATCGAGCAGCTCCAGCAGACCGCGCGCGATGCCCGCACGCAGTCCCGCGCCAAGGAGCAGGAAAAGGACACCCTCGGAAAGGAGCTTGCCCGCGCGGAGCAGGAGATCGAACGGCTGAAAGAAAACGAGCGCGATTTGCGTTCGCATTTTGTGGAAGTGACTTCGCTCATCAAAGAGCGCGACGCGGCGGTGGAGGAGGGCGAACGCCGCGCGCGGGCGCTGGCCGAAGCCGCGCAAAAACTCGAAAGCGCCGCCCGCGAACGCGGCGAAGCCCAGCGCCAGCGCGACGAGGCGGCCCGCCAGCGCGACGAGACGGTGCGGAAATTTGCCGCCTACAACCGCGCCACCGACGAGCAGTCCCGGCTGATCGGCGAGACCCAGAAGCAGCTCCTGAACATCCGCCAGGCGCGCGATGGCGCGCATGCCCAGATCATCGAGCTGACCAACAAGCTCACCCGCGCCGAAGACGAAGCCGCCGATCTCGAATACCAGCGCGAGCTCGCGGAGAAGGCGACGAAGCAAGCCGCCACCGAGGCGACCGAGTTTCGCCGGCAGCTCGAAGCGACGACGCTCGATCGCGATGTCACCGCGCAGCAGGTCGAGGAGCTGAGGCAGGAGCTGGATGAGCAGCGCCGGAAGCTCCTCGATTTCGCCGAGCAGAAAACCGCCGTGCTCCAGGCCGACAGCGAACACCTCGCCGCGCTGGCGGAAGCCCGCGCGCAGGTCCTCGGCATCACGCAGGAACGCGATGTCGCGCGCTGCCGGGCGCAGGAGCAGGCCAGGGAGCTGGAGGAATTGCGCGTGCAGTTTCAGAAGTTCCGCGACGAGGAAGCGCAGGCGACCTCGCAGGCGCTGGCCGAAGCTCACCACAAACTCGCCGCCGCGGAAACGCAGGCGCGCGAATCGCGGCATGGGGCCAAAAACGTGCGGCAGGAGCTCGGGGCCGTGAGTCAGCAACTCGCCACGCTGCAAGCGCTCGGGGAGGCCGCTGCGGGGAGGCAGGCCGAAACCGAGCGGCAGCTCGCGTCCCTTTCCGAAGAGCACACCGCCGCCCTGGCCACTTTGGAGGCGGCGCAAAAGGAGATGGAAACCATCGCCGGCGAACGCGACCACGCCCGCGTGCAGGCGACGGAAAATGCGCTCGCCTTCGAGGCGCAGCTCACCGCGCTCCGCGCCCAGATGGCCGGGCTGGAAGGCGTCGCCGCCGATGCCAAGGCCCGCAAGGACGATCTCGCGGTGCTGCAAAAGCGCTTTGAGAAACAGCGCGTCGAAACCATCGACATCGTCGCCCGGCTGCAGACCGCGCAGCACGAAATCCGCGAGCTGAGCGCGAATCTTGCCGAAGCGCGCTTGCAGGTGAAATTTGCCACCGCCGCCGGTCGCGCGGCGAAGAACGGCGCGACCCGCTCCGACTTTGCCGGCCTGGTCAGCGAGTCGGCTTCCGCCCTCGACTCCGAGCCCGGCCTGCGCCCTGCGCCGCTGGCCATCGGCCTCGAGGAGACGCTCAGCGAAAAGGAGGCCAAGAGCGCGCTCGGCGCGATGCGGCAGTGCTTCCAATCCTTCACGAAAACCCCCACCGACCTCAGCCTGCTGAACGAACTCCACTGCCACGTCCACAGCTTTTCCGAGCGCGCCCGCACCACCGGCTACCTCGGCGTCCACCGGCTCTGCGCGGCCTTCTCCGAGCTGACGCGCGGCCTTTACGAAGTCCCCGGCCAGGTCAACCAGTCCACGCTCCGCACCGTCCAGCAGACCATCGAATTCCTCGGCGCGCTGATGAGGGACCGGAGCTTCGCGCAGGCCCAGGATCCGGCGAAGGCGCTGATCTACGCCGTGGATGACGATCCCGACAATTGCGACGCCATCCGCATGGCCCTGGAGACCGCCGCGCTCCGCACGACCTGCGCGCAGGAGCCCGCCGTGGCCCTCGCCGAACTCGCGGCCCGCCGCTGCGATCTCATCTTTCTCGACGTGAACATGCCGGGCATGGACGGCTTCCAGGTTTGCAAGATTCTCAAGGGTGATCCCCTCACCCGGGCCATCCCGATCATTTTCCTGACCTCCTATAACGAGTCCGAGGACCGCGTGAAGGGCCTGAATATCGGGGCGGATGACTATCTGACCAAGCCCTTTGCCATCCGCGAACTCGCCGCGCGGATTGAGAAGCGGCTCCAGGCGAGGCAGGAAACAGAAATGCTGCTCCAGCAACAGGCCGTGATCCGGCAGACTTTCGAGCGCTTTGTCGCCCCGCAGGTGGTGGACATTTTGCTGCGCGAACCCGGCCGCGTGAAACTCGGCGGCGACATGCAGCAGATCACCGTGATGTTCACCGATCTGGAAGGCTTCACCACGCTCTCCGAGGTGACCCCGCCCGACCAGTTGCTCCGCGTGCTCAACCGCTACCACGAGCTCGTGTCCCGCCTCGTCCAGCAACACGGCGGCATCGTCAACAAGTTCATGGGGGATGGGGTCATGGTGCTGTTCAATACGCCGGTCCCGCAGGAGCATCACGCCCGCAGCGCCGTGGATGCCGCCCTCGCGATCCGCGCCGCCCTCCCGGCGCTGCACGCGGAATTCGAACCCCGCTTCCGGCTGCCCATCAACTGCGGCATCCACACCGGTCCGGCCATCGTCGGCAATGTCGGCGCCGCCAACTGCATGGATTACACCGCCCTCGGCGACACGGTGAACCTCGCCGCGCGGCTCCAG
>JAYWEP010000146.1:0-91766 GCA_043779205.1 Chthoniobacter sp. | reverse complement strand
GAGCCGTTGAGCACGGCGACCACGGTCAGCTCCTGGCCGCGATAGGCGGCGGTGATTTCGCGGGCCAGCTCGTCGAGCCGGCTGAGGATGGTCTGCTCGTGGAAGAGGATGCGTTCGATGTCGTCGAGCATGCGGGAGAGATAGCGGGGAAATGGGCGAGGGGCAGAGGAAAAGAAATTGGCACCCATTTTGGTAAGGCGGCTGCTTTGAAGGGATGTATGGAATCGATGGTTTCCGCCATTTCATCTAAATCTTTCCGCCGCGCCCGCCGGGGCACGGCGGGCTTTACCCTCGTCGAGGTGCTCATCGCCGGAGCCTTGCTCGCCATGTTCATCTCCGGCGCGGTGACGGCGCTGACGCAGTTGAACCGTTCGGCGACGGCGGCGCGGCTGCGGACCATCGCGCTGGCCGTGACGCAGCAGCGCATCGATCAAATCACGACGACACCCTGGCAGGTGATTGGGACGCGTCCGGCGCTGCTCACCGCCGGCACGGTGACGGAGAACAACGTGCCGCTGAACAATGACAACTACAACGCTGCGACTTCGCTGATCAGCCCGTACACGAACCTCGATGC
Source organism: Chthoniobacter sp. (assembly GCA_043779205.1). Lineage (GTDB taxonomy): Bacteria > Verrucomicrobiota > Verrucomicrobiia > Chthoniobacterales > Chthoniobacteraceae > Chthoniobacter. The sequence continues at coordinate 91,189 of JAYWEP010000146.1, read as the reverse complement.
GCAGGTGCTTTCGACCCGGACGACGGTGATCACCGACCTCACGGCGCGCACCCTGCGCGCCGTCGTGACGGTGACGTTCACCTATCGCAACCGCCCCTTCACCATCACCCTCAGTACGCTGCGGACGACCGACAGCATTTAGACCGAGCCACGCATGAAACGCTCCAACCTGCACGCCTTCACGCTTGTCGAACTTATCGTAGCGACCGCGATTTTTGCCGGGGTGACGGCGGCGCTGATGACTTTCAGCTTCACCTCGCTCCGGCTCTTTGCGCGGAATCTTTCGGTTAATCACAGCCATGAGGCGGTGCGCACCTCGGATTTGCAAATGCTGCGCGATCTCCACGATTCGGCGTCGGCTTTTCGCCTGATGAATTTCGATGGCACGACCTATACGGATATGAACCCGGCGGTGACGACGGATGTCGATCCGCTGACGCAGAAATTCGTGAGCGCCAGGGGCAATGCCGTGCGCTTCCGCCGGCTGGCCGGCGGCCCCTGCAAACTGACCGCCGACACGACGCCGGCCTCCACGAATCTGACGTTCGATTTCAGCGTGGGCACCGCGCTGCCTTACGTGCCGCAGGTGGGCGACAAAGTGGTGCTCCCGCTGATTTCGCGCGAGTTCAGCATCACCGCCGTCTCCACGGTGCCGACGACGGGCAGCAGGACCGGGACCGTCACCGTGAACGCGGCGAGCGGCATCGGCTTCACCATCAAACCGTCGATCGTAGGCACCGTGACGACGGGCTATTTTTACCGCGAGGTGGCTTACTCGGTTTATGGCGGGTGCCTGCGCTACCACAAAAATTTCACCAGCACGAACAAGACCACCTTTGTGCAGGTTCGGGACAAGGTGACTTCGACACAGCCGTTCGGCCTGCTCTATCCCACGAGCGCGGGGCAGATCGAAACCACCGCGCTGCGGATTTCGCTGGAGGCCTACGATCCGAACTACACCGGCCAGAAATTCAGCAATGGCACGGCGACCCTCCAGGCGGTTATTCCGCCGCTCACCATTCCCACGCCAATCTCCACCACCGATTACACCCCATGAAAAAACCATCCCGTTCCATCTCCGGCAGCGGCCTGCTCGCGGTGATTTTCACCATGAGCGTCGTCGCCGGGCTCGTCGCCGCCGTTTACTCCGTCACCTCCACGCAGGTCGCCGTGGCCCGGCGCGAGGTTACTCGCGCCGCCGCCGTAACGTATGGCGACGGGGTGATGGAAAGCCTCTTTGACCAGTGGCGCAACGCGATGATCAGCGTGTCGAACACCACGGATCGCGCGAGCGGTTTGACCAATGCCGCGCTGAGCAGCACGCTGGCCCTGCCCACGAGCACGAACCTGCCGCCGCCCCCAGACGTGAGCGTGCTGAGCTGGAGCGTCACCGCCCAGACTCCCCTGCTCGCGCCGACGACCGACAGTGCCGGCCGGCCCACGCCGGAAAACGGCACCAACTCCAGTCTGCGGGTGCGCCTTTACTACCTCGCCACGGTCACGGTGCAGCACCCCGGCCTGGCGAACAACAGGACTGTCACGCTCCAGCGCGCCTTTGTGCGTGCGGGGCGCAATGTCTTCGACAACTTCTTTTTCGGCACGCAGCCAAAGGTCGAGTTTCATCCCGGCCCGCCGATGTATGTCAGCGGCACCGCCTACATCGGAGGCGACCTTTTCACCGCGCACAATTCGCTGCACTTCACCCAGGACGTGACCTATACGGGCACGCACACGCTGGACTTCCGCCCGGAGGATTCGCGCTATGGCGTGGAAACGCCGAACATCACCACCGGCGGCTCCACGCCGAGCGGACTGGACGACAACTGGGACGTCAACAATCCGCCGCGCTACGGCGCGCAGCAAAAACTCCTCGATACCCCGCTGTCGAGCCTCGATCCGAACTTCATCGACGATCCCAGCGCCAACGACGTTGACTCGGACGGTAACAACAATAACAACGGTTTCCACGAAATCATTGAGGAGCAAAACACCGTCGGCCCGTCCAATCCCGATCCGCTCCAACTGGACTCGACGACGAGCGAACGCCTGGCCAGTAACGCGGACTATCGCATCTATGTGGACAGCACCAACAACATCACCATCTACAAGGGTGCATCGGGGTCCGCGCTCTCCACCTCAAACCCCGAATACATGGCGATCAACGCCGCGCTCACGACCAATACTGCCGTCAAAGATGCGCGCCAGGGCGACAATGTTCGCAATGTCACCATCGACGTGAGCAAAATCACCAGCGCCTATACCTCCTCGAAAATCTCCGACACCGTCGGCGGCGGCGATGGGCTCCTCTTTTATGTCAGAGACAAGAGCGTAGGTACCAGCGTCATCACGAACGTGGTGGATTCATCGAGCGGTGCCACCACCTCCGTGACAAGCGCCGGTCAGCGCGGTATCAAACTCGTCAACGGCGCTTCCCTGCCTGCTTGCGGCCTAACCATCGCCACGCCAAACACCGTTTTTATCCAAGGCGACTATAACACCGGCACGACCTCTTCAGCGAAACCGCCCTCGAACACCGCCAGTTCCTACACGCCGCCGACGGATAACCCTAACCCTTACGTCACCGGCTATAACCGCGCCGCGTCGGCGGTCGCAGGCGACTCCGTCAACGTCCTCTCCAACGCTTGGAACGATGCCAACTCCCTGCTCGGCATCAGTAACCGCGTCGGCAGCACCACCACGATCAATACCGCCATCCTCGCCGGCAATGTCCCGACCACGACTACCTCGTACAGCGGTGGCATCGAGAATTTCACCCGCTTCCACGAGGACTGGAGCGGCAGCTATCTGACCATCTACGGCGCTCTCGCGCTGCTCTTCGACAGCGCCCAGGCGCAGGGTCCGTGGAACTCCGCCAGTTATTCACCACCCGCGCGCCGCTGGTATTACGACACCCTCCTCCAAGATCACAACCCACCCGGCTTCCGCGTCGCCCGCACCTACGAGCGCGGCCGCTGGGTCTCACGCTGACTTATGATACTCCGCCTCACCTTTCTTACTCTCGCCCTTGCGCCCTTGGCGGCGAAAGCGCTCGACCTTACTCCTGTGAGCAGTTTTCGCGAATTGGAAGGCTTCCGGATTCCGATCGTTCTCTTTACCGACGCCGGGAAGAAAATCGCCTTTCAACCACCCGCCAAATGGAACGTCAGCGGAGGCGAAGGCGTGCTCAGCCTCTATCCCGCCGAGTGTCCCGACGCCGTGATGCAACTCCGCGTCCGACCGCGCAAACCGCTCAATCCCGGTGCCACCGAGGATCTCGAAAAATGGTGCCTCACCCAGTTGCCGCAGGACGCCACCGATCCGACCCGCGAAAGTGAAGCCGCCAATGTCTTCACCCTCGGCGTGCTCCCAAGCCGCGAGTTCACGTTTTCCTACGCTGCACAAGGCCGCCGTTTCACCACCTCCGTCGCCTTCGTCGATTGGAACGAGCGCGAACGCATCGCCGTCATTGTCACCGCCCGCACGCCGGACTTCCGCCCCATCCACGAAGCCGCGATGCGCAGCATGTTTTCGTGGAGCCCGCAGTAAGAGGGGCGTCTGAAAAATCTCTTCCTCTTCCTCTTGCTCTTCCTCCCATCGCGGGAGAACGAAGAGGAGGAAGATGAAGCGGAAGAGGAAGAGAAAGAAACAGACCCGTCGGGCTGGCGCGGCGCAGCGCGGTCGTGGCAGGGTGCGCGGATGCCCCTGTCCTTCGTTCCCCGCGCGGTGCTCCCGCGCCTCGTTGTCGCCGCCACCTTTTTCGCCCCATTCGCGCACGCGGATCTGGCGTCGCCGCCTTCCGCGGCGGAAAAAGTCGGCAAGCTCGCCGAGGGTCGATGGCTGCTCCCCACCGGCCAGATCATCGCCCCCGCGGGACGGCAGATCGATCTCGCGGGCATCCGCCCGCAGGCGCTCACGCTGAGTCCGAACGGCAAATTTCTGGCCGTCGCCGGGAGCTCGAAGGACGTGCTCATTTTCGACTCCGCCACCGGCCAGGAAATCTCGCGCACAACCATGCCGGGCGACGCGAAAGCCGCCGAGCCGCCCAAACCCGATGCCATCGCGCCCGCAGCCACACCGGCTCCCGCAGCGGACGGAAAAAAGGACGACGCCGCGTCGGATAACGGCGAACCCAAGCCCGACCGGGACGGCAAGATGTCCCTTGCCGGCCTCGCCTTTTCGCCCGACGGCACGCGGCTTTTTGTCTCCAGCCGCAGCGGCCAGATTCGCTATTTCGGCGTGGAGCCCGCGGGCAAACTGAAACCCGCCGGCAGCTTCACCCTGCCCAATGCCAACGCGCCGAAACGCCGCGAGGACATCGCCGCCGGCATCGCCGTCTCGGCGGACGGGAGCAAGCTCTACGTCTGCGCCAGCCTCGGCAACCGCCTGCAAGAACTCGACGCCATCACCGGCAAACCGCTGCGCCAATGGAACACCGGCATCGCCCCGCTCAACGTCCTCCTCGCCGGTGGCAAAGCCTACGTCTCCTGCCTCGCCGGGCCGCGTCCGAAAAATGGCGACCTCACCGCCAATGTCGGGCGCGGTGTGCTCGGGATCGTCGATGAGCGCTCGATCGCCAGCGCGGGCTCCGTCGTCATCATCGACCTCGCCGCGAATAAAGTGGTCGGCGAAATCGAGACCGGCCTGCACTGCGGCGCGCTCGCCCTTTCGCCGAAAGGCGACTACGTGGTCGCCGCCAATTCCGGCAGCGACACGCTCTCGGTGATCGCCACCGCGACGGACACGCTCGTGGAAAAAATCTGGGCGCGCGCCACGCCCGCCGATCCCTTTGGCGCGCAGCCGTGCGCGCTCGCTTTCGATCCGGGCGGCAAAATCCTCTACGTCGCCAACGGCACGCAGAACGCCGTCGCCGTCATCAACTTCGAGCCCAAAGACAAAGAGTCCCGCGTCCTCGGCCTCATCCCGACCGCGTGGTTTCCCGCTGGCCTAGCTTTCGACACCGCGCGCAAGACCATCCTCGTCGCCAACATCCGCGGCCTCGGCTCCGCGAAGATCGCCAAGCCCGGCGACAAGCCCGGCCTTTCCAGCCAAGACCTCTGGGGCACGCTCAATCTCATCCCCGTCCCCGACACCGCCGCGCTCGCCGCGCACACCCGCATCGCCCTCGACGGCATGCGCCACCCGCGCCTCGCCGCCGCGGCGCTGCCCGCGCGGCCCGACATCGCCCCGCGCCCCGTGCCCGAGCGGGCGGGCGAGCCGAGCGTTTTCAAGCACGTCATCTACGTCGTCAAAGAAAACCGCAGTTACGACCAGGTCCTCGGCGACATGAAGGAAGGCAACGGCAACAAGGAACTCTGCACCTTTGGCGAAAAAATAACACCCAACCAGCACCGGCTCGCCCGCGAATTCGTGCTGCTCGACAACACCTACTGCAACTCCGTGCAAAGCGCCGACGGCCACCAATGGACCGACTCCGGCATCGCCAACGAATACACCGAGCGGCAAGTCTCATCCGGCTTTCCCCGCAGCTACGGCGGCGGCAAGGCCGAGGACGGCTCCGACGCGCTCAACTGGTCGTCGAGCGGCTTTATCTGGGACCACGTTACCAAGGCCGGAAAAACCTTTCGCAACCTCGGCGAGTGGATGATTTCCGAGGTGAAATGGAACGATGCAACAAAGAAGGACAAGCCCAGCTACCAGGACATCACCGACGACCTCCGCGATAAGACCGGACTTATTACCTATAAGTCCCGCTGTGTTATTCCCGCCCTCGCGAAACTCTCCGACACCGACACGCTCGGCTGGGACTTAAACGTGCCCGATCAGTTTCGCGCGGATAAGTTCATCGAGAAACTCCACGGCTGGGAAACCGACGGCAACATGCCCGACATGGTCTATCTCTTTCTCCCCAATGACCACACCGGCGGCACCCGCGGCAAAGCCCCCACACCCGGCGCGCAGGTCGCCGACAACGACCTCGCCTTTGGCCGCGTCGTCGAGGCGCTGAGCCAGTCAAAGTATTGGGCCGACACCGTCCTCCTCGCCATCGAGGATGACCCGCAGGCCGGCTGGGATCACGTCAGCGGCTACCGCACCACCTGCTACGTCGCCAGCGCCTACACGCGCCGCCACACCACCATCTCCACGCACTACAACCACAGCAGCCTCCTCCGCACCGTCGAGCTCATCCTCGGCCTCCCGACCATGAACCAGATGACCGCCGCCGCCACGCCCATGTTCGACGTTTTCGCCGACAAACCCGACCTCACGCCGTTCAAAAGCGTCCCCAACCAAGTCCCCCTCGACGACAAAAACCCCGACCCCAAAAAGATCGTCAACGCCCTCATGCGCAAGCTCGCCCGCGAAAGCGAAAAGCTCGTCCTCGACCGTCCCGACGCCATCGACGAAGCCGCCTTCAACCGCATCCTCTGGCACGCCATGAAAGGCCCCCACGCACCGTTTCCCGCGTGGGCCGTGACGAGCGCGGAAGACGACGACGATTGACCCATGAACCCCACGGCCCTCGCCCACCTCCGCAAGCGCTGCCCCGTCATGCGCCGCCTCATCCGCGAGCATGAGCCTTGCATGATCGCGCCCGACACGCGGCGCTCGCCCTTCGAGGCGCTCGTCAGCGCCGTCGCCCATCAGCAGCTCCACGGCAAAGCCGCCGAAACCATCCTCGGACGCTTCCGCGCGCTCTTCGCCCCCGCCCGTTTTCCGCTGCCGCACCAGCTCGCGACCGTGACCGACGACGCTCTCCGCGCCTGCGGCTTCTCGCGCGCCAAAACCGCCGCCATCCGCGACATCGCGGAAAAGACCCTCTCCGGCGTCGTGCCCACCTCCCGCGCCATCGCGCGCCTGAGCGACGACGAAATCATCACCCGCCTCACCACCGTGCGCGGCGTCGGCCGCTGGACCGTCGAGATGCTCCTCATCTTCAAACTCGGCCGCCCCGACGTCCTCCCCGCCGACGACTTCGGCATCCGCAACGGCCTCCGCGTCGCCTTCAAACTCCCCGCCCTGCCGAGCCCGAAAGAAGTCCTCGCCCACGGCGAACCCTGGCGTCCCCACGCCACCACCGCGGCCTGGTATCTCTGGCGTGCCGCCGACGCCGCACCGCCGCGCCAAGCCACGGCGGTAAAAGCGGTGAGGACGTAACCCGCAACTTCATGGAAACTTCGGCGACCCCGCGGCGTCGCCCGAGGTCCGGCCCGCCGGTCGGAGCGTCTCGGGAAAGGCCGCCGGCCCATCGCCCCGAGCCCATACAGCGATGCTTCAGTCGCGGGTATCTTCTTCGGTCGGGGCATGCTTCACTGCGCCGTGAAATTGATTCCACGAAAGATCACGCGCCGCGAGTTCCTGGGCCTCGGGGCGCTCAGCGGTCTGGGCTACATGCGCTTCGGCGAGCCGCACTGGCTCGGCACGGGCCGCCACGCCGTGCCGCTCGAGGGCGGTGGCGCGGAGCCGGTGACGCTGCTGCAGCTCGCGGATTTTCATGCGTCGGAGGTGGTCAGTCTCGACTTCATCGAGCGCGCCGTCCGGCTCGGGCTGGAGGCGCAGCCGGATCTCATTTGCCTGACCGGCGATTTCATCACGCGGCTGTGGGAGGACTGGGAGCGCTACGCGAAAATCCTCGCGCAACTGGCGCGGCGCGCGCCGACGTTTGCGTGTCTCGGCAATCACGACGGCGGAGTGTGGGCGGGTGGCCGGGGCGGATATGCCTCCACGGAGGAAGTCCGCGAGCTGCTCGCGCAGGCCGGCGTGGTGCTGCTCCACAATGCCAGCCGCGCGGTGACGCTGCGCGGGCGCACCTTCCATCTCGTGGGCGTGGGCGATTTCTGGGCGCAGCAGATGGACGCGCCGCGCGCCTTCGCGGGCGTGCCCGCCGGGGCCCCGACGATTCTCCTCTCGCACAATCCCGACACCAAGGGCGCGCTCGCCGCCTTTCCGTGGAAGCTCATGCTGAGCGGCCACACGCACGGCGGGCAGCTCGATCTGCCATTCATCGGCACGCCCTTTGCGCCGGTCGCGGACGGGCGCTTCGTGCGCGGGTTGCATCGCTGGGAGGAGCGGTGGATTCACATCACCAAGGGCGTCGGCAGTCTCCACGGCCTGCGCTTCAACTGCCCGCCGGAGGTCAGCGTGCTCACGCTGACCTGACGGCCCCCGTCAATTCGGGCTTCAATGGGCCGCGGCCTTGGGTTCGGCGAAGTTGGTGTCGCATCCCGGCGAGACGTTCTGTTTGCGCGGGGTCGGCGATGAGTTCTCGACGCCCCGCCGGGGCCGCAGCGCTGCGGAGGGCGCTATTTTTGCACTACAAAGTCGATGACCAGCGCGTCGTCGAGCACGGGGCGGAGGAGGGTGACGAAGGCTTTGTGCGCGGGATGCACGAGGTAGGCGTCGCGGTCGGCGGCGTTTTTGAAGGTGGCGATCCAGCAGTGGGTGAAGCCTTTGTCGTGGCCTTCGGGGCTGACATTGGTGCCGTATTCGAGCGCCTCGACGACGGGGATTTTCGCTTTCAGGGCGGCGAATTCCTCGACGACTTTGGCGACCTGGGCCTTGTCGGCATCGGCTTTGAATTTGAAATGCACGACGTGGCGGATGGGGCCGTCGGCGGCGAGCGCGGTAATGCTGAGCATGGCGAGGGCGAGGAGGGCGGTGAGGATTTTCATGGGTGGTGAGCGAGAAACTTAGGAAGCCTTGTGTTTGTGGTGCGGCGCCTTGCAGTTTGGATCGTTGGCCGGGCATTTCGCACTGGCGTCGCTGGCGCAGCATGACGCGGTTTTCTTGGGCGCAGCGGCGCAGGAGGCAAAGCTGAGGGCGCAGACGGCGAGGAGGAGGGTGAGGATTTTCATGCGGGGAAAATTGGGGAGGTTTGAAAAAAAGGCGAGCGCTTACTTCAACCGGTGGTGTCGTGTCTGCGAACCTCCGCATTCCGTAATTTGGTTAAATTCCGTAATTCCGTCCTGCTTCTCTCGGATCGGAAGGGACGGAATTACGGAATTTTTCCAAATTACGGAATGGTTGCTTCTGGGGGGCGTGAACCCGGGACACAGATCCTCAGCCCTCGATCTTCCGCGCCTGGGCCTGGGCTTGCAGGCAGAGGTCGGCGGCGAGGAAGGCGTGCTCCTGGGTCATGGCGTTTTCGGTGCGGTTCAGGCAGTCGAGGATGAGCTGGCCAAAGAAGGGGTAGCCGACTTCGCCGTGGCAGCGGATGTGGTGCTCGCCCTGGTGGTCCACGAGGTAGAGCTGGTCGCCCTCGGCTTCGCGCCCGACATCCACGTACTTCCGCAGTTCCATGTAGCCCGCGGTGCCGAGGATGAAGGTGCGCCCGTCGCCCCAGGTGCGGAGGCCGTCGGGGTTCAGCCAATCGACGCGGATGTAGTTGGTCGCGCCGTTGTCGGCCACGAGGTTGGCCTCGCCCCAGTCCTCGAATTCGGGGAACTGCTTGTGGTGATAGTTGGCGACTTGCGCATTGACGATGCGCGCGCTTTTCGCGCCGGCGTAGTGGAGAAACTGCTCGAACTGATGCGAGCCGATGTCGCACAGGATGCCGCCCGTTTTTTCCCGCGACCAAAACCACGCCGGACGCGACGCGGGCGAGCTGCGATGCGGCCCGAGCCCCATGACCTGCACCACGCGCCCGATCGCGCCCTGCTCAATGAGCTGCCCCGCGCGCACCGCACATTCCACATGCAGGCGCTCGCTGAAATAGACCATGTACTTCTTGCCGGTGGCCTGCACTTTTTCGCGCGCCGCGGCGAGCTGCGCGGGCGTGGTGACGGGCGTTTTGTCGGTGAAGTAATCCTTGCCCGCATCCATGACGCGCAGGCCGAGCGGGCCGCGTTCGCTGGGCACGGCGGCGGCGGTGATGAGCCGGATGTCGTCCTTTTCCAAAAGGGCGTCGAGGCTCGCGAGCGGCTGCGCGGAGGGGAAAGTCTGGCAGAATTTTTCGACCTTCGCGGGGTCGGGATCATGGACGTAACGCAGCTCGCCGCCGGCTTCGGTGAGCCCTTTGCACTGGCCGTAGATGTGGCCGTGGTCGAGCGCCGCGGCGGCGAAGACAAACTCGCCCTTTTCCACGACCGGCGCGGGCTTGCCCTCGGGCGCGTAGTTCATTCCGTCGGATTTCTGGTGGGACATGGGCGGGGAAAGTACGCGGGCGCGGCGGCGGGAGTAAATGGGAATGCGATTGCAAGTCGCGGCGGGGCCGGGGATTTTCGGCGGGATGAATTTGCGTGAGATGAAAATCGCCGTCGTCGGCTCCGGCGCGGTCGGCTGCTATTACGGCGGAATGCTGGCGCACGCGGGGTGCGATGTGCGTTTCCTCATGCGCGCCGATCTCGCGGCGGTGCGGACGCGCGGGCTGACGATCCACACGCAGGGCAAAACGATCGCCGTGCCGCGCGTGACGGCCTATGCGACGACGGCGGAAATCGGCCCCGTCGATCTCGTCATCATCGCGCTCAAAGCGACCGCCAACGCCGCGCTCGAAACGCTGCTCCCGCCGCTGCTCGGCGAAAACACCGCGCTGCTGACTTTGCAAAACGGCCTGGGCAACGAGGAATTCCTCATCGCGCGCTGGGGCGCGGAGCGCGTCATGGGCGCGCTCTGTTTCGTCTGCCTGAATCGCACCGCGCCCGGCGTGATCGAGCACTACGACGCGGGCTCCATTTCCATCGGCGAGTTTCGCCGCCCGGCGAGCGCGCGGGCGCGCGCGGTGGCGGAGGCTTTTGTCAGCGCGGGCGTGGAGGCGCGGGCCGTGGAAAATCTCGTCACCGAACGCTGGCGCAAGCTGCTTTGGAACATCCCGTTCAACGGCCTCGCCATCGCCGCGCACGGCGCGACCGTGGCCGACGTGCTCGCCGACGACGGCCTGCGCAAGCTCGCCCGCGACCTCATGGCCGAAGCGCTCGACGCCGCGCGCCGGCTGGGCCACGAGATCGACGACGCGTTTGCCGACTGGCAGATCGAGCGGAGCTATTCGATGGGACCGTACAAGCCTTCGTCGATGCTCGACTGGCAGGCGCGGCGACCCGTGGAGGTGGAGGCCATCTGGGGCGAGCCGTGGCGGCAGGGCGCGGGCGCGGGCGCGGTGCTGCCGCGGATGGAAATGCTGTATGAACTGCTGAAAAGGATCACTGCGCAGCAAGCCAAATGACCGCGCATTTTTTGACCACGGATTGCACGGATGACACGGATTTTCAGGAAACCAAATCCGTGTCATCCGTGAAATCCGCGGTCGTTTTCCGACTTATTTCGTAACTGACTTCGATGAGCATGTCTCTTTTTCTCGCCGCCGAAGTGCTGCCCAAAGCGGTGCGCGATTTCGCGCCGGAGTGGGGGATCGTGCTCGGCTCGGGGCTCGGGTCGCTGGTCGAGGAAGTGGACGCGATCCTGAGCCTGCCCTACGAGGAAATCGCCGGCATGCCGGTCTCGACGGTGAGCGGACATGCGGGGCGTTTTGTCTTCGGGCGGCTTGCTGGCCGGCGCGTGCTCGTGGCGCAGGGGCGCGTGCATCTTTACGAAGGCCGCACCGCGGAGGAGGTCACGGCGGCGGTGCGTTTCATGGGCGTGCTCGGCGTGAAAAAGCTCGTGCTCACCAACGCCGCGGGCTCCCTGCGCGCGGACTTCGCGCCGGGGACGTGGATGATGCTGAGCGATCACCTGAACCTCACCGGCACCTCGCCGCTCCTCGGCGGGGCCAATTTCGTGGACATGACCGCGGTGTATTCGCCGGACTTGCGCGCGCACTTTTCCCGGCTCGCGGCGGAGGAAAAAATCGCGCTCCACGAGGGCGTGTACGCCGGGCTGCTCGGCCCGCAGTATGAGACGCCCGCTGAGGTGCGGATGCTGCGCACGCTGGGCGCGGATGCCGTGGGCATGAGCACCGTGCTGGAGGCCATCCAGGCGCGCGCGCTCGGCCTGGAGGTCGCGGCCTTTTCCTGCCTCACAAACATGGCCGCGGGCCTCAGCGCGGGCGCGCTCGACCACGGCGAAGTCCTCGCGACAGGCCGCGCGGCGGCGGAGCAGCTCGTGCGGCTGCTGGCGCGGGGGCTGGCTTAGCGCGGCCTCGCGGCCTCGCGAGATTCAGCGTCGGCTGGTCGGAATTCGCGGGCGATTTCGCGGCCATGAGGACGTCGGGCATGCCGCGAAAAGGGACTCTCCGACCCGCGCGCCTGAAGTGCGGGTGTGGGCGTGCCATGCGCGGCTGGAGACGGCGTTTCGCGGCGGACGCGCGGAGCCCGCTCCTGGCACCTTCTTTGTGAAAGATGGTCTCACATGGGCGACGAGGCCAAAAAGCAATGTCGCCTTTGCTCGCAACGCGACAGGAAGGGAAGAGGGAAGGGATCCTCCCACCCTCACCCCATGTCCGCTCCCACCTCACCCGTCAGTTCCTCGATCTCCTTCGCCAACTCCTCCGCCTCACTTTCCAGCGCCGCCAGCTCCTTCTCCAAACCCTCGACCTGCCGCTTCACCGTCTCGTCGAAAAACGCCGGGGTCTGCGTCGTCAGCCGGTGCAGCTCATAATCGGGGCTCTTCCTGAGCGCATGGCCCGCCTCCAGCACGCGGATGATTTCCAGCTCGAGGCTCTCCCACAGCCGGCGCAGTTGCGCGAGCTCGCGCTCCTCGCCGAAGTCGAGCGCCGCCCAGCCTTGCCGCAGGATGAAGCCCAATCGATTGCGGCGGTCTTCGGCGATGCGGCGCTCTGCGTGGCCAGATCGCCGTGGTCCTTCGCGTGGTGATGGCGGCGGTCAGCTTGTGATACGTCTCCTGCTTCTCCGGCTCGTGCGCGAAGCGGTCGGGGTGAAACGGCTTCACCAGCTTCCGCCAGAGCTGGCTCACCTCCGCGGCTTCCCCGGCGGTGAGTTCCTGCTGCTCCGCCAGCGCCGCCGCCGTCTCCGCATATTCCTGCTCATGCTGCGCGCTCGCCTGGTGGATGGCGTCGCTCCGCGCGCCATGCCAACCCCGCGCGCGGAGCGCCTAAAAATGATGGGCCTGCGGCGTTGCGGGCATGGCGCGGCGGAGCGACGCCATCCACCGCTCGCGCAGCCGGGCAAACAGCCGGGCCTTCATCGCCTCCACCTTCGCCTTTTCGATCGTGAAGCCCGCTTCCAGTTCCGCCAGCCGCGCCCGCGCCGCATCGACCAGCGCCCGCAGCCGCTGCAACTCCGGGTTCACGTAAAGCACCAGGTCCCGGCCCGCGACGGCCACGGCAGCCGGGTCACGCGCGCACTCCCAGGCGACGAACAGCGAGGGTTCCGCCGCTTCCTCCAGGCTGCGCAAATACCAGCGTCCCATCCTCGCGTTGCGCGCGTTGGCGGATTGCGCCAGACCGTCCAGCCAGCGGCGCAACCCGGCATCGGTGCGCGCCTCCGCGATGGACCGGCCCTTGTGTTTCCCGAAGGCGATGCGCGACGGATACCATTCCTCGGCGGCGTAGGCCGCAAGCCGCTCCCACGTCGCCAGCCCGCGCTGCTCCGCGATCGGGCGCAACACCGTTGCGAAAAGATCGGCCACCGTGCCGACATCGCCCAGCGCCGTGTGCGCGCCGCGTTCCGGCAGGCGGTAATACTGGCGCAGGGTTTGCAGTTTGCAGTTCCCGGCAGGCACCGGATCGAGGAGCCGCTGCGCCAGCCGCAACGCGCAAAACCCGGCGCGGCCGATGGGTGCGATCCCCAGCCGCGTCCATTCCGGCCGGAGCACCCGGTCCAGATCGTATTCCGCATTGTAGGCCACCATCGGGCAGCCGCCGGCATACTCCCGGAAGGCTTCATAAACCTCGGCCGCCGGTTCCCCGTCGCGCTCCAGAATCTCACGGGTGTAGCCATGCACGCGCGACGCTTCCGGCGGGATGTCACAGTTCTGATTCAGCAGCTTGCGGAAAGGCTCCCCGTCAGGTTCCCATCCGCGCATCCTCTGCGCTCCGATCTCGACCACGAAGACCGGAACGGAAAAGCCTGTCGTTTCCGTGTCGAGGAGTATCCAGTAGGCTCCATTCATTGCGATAGCGCTATCGATCGCTGAACCAGTCTTCGTTCAATTCTTCGTAAAGCTCGTAAGCCGTCGCCATCTCCGATGAATCCATCGAATCCTCGAGCTCCGAGGCTAAATCGTCTGCCGTTTCGTGACCGTTGTCCGCCGCTATTTTGAAACACGCATAGGCCAGCGGAAGATCAATCTCCACGCCATGACCGTTACGGTAGCAAGAGCCAAGACTGAACTGCGCATCCGAATGGCCTTGTTTGGCGGCTTTTCGTAGCCACTTGAAAGCCTCCACATAATCTTGGGAGACACCCTCTCCTCGGTTGTAACCGCAACCAAGAAAGTATTGCCCCCATTTGTCACCCTGCTCTGCCGATTTGCGAAACCATTTAGCCGCCTCGGCATAGTCTTCCGGCACTCCCTGCCCATTAACAAAGCGAGATCCAAGGTTGTTCTGCGCCTCAGCGTGACCTTGCTCGGCAGCTATTCTGAACCACCTCACAGCATCCAAATAGCTCTGCGGCACACCACGTCCATCGCGGTAGGCACATCCGAGACTATTCTGCGCATCCGCCTTTCCTTGTTCCGCTGCCATTCGATACCACTTCACCGCCTCCTTGTTGTCTTGTGCGACGCCTTGGCCGTGGTGGTAACAGCGTCCGAGACTGTTTTGTCCCTCCGCGTTATTTTGTTCGGCTGCCGCTCTAAAAAAATTCACAGCTTCTACGTAGTCCTGCGAAACTCCAAAGCCTTGGTAGTAGCAACCTCCAAGACAAAATTGTGCAGCGAGATTGCCTTGTTCTGCTGCCTTTCGGAGCCATCGAACGGCTTCAAAGTGGTCCGGTGGAACTCCCCAACCAAATAGGTAGCACTCGCCAAGGAATGTCTGACCGGAAGAGTGGCCCTGTTCTGCGGCTTTCCGATACCACGAGACTGCTTGCTCAGAATCTTGCGGGACGCCGTGGCCTTTTTGGTAGCAAATGCCAAGATTCCACTGTCCAAAGGCGTCTCCTCGTTCGGCGGTCTTTCTAAACCACTTTACGGCTTCTTCATGATCTTGAGGCACATCAAAAAGACCAAACTGGTAGTAACAACCGAGGCCATTTTCCGCTTCTGTATGACCTGATTCAGCAGCCTTTCGCAGCCACTTTACGGCTTGCGCATGGTCTCGTTTGACCCCTCGTTCCCAAGTGTAGAAATTGGAAACAACGTATTGAGCCTCGGAATGTCCGGCGGTTGCAGCTTGGTAAAACAGCTTGAACGCTTGAATGTTCTCCGGCGTCATCCCATCGCCGCTCTGGATTCGTTTCCCTTCCCGGACAAGGGCGTCTAAATCAAGATTGGCGGGAGCCAATTCTCGCGCCAGCTCGAGCGAGCTTACGACCATTTCGCCCAAAATGCGGCCCTGCCCAGCACGCGACAGCATCAATTCGTGCGACTGGAGCGGGACTAGAGCGCGGTCTTGGGGCGGTTCCATGCTCGTTGATTTGCCTTACCAAAAGAAACCTTCGCAAGCATCGGATGGCGGCGCGCCGAAAAATATCGTCGAGCAAACGTCCACCTCATCAGGCAAAGAATCCCGTTTCGCATTACCACATCGTTCGCACAACGGTTGTAAATTGCGGAGGGCGGCGGTGCCGCCTTTACTCTGTGGGTAGATGTGATCGATGTGCAATGTGCCGTTCTTCTCGCTCTCGTGCTTGCTACATCCGAAGCACTGGCCGCCGTAAAGCCGCTTTATCCGCTCAGCCAAGCTCCGTGACACTTGACGCCGACCGGGAGTTTCCATCGGAACGGAGAAGCGCTCCTCAACGTGCAATCGAGCAACAGACATTTCATCTCCGTTCCAAGGTCTGATTCGGCTTCTACAGCGCTTGCAAGAAAACGCAAAATCTGGGGAATCATCGAGATAGTCATTTGTCTCCTCCACTACTAAAGCGCCCACATGGGAGCACAGATCGTCTTCCCAGTGGCTCGGTCGGATATAAGGGTCAACGATGCCGTCAAAACTCTCTGTCAGCGCGCAACCGAAACAATAAGGAACGATCAGCCACAAGTTCATGATCTCCATGAACGAGCAATTATTGCGTCGCTCGCTTGCATAAAACTGGTACACTTCGCGCTGCTCGGAAAGGCCAAGCTCATACACGAGCCTGTCACTCAGGATTAGATGTTCAAAAGGTGCAATCGTGGGTGTCATGTAGTGATCATAAGTTGGATGCTTCATCTCTGCCGGGTATCTCCTCAGATATTTATCCAGCTCGACGTCAGAACTGAATGCCTCTGTATCTTTGTACTCGCTTGGTCTGCGGATTCATGGCGCATCCAGAAACTCCCGGATCTCTCCAGGCCGGCGGGTGTTGCCGTATTGGACGATGAGTTCTGGCGTGATGGACGAGTTCTCCGGGAGCGGCTGGCTGTTCTTTTCCTGGCCGAGTTGAGCCACGCTTTTGACTCCGGCCAGACGCCCGGAACCTTTGAGCGGCTTCAGGTCGTCGCGGTAGTAGTCGAACCACGGAATGCCCGCCTGCTGGTATTCCTTGGCGGTCAGCGGTGGATGCGGAGGATTCGTCCCGGTGACCTGCCGCCAGACCAGGGAATTGCAGAGGTGGACAAAGCAGCGGCGGGTCTGGGTCTGATCCCAATCGGCGAACTCATGCGGGTCTTGATAGATTTCCTGCCGCATTTTTCCACCGGCACCAAGGCCCATCGCGCCGTCCTCAGCGCACGACCTCTTGAGGTAGGGCCGAATACCACTCCAGTCGCGCGCAGGCAGGTCGAAGAACTGGTCGAAGAGTTCGCGCAAGGACGACGGCAGCGCGGGAGCCACCTCGTCGCGATAGTAGGCTTCCGCGGAGAGCGGATAGACCTGAAGCTGCATCCCGCCCACGTCCGCCCGCCCGGTGAGTTGCTCCTCGACCGAGTAACCCGCGCCGAGCGGCAGGGCGACGAATTGCCGGATGAGCCCGTCGCCGACGGAGAATCCATCGAGCCACGGCTGGCCGGGGACGACGACGTAATCCTGCGGCTCGCTGTGCAGCTCCGCGGTCCACGCTTCACCGGAGACGGCGTTGATCTTGCCCGCCGCGATCTTCACCGCGCACGGATACTGCGCCGAGAAGCTGATCCAGAGCGCCTCGCTCTGATACATGGGCATCACAACCCCGCCGCGCTGGAGCCAGGAGGCCGGAGCCGTCGCGGGAAAGTCGTCCAGGGAACGGAGCGGGAACGCGCCGAGGCCGGCGGGTAGCGGGTAAGTCCGGCCGTCGTCGGGAATCCGCAGGGTGCGCTGAAAGGCGATGGTCAGTGCCGGGAACGAGGCGTCGTCCAATCCGGCGGCGCGCAGAGCTCGTCCTCGTGCCCAAGCTCCAGCTTGGACACGCACCCTGTCCGCGAAGCTCCAGCTTCGTCGAGCGCGGCTGCAAGGATCGCCCATCGTCTCCGCTGGCTGCCGGACGAAGCGGAGCTTCGCAGACAAGCGCGTGCCCAAGCTGGAGCTTGGGCACGAGGGGATCTGCCGCCCGACGTGGGCGCGGAGTTGCCGGGCGATTTCCGGGAAGGTGAACGAGAGGCGGTCGTCTGCGAGTTGGATCATGGGCGGGTGGGTCGGCAGGGCTCACCAGTCGCCATCGCGAATCTGGCGGGAGATGGCGGAGACGCGTTTGGCGGACATGCCACGCAGCGCGCGCAGGAGTTCCGCGACCACGGTGGGACGTTCGCGGATGATCTCGAGCAGGTCGCTCGAAACCTTCCCGGCCAGCGCCAGCAGCGCATCGGGGTTTTCACCCAGCTCCTCGGCCAGGCGGCGGATGGTCTGTTCGCCCGGAGGCGGCTCCTCGCCGCGCTCGATCTTGCTCAGGTAGGAAGGCTCGATGCCCACGCGCCCCGCGACTTTGCGCAGGGAGAAGGTGGGATCGTTCTCCGCCTGGGCCATCCGTCTGGCCCGCAAGGTTTCACCGAAATCAAGATCGTTGCCCATGGTGTGGTGCGAATGCTACATGGCCGGGTGGTGCCGTCAAGCGGGCGGGCTCGTCCTCGTTGAACGCGACCGCGCCACGTCAGGCATCCCCGAGAGGGAGAAAGGGGTCGCTTTAAGAATCTCGCTCGTAGCAGGCGCGGTGAGCGTCCACGCACTGTACGAGAAGCTGGCAGCGTCTCTCTAAACGCGCGCGGCCAGTTCGCCGAGGATTGCTTCCGCCGCGCGCTGGGCGGCGCCGTGGTCGCCGAGCTGGGTGATGACGGCGGCGAGTTCGCGCTGGAGTTGGTCGCGGGCGGCGGGGTCGGTGAGGAGGCGGAGAGTTTCGGTAGCGAGGGCTTCGGGGGTGGCGTCGGCTTGCAGGAATTCGCGGGCGATTTCGCGGCCGGCGAGGACATTGGGCATGCCGAGGAAGGGGACTTTGACCAACTGCTTGCCGACGATCCAGGTGAGCGCGGCGACTTTATAGGCGATGCAAAGTGGCAGGCCGAAGAACGCGGCCTCGAGCGTGGCGGTGCCGCTGCACACGATGCCCGCCGCGGCGCGCTGCATCAGCTCGTGCGATGAGCGCACGGTCACGCGGCAGAAGTCTTCGCTTTCGCCGAACTGCCGGATGGTGGCGAGCATGCTGTCGGCGAGTTGGTGCGAGGCGGCGGCGGCCTCGAAGCGCAATTCGGGGCGCGCGGCTTTCATGCGCTGGGCGGCTTGCACCATGACGGGGAAAATCTTGCGCACTTCCTTTTCGCGGCTGCCGGGGAAGAGGCCGACGAGATGCGCGTCGCGGGCGATTCCGGTGCGTTTTGCCGCGAGGGAATCGAGCATCGGGTGGCCGGTGAAGACGGCGCGCAGGCCGCTGCCGGCGTAGAGCGGGAGCTCGAAGGGGAAGATGCACAGCATCAGGTCGAGGTAGCGCGCCATCTTCGGGATGCGCCCGCGGTTCCAGGCCCAGACTTGCGGGCTGATGTAGTCGATGATGCGGACGGCGGGCATTGTGCGCTTCACGGCGCGGGCGAGGCGGAGGTTGAAGCCGGGGTAGTCGATGAGCACGAGCGCGTGGGGCTGCACGCGGGCGATGTCGGCGAGCATGCGGTGGAACTGCGCGCGGAAATAGCCGTACTTTTTCAGCACGTCCCAGAGCCCCACGACCGCTTCGTCGGCCCAGTCGGTGAAATGCTCCCCGCCCAGCGCCTGCATCTCGCGTCCGCCCGCGCCGAAGAACTGGAGCGAGGCGTCGCGCTCGTGCAGGGCGCGCATCAACTCCGCGCCGCGGGCGTCTCCGCTGGCTTCGCCGGCGACGAGGTAGAGCTTCATGATTTTTGGAAAACGCAGAGGCGCAGAGACGCAGAGGTTTGGCCTTCCAAACGCGAGTCATCCGGAGCGGAGCGGAGGCGGAAAGGAGCGGCGTGCTTCCAGCCGCCGTCCCCCGTCGCGCGCAGCGGCCAATCTCTCCCACGGACGCACACTGCAGCTCCCGCCTGGCCAAAAGCATGTGCGCCTCCGGCGCAGCCGGTGGTCGGCGGCTGGAAGCACGCCGCTCCTTTCCGCCCTCGCCCGCCGGGAACTCCGCTCAGGATGACGGCGTGTGAGTTCCTGCGTTTCATCATTTCGCTGCGTCAATCAGCCGCGTGATTTCCAAGGCCAGTTCCAGCGCCGCCGTCGCCTCGCGCCCGCCGACTTTCGGCTGCGCGCCGGCGCGGGCGCAGGCGACGAAGTCCGCGAGTTCGCGTTTGAGCGGCTCGTCTTTTTCCACGGGGACGGGTTCGCGGACGATGCGCTTGCCGGCGAACTCGGTGATGATGGTGGCGTCGGTGGCGACGCCGAGGATTTTGCCGAGGAAGGAGCTTTCCTTTTCATCGTCACGGGCGAGGCGGAGGAGGTAGCCGCTTTGGTTTTGGTAATCGAGCGAGAGGTAGGCGTCCTGCTGGAAGACGCGGATTTTGCGCAGCTTGTCCTGGCTGATGCGGCTCGCGGTGATGTTGGCGACGCAGCCGTTTTCAAAACGCAGGCGGACGTTGGCGATGTCCTCGCGTTTGCTGAGGACGGAGACGCCGACGGCATCGACTTGCACGACGGGCGAGCGGACGAGGTGGAGGATGATTTCGAGGTCGTGGATCATCACGTCGAGGACCACGCCGACATCGAGGCTGCGGCCGGGGTAGGGCGAAAGGCGGGTGGCCTCGATGAAGCGCGGGCGGGTGAGCCGGTCTTCGAGCGCGGAGAGCACGGGGTTGAAGCGCTCGATGTGGCCGACCTGGAGGACGAGGCCGCGCTGCTGCGCGAGGGCGCAGAGTTCGCGCGCCTGCTCGGGCGTCTCGGTGAAAGGCTTTTCGACGAGGACGTGCTTGCCGCGTTCGAGCAGGGCTTTGGCGATGACGAAGTGCGTGACGGTGGGCGTGGCCACGGTCGCGGCGTCGATGGCCTCAGCGAAGGCGTCGAGCTGCGCGAAGGCGCGCGCGCCGTGCTGCGCGGCGATCTCGCGGGCGATGTCGGCGCGCTCATCGAGCACGGCGGTGAACTGCGCGTCCGGCAGGCCGGCGAAAATGCGCGCGTGGTTTTTCCCCATGCTGCCGGTGCCGATGACGCCGAGGCGGATGGGGGAGGAAGAGGTGACCACGGATTTCACGGATTTCACGGATTGCACAGATTACACGGATTACAGGGAGGGCTGAGATTCATCGTTTTGTTCGCTGGCTCCGGTGACGACGCGTTTCCATTGCAGGCTGGCGTGCTTGAAATTCAGCAGCAGAGCCACTTCCAGGCCGGTGACATTGAGGTAGCCCAGCATTTGCGAGATATGGGTTTCATTGAATTCCTTCACGATTTTCGGATCCGCCACGACCGCTTCCTCGACAATCAAATCCGGAATCAACTTGCCGAGAAAATGTCCCTCATAATGCACCGGAAACGCCCGCTGGTTTTCCACGCGCAGACCCATCTGAGCCAGCTCGATGACGAGCGCCTTTTCATAAAATGATTCATCCAATCCCGGTCGGAGCCGCGAATGCACTTTCATCGCCGCCCCAATAATCGCCCGCGTGATCTTCTCATGTTTCATATCTGCCTCCTTGTCTTGAAATCCGTGTAATCCGTGAAATCCGTGGTTCCTCATCATTCGTCGCGGAGGCCGTAGATCGAGATGCGATGCTGCTCCGCGAGCGCGGTGAGCTTGTCCTTTTCCAAAAGCAGCGTCCTTCCGGCTTCGACGCCGAGTGCGCGGATGCGGGCGTCGCGCGCGGCTTCGAGGGTGAGGGGGCCGATCACGGGCACATCGAAACGGAAGTCCTGATCCGGCTTCGAGACCTTCACCATGACGGCGTCTTTGCGCCCGAGTTCGCCGCCGCGTTTCATCGCCGCATTGGTGCCTTCAAACGCCTCCACCGCGAGCACGGTCCCGTTTTTCACGACCACGGTCTGACCGATGTCGAGGCGGCTGGATTCCTTGGCGATGTGAAAGCCGTAGCGCACGTCGTCCTCGACGCGCGGCTTGAGCGCCGGCCCGGCGATGAGCCCGGCGGGCGCGAGGTGCTCCTCCATGAAAGTGGTCGCGGGCAGCAGCTCCACGCCGATGGCTTTCATCTCGTCCGCGATCGCGCCGAAGATGCTTTCCGCGTTGCGCCGCCTGAGCTTTGCGAGGACCACGAGCGCCTTCAGGTCGGGCCGCAGGTCGAAGAGATTGCGCGGGTGGATCTGCCCGGCCATGACGGCATGGGTGGCCCCGCTTTTTTTCAAAAAGGCGAGGAGCTTTCCGAGCTGCCCCACGCGCAGCCACTCCAGCTCTTCCACGAGCGGGGCGAGCGCGGCGTCGGTTTCGTTTTGGAAAGCGGCGGCCGCAATCCGCGCGACGCCGGCAGCCCGCGCGGCGCGGGCCATGGCCTGCGGGTAGGCCCCGTTGCCGGCGATGATCGCGAGTGTCTGCGGTGTGTCCAAGGCCCGCGAATCTAGAGAGTGCGGCGCGGCCTTGGCAAGCGGCGCGGCCAGCCCGCGAACCGGAGGTTTACAACCGCCGGGTTTTACGATAGACGCCTACGCATGGACGCCGACAAGCAGCCCACCATGCAGCAGATCGCCGAGGTCGTCGGCTGCTCGCGCATGGCCATCTCGCTGGCCCTGCGCAACAGCCCGAAAATCTCCGCCGCGACGACCGCGCGCATTCGGAAAGTGGCCGACGAAATGGGCTACCGTCCGAACCCCATGGTCTCCGCGCTGATGACCCAGCTCCGCCACGGGCGCACCGTGAAACGCCCGACGACCATCGCCTACGTGACCGCGTATCCCACCGAGGACGGCTGGCGCGTGCCCGGCCTTTTCACCGAGTTTCACACCGGGGTGAAAAAGCGCGCCGAGACCCTCGGCTACACGCTCGAGGAGTATTGGCTCCGCCGCCCCGGCCTTTCGGAAAAGCGCTTCTGCGACGTCCTCTATGCGCGCAATGTCCTCGGCCTCGTCATCGCCCCGCTGCCCTCGGGCGGCGGCACCCTCGCGCTGGATTGGCCGCGCTTTGCCACCGCCGCCATCGGCTACTCCGTGACCTCGCCGAGCATCCACCGCGCGAGCAATGACCAGTACTCCACCATCCGCCTCGCCGTCGCCGAACTCACCCGCCTCGGCTACCGCCGGATCGGCCTGGCCATGACCCGCGACGGCGACGAGCGGGTGAAGAACAACTGGTCGGCGGGCATGCTCGTCGAGCAAAGCCTGATCCCCATGGAGCAGCGCGTTCCGCTGCTCCTCGCGGACGGGCCGTTCGAGGAGGCTTTCGCCGCGTGGTTTTCGCACTACCGGCCGGATGTCGTCCTCACCCAGGCGTGGCAGTGCGGGCGTGTGCTGAAGGATCTCGGGGTGCGCGTGCCGGAGGATGTGGGCGTCGCGAATCTGGGCGTGACCGCGGAGGAGGCCCAATGGGCGGGCGTGAACCAGAATGCCGAACTCGTGGGCGCGGCCGCCCTCGATCTCGTGGACGCCCAGCTCCGGCGCAACGAGTGCGGCATCCCGGTGCATCAGAAGACGCTCCTGATCCCCGGCCACTGGGTCGCCGGTCCCAGCGTGCGCGAGGTCGCCCTCACCGCGGGCCGCCGCAGGCGCTAGCATCGCGCGATGAGCAAGCTCGAAGACGGCCTCGCCAAAGCGGGCCTCGCCACCGCCGGGCGGCACCTTTTCATCTGCCTCGGGCCGGACTGCTGCGCGCCGGCGGAGGGCGAAAAGCTGTGGGCATTTGTGAAGCAGCGCGTGCGCGAAACCGGGCTGCGCGCCATGCGCACAAAGGCCGCCTGCTTTCGCATCTGCACGGGCGGGCCGTGGCTCGTGGTCTATCCCGAGGGGGTGTGGTACGGCGCGGTCACGCCGGAGCGTTTCGAGCGCATCCTGCGCGAGCATCTCCTCGGCGGAGAGCCGGTGAGGGAGTGGATCGTCGCGCGAAATGATCTCGGCTGCGGGCCGCTGTAGGGGGAAGCTGCCAGCCTCCCCTACAGCGCCGCCCGCAGCTCCGCGAGCCGCCGCTCCAGTTCCGCCGGCGCGAGAAACGTCGTCCGCACCGCCCACCAGACCCGCGCGATTCCCCGCGGCGCGAGCAGCCTTTCGCGCAGCCGCGCCACGATCTCGGGACGCTCATACGCCGCGAGAAAAGCCCGCGCGCTCGGCAGCCAGAGTTCGCGCGAAATGCGGCCCATCATGTCCTGCAAAAAGACCAGCAGGTCGTCGGTATGCCGCTCCTCCGCCGTGAGCGTGGGGTGGTGCTGCACTTCAAAGTCGATCAGCCGGGCGCGATTCCCGGCGGCCTCATAAATGAAATTGCCCGCGTGCGGATCGCCGTGCGACCACGGGCCGGCGAAGTCCGCGCACGTCTGTCCGTGCGCGCGGCGCAGCTCCCCCGCCGCCGCCGCCAGCATCGCCGGCGTGAGCGTGCCCGTGTCCAGGTAGTGCGTCAGATTCACCCCCGGCATCTCCTCCGCCGCCACCGCCCGCGGCCCCTCGGCGAAAGCGCGGAAGCGGTCGCCATGCAGCGCGAGGAAGCACTCCACCTCCCACCGCTGCCAGGTGGCGAAGTCGGCCAGCGCGCGCACCGGATTGCCGACCGCGCGGAAAAACTGGTTGGCGCACGCCATGATCGGCCCCGCCGCCCGGCGCCGGCGCTTGATCCACATCGGCCGGCCATCCCGGATTTCGCGCGAAACGGCATTGATCTTGATCCGATCCACGAGGGATCCGGCAGCGGTAAGAAAACGACTCATCTCCCGCCAGCCTATGCACCGCCGCCCGCGCTGCCAACCCGGCTTCCGCAAAACCTCGCGGGCACGCGCACTGCTAAAGTTTTTGCGAGGGAACGGTTGCCAGTCCCGGCAGCCTCCCGCTAGTATTTATGGAAATTTCCGCAGCATGCGTCTCCGCTTTTTAATCCCCGCGCTCGTCGCCGCGCTGCTGCCGCCGGCTCCCCTCACGGCTCAGGACGCCGTCACCCGCGTCGCTCCCGTCACCCTCGTTCCGTTCCGCGGCGGGGGTGCGATGAATCTGCGCGAAGCCGCCCCGGCGCCCCCGCCCCCGGCGACCACGGCGATCATCCGCCCGAGCCCGCCCCAGCCGCTCGTCCCGCCCGCACCCGCGGTCGCCCGAACTGCGCCGCCCGTTGCTCCCGCCAAACGATCCGCCGCGAAACCGCCGCCGCGAAAACCGTCGGCCCCCGTTGTCACCCGCGTCGCGACTCTGCCGCTCGCGCCACCCCGCAGCGCTCTCCCGCCACACTCCGAGCCGCCGCTCAGTGCGCTGCCTCCGGGCGGTCGCGAGCTCTCGCTCCAGCCCACCACTTTCACGCCCTACGACCGCTACCTCGGCTCCGTCCGTGCGGTCATCAGCAATCTCGAAGTGCGTGAAACCACCATGGTCCAGGCCGCCCGGCTGATGAAGGAAGGCCACCGCTTTCGCTACTGCGTCTGCGATCCCTACCGCGCCGACCCGCCCGCGCTCACCGAGGCGCGGCGCGCGGGCGACTGCAAATCGAAAGCCCTCTGGCTCTACGACAATCTCGGCGATCGCAATGCGCTCTTCGTCATCGGCAAAGCCGAGCAGCGCGCCCGCACCAGCCATGCGTGGGTCTATTGGCGCAATGACGAGCGCTGGTGGATTCTCGACTGCACCGAGCGCGCCGATCCCATCGCGGCGGACAGCGTCTCCTCGGATCGCTACGTGCCCTACTACTCCTTTGGAAAAGGCAGCTCCTACCGGCACAAAGCCACGCGCCTGATGCTTACCGGGGCCATCGTCCCGAGCGCGAAACCGGTCGCGGGTTTGCGCTAGAGTTTCCGGGAACAAACCATTGCGTTAATTTGGAAAAATTCCGTTAACCCATGCCTCCACGCTCCCCCACCGATAGTCCACCAAACCGGGGCAAGGGCAGTTTCACTATTCGAAGACACTGAATGCGTCGCGGGCGTTCGCGTCAAGTTGGGTCACCTAACCCTCACATCCGCCTTTCGCGAATCCGGCAGCGGATTGAGTTTATTCGGTGAGCCCTTGCTCGCGGATCTCCTGCGCGTGCGTCACCGCTTTCTTCAGGTCGCGAAAGGTTTTCTTATCGTCCCGGCCATGTTTGTTCGGCTTGCAGAGATGGCACGAACTTCCCTTCGGAGCCTTATAGCGGCGCTTGGTAAGGTTCGTTTTCAACGGCGTCTTATTTCACGAATTCATTGGTGAAGCTCAGCGCCGGACCCCATGCAAGGCCGAACGATGGATCCGCCGAAGGCGCCCGCGGTGAAAGAAGGAGCGCGAGTCCCATGTTTTTTAGACCAGAGAATCACGCTGTTCGTCAGAATCGATGGCGCTCCTATGTCAGGTGAACGCGTCAGTTCTTTCGTGACGCTCGGATCCCCCAGCGATCCGCTCACATTGCTCGCGAACAGCCGGATCGATCTGGCCAGTACGATAGAAATCGGCGGCCGCAAGCGCGTCCTTGCCTCGCTTTAACTCGACCAAACCGCGAAAGCCATAGGGCCATGCCAGTTTCGGGTCGGCTGTGATCGCCGCATTAAAATCATGAAGAGCGTTATCAAGGCTCCCTTCGTTGAGATAATACCGGCCTCTATAAATGTAGAGCGTCATATTGTTCGTTTCGCCCAGGCGGACGGCTTCGTCGAAGTCCTCTACGGCGGATGGTTTCTGTTTTAGTTCCCACTTTGCTATTCCTCGTTTGGCATAGGCGGAGGCAAGATCCTTCTTAATCGATGGGTCAGAGTTGTCGACCTTGACTGAATGCCTGGTCCGATAGACCCAGCCTGCCTTTGAAAGCTCGATCGCTTTATCGCACTCCTCGATTTCGTGCTGGTAGTCCTCGAGGTGATAGAAAGCTTCCGCCCGGTTGGTGTGAGCCTGAGGATTGGTCGGGTCGCTCTGGAGCGAACGCCCGAGATGATCGAGCGCCTCGGGCATGCGATTTGCGAACAAGAGTTCCATCCCCCGGTCGAAATCAGGATTCTGGGTGTCGATTTTCATTTTGCCGTCGTCGCCCATCTCCACTCGGCTGCCTCCCTCTTGAATAGCTGCACCGTTTGTCAAGATAGTGACGCCATCTCGCGCGGGAGCCGGCGAATCAGAGCGATTACGAGTGCCGTCTTCAGCAAGGAGCGTTCCCGCAGCAATCAGCAAGGAAAGCGCCAGAAGTTTAATGCAAACGTGGATCGTCTTCATATTCTATTTGGAATTGGCGCGGCGAAATTCGTAACGCGAACGCGCTCCTCGCGTGTCAACCCCGGCAAGACTCAGCGCCTGGCCCTGTTGTGGAAATTCTGCGGTGAAGGTATCCAGCGCAAAGTCGAGGGGGATGGTGCGGCCGGAGGATTTGATATCCTTAAAAGAAACGCCCTTGAGTTGAATCGTTGACGGCGCTGAGACTGTGACGGTCAAGGTTTCTTCATAGCCATCGCACGCCAGGAAGGCCATCCAGTTGCCATTCTGTTGGAGGAATTTGAGCTGCGCGGGCGAATTGCCTTTCGCGCGGTTCACTTTCGAGCCGATCCACGAACCGTCCGCAAGTGAGGCAACGAGATCCGGAGCGGGGTCTGTCTGCGGTGCGGCTGGGAGACGGTGCGTTCCTACCCACGCAATTGCTAGGATGGCGAAGAAAGCAGATTTCATTCGGTTATTCCGCTGAATCGTCTTCATATTACCGCACCGAAGGTGCCATACGCCTAAAATCTCTATCCAAAAACGCTCTTGATCAACCCCTTTATTTGGAAACCGTGCGCGGGAGTGTCATGGTGCGGCACAGGCGGACGTTTCTGGATCGTGTGCAATAGCGGTGGCGATGTCACCTTCGAGGTCTTGCTCTGGAGACCGGTAAAACTTTCCCTCGGACTGAAGCGAGCGGCCAAGATCCACCGCGCCAATCGGCTGATTGATTTGCCGGGCGAGCCCGCCTCGCGATTCCGCAAATCCTCGAGGGACAGAATTGGCTTGCTTGTTCGTGATCTGTTTCGTAGCCTTCGCCAAAATAAATAAACGTCGGGCCTTAATGGCGCTCAATTAAGGGAAGTGATTGGGGTGGTTTTTCTGAGCTTGCCTTTGTTGTCGCGGGAAGGGGAGACGGTCATGAGGTGGCGGGGGCGGGTGAGTTTTTGATAGGGTTTGGGGCGGCGCTTGAGGACGCGGGGTTCGCGGCGTCCGGGGCGCAGGGGCAGGAGGTCGGCGGCACAGAGTTCGAGCATGGCTGCGGTGGCGGCCTCACGGGTGCTGGCGCGGCGCTGGGCGGCGATGGTGTGCGGCCAGTGGCGCACGGTGTCCAGCGTGCCTTTGAAGCTGATTTGATCCAGCGGCGCACCTTGCTGCGAGGCGCTTTGGAGCATGATGCGGCGCAGGAGGTTGTAGGCGATGGCGTGGAGGAGGAGTTCGCGCCGGACCATGGCGGGGGTCAGGCAGCGCATGCTGGAGGCTTGGAGGGTGGTCTTGATGTCGTCGAAGTAGAGTTCCACGCGCCAGCGGCGTTCGTAGAGGGCGAGGAGGGTTTCCACGGGCCAGGGGACGGGGTCGAGCAGGGTGGTGATGAGGAGCAGTTCGCGGGGGCGAAAGCCGGGCCGGATGCTGCGGGCGCGGAGCTGGCGCACGGTGAGGGCGGCGGGCAGGCGCTGCCAGAGGCGCGCGCTCATGACGCGGCTGGCGTCTTTGTCCGCAGGGCGCTTCATGGTGATAAGCCGGTCGTCTTTGCCGAGGCGTTTACCCTTGCGCCAGTCGATCCGCGCGGCATAGCGGCCGCGCACGAGGAGATCGACCCCGCGCATGGGCAGAAACGCGAGGTTGGCAAAGCTCCAGAAGCCGCAGTCGCCGACCAGGATGTCGCCCCGGCGCAGGGTGCGCCGCAGGAGCGCAAAGAGCCGGGCCTCGCTCGTGCCCCACTTTCCGTGGGCGGCGCGCAGGAGGGCGCCGCTGCCCAGGCAGAAGATGCCGGCGAGGTTGATGAGCGGCCAGCCGCAGCCCGGCTTTTGGGATTTGGTCTGGGGCCATTCCTGTTGGTTGTCGGAGGTGTCCGGGGTGGTGACGGAGGTGGCATCGACCACGAGGACGCGCCGCCCGTGGCACCCGGGCAGCATGGGTGCGCTCGCGGCGAGCCGGTCGGCGGCTCGCCACCACAGACGGCGCAACCAGTCCAGCGGCAGGCGGGCGCGGGCCGCGCAAAAGGCGCTGCTGCACGGGTTGCGCCAGGTGCGCTGGCGCGCTTTCCACCAGGACTGGATGGAGCGCTGGCTCTCACGGCAGGAGGAGCCGGGGTGGAAGACCATGTTCAGGCAGGCCCAGAAGACGAGCGGGAGCGGCAGCCAGCGCAGGCGTTTGAGAGGCAGCGAGGCCAGTTCGCGGAGCATCTCGATGGGTAGCCAGCCGGAGGCGAGGCTTTCGAGATGATGAAGGCCTTTGGCTTTGGCCAGCCGCTGCCGGGCGGCTCGCATCGGGGAGAGTTGAGGACGGAAGGCAGGAAAGTCGGATTGGCGCGAAGACACGCAACATGTTCGCACAGACTGACTTGCGTTCAACAATCGCAAGTGTCTCCACGCGTTTGTTTTACGCCTTATCTGAGCGCCATTAACGTCGGGCCTGTAATTCCATCTTTATGAAAGTGAACTATCAAGCCGTCCGGGGCTCCTGCGGCTCCTCACTGTTCTGGCCATTCTCGCCGCGATGCCCTTGCGCGCCGGGCAGGAAAAGATGAACGCATCCAGTATCGTCGGCGCCTGGAAGAACTCCGCTCGCAATATGTCGATGACCTTTTCGGACGCAGGAGACTTTGAGTTCAAGCAGGAGAAGAACGGTGAAAGCAAGGTGGAGAAGGGTCTTTACAAAGTGACTCCGAGCGGTGACTCGCTGCTCGTGAGCGTGTTCTTTTCCAAGGGGAAAGACTATTTCTCTGTCACATCGCTTTCGAAGGACCGCGCCGCCTGGCAGGAACTCAAGTCACCGACGGACAAGCCTGATCGAGATAAGGCCATCGTCTGGACGCGGGGCGAAGCCGCTGCTGACCGGGCGGAAACCAGCCCGCCTCCGAAGAATGCAAAGGGCAAGGAGCTTTTCGACCTCCAGACAGCCGAGAATCTCATCGGGCACTGGAAAAGCACCGGCTCAGACGGAATAGTGACGACGATGAACTTTTCCGAAAGCGGCGAATTTGATTACGCGCAGGAGAAAGATGGCGAGAGAGGCGCCGTGGCGAAGGCCACTTACACGGTGCAGACGACGGGTGGACATCTGGTCGTGACACTCACGGACGGAGATCACAAAGTCTATTACGGCATCGCATTTTTGTCGAAGGATCGCTGCTTCAAGCAGTTATTAAATTCCCCTGACGATCCAATCGATACGGATAAACAAGGAATTATCCTAAATCGCGTGCGGTAGGGGCTCTTTGAGCCATGAGTTCCAAAACTCGTTTTGATTTTGATACGGCGTCGGAAGCGGCGGTCGCGGGCTTGAATACTCTCTGGGCGAAACCGACGCGCTCGCGCACGGTTCTTCTCTCGGTTCTCGCCGGAGTCGTCGGCATCGTCTTTCTCTCATGCGTTCTTTCCGGGCGGGTGGCGGTGCTCGTGCTCGACAAGCCGTCGCAGCATTTCGTTTATCCCTTCACCATCCAGAACCTGATGCACATCATCTTCTTTGTCGGGCTGGGCGATCTCTTCGTGCGCTGGCGGATCGCGACTCGGGAAGCAAAATTTCTGGCGCTAAAATATTTGCCGGAAGACGATCAAACCGTGCTCGTTGCGTCCGATCTCGGCCCGATCCGCAAGCGGGTTGCGGGCGAATTTGACTATGAACACGGCTTTCTCCCGTCTTTGATCAACATCGCGATCCTGCAGTTCCAATCGAGCTCTTCGGTGGAGCAAGCCGCGGGCGTGATGAATCAGCATTTGGAACTGATGAGCCATCGCCTGGACTTGCGCTATGGCCTGGTGCGCTTCATCGCCTGGGTGGTGCCGACGCTTGGTTTCATTGGGACGGTTTACTCATTGGGCGCGGCGCTCGCCAGCGCCGGCACGACCGATGCCCTGGATCTCAAGGTGGTGGCGCGCACGCTGGGTATCGGCTTCGACTGCACGATGGTGGCGCTGATCGAGAGCGCGATTTTGGTTTTCATTCTCCATCTCGTGCAGGAGAAGGAAGAGTCTGCGCTCAATCACGCCGGTGATTATACCTTGCGCAATTTGATTAACCGGCTCTACGCCGAAGAGGAGTAGCCGAGAATCGCGATGCGAGCCCGCCGCCGCGAGATCAACATCTTCAATATGTCCCTGCTGGACATTTTGTGCGGAGCTTTAGGCGCGTTTTGTTTCATGATGCTGGTGGCGCTGCCTTATTATATTCCACCGGGCTCCGGGCTGGAGTTGCGCAAGGCGCAGGAAGAAACGAACCGGCTGCTTGCCGCGGTCGGGAACATGAAGGAGCGGCTGCCCGATCAGAAATCGGTCGAAGAAATGGAAGCGCTTATGCGCCAACTTGAGGCGCAGGTGAAATCGCTCCAGGGCCGGCTCAACATCCTGACCGCGGAGAACGGAGATCTGAGAGCGCGGGTGAAGAAAATGGCCGCGGATTACGAAGATTTGCTCGGCGAGGCGAATGAATTGAAAGCCGACAAGCTCTTGCTGGCGCAGGTGAACAACGAGCTGCACGCGAAGAATAAAACGCTAAAGAATGCGAACGAAAAACTGACGCAGTCGTTCAACGAGAAGCGAACGTTCGCCGTCATCGCGCGCGACGCGGGCGGCTTCCGTGACGTGAGGCTGCTTATCATCGCCAAGTCCGCGGGCGAGCAAGGGGAAAAACTTAAAGTGGGTTTCAAAGACTGGTTGACCGGCAGGCCTGACGCGCTCGATGCCTATCGCGATTTTCTGAGCCGGAGGGGAGTGGCGGTGAGGACTAGCTATCGAGGGAAGGTGGGATCCCAATACAGCATTTATGTACTGGTCAGCGCGACGCCGATAGACCACGGCGCCAATATCGAATCCCTCCTTTACGGCGCCCTGGACGAAGGCCTTATCACGCGTCTCCCGGCGGTTACGCTCCCGCCAGAGCGTTCGTGGGCGCTTCTCGGCACGGTCACAATCGACGAGAATTACACCCCGGTTTTCAAAGAAGCGAGTCCGGCCGAGCGCGATGCGGAATGGATCGCGCTGACCGGCAATACGCCGCCGGCGACCCCGAGCCCGACTTTGACGCCGCCGCCGCCAGACTCCCTTTTCAAAGGCTCTGCCGAAGCGTTGGCGAAAGAAAAGGAAATCGAGGCGAAATTCGCCCGGCTCGGCGGTCTCCGGGTTTCCGAGTCGGGAAAAGACGACGCGGAAATCCTCAGCCTAACGGATGAGTTGATCAAGGCGCTGCTGATCCTGGCCCGGCCGATCCATCTCGTCGCCGATCCTCAGGCGGGTGTCCGGGTGATCATTCAGAGTTCCGGCGTCCCCTGTCTTTCGGTCCAAAGCAAGGATGTCACCGTCGAGAATGTGCGGTTTGTTTGCAATGGAATCGGTCAACTCGCCACCATCAGCGTGACGGAAGGCGCCGAGCTTCAATTGGACAACTGCCAGGTGCAGACGCCGACTTCATTTGGAGTGTCGCTGCTCGGGAAGGCCACTTTCAAAGCGACCAGTTCCACTTTCACCGCGGCGCAAGGGACGGCGGTGCGTCTGGATCGCGGCGCCGAAGCCACCCTTAGCCAATGCACCCTGGCCAATTCGCGATACGCGCTTTACGCCGGCGGCGGCGCCCGTCTCGCGTTGCGTTCCTGCGCCTTTCAACGCAATGGCGACAATGGTCATGGCATCTTGTTTGTGGTCAACGGAGAGGGCACCGAGGTCACCGCGGATGATTGCCAATTCGAGGGCAATTCCGCCGGCGCGGTGATCGGCCAGAAAGCCTCGATTAAGATCACCAACAGCCGCTTCAAGGGAAACGGCGCGGGCGATGGGGGGGGCAAATCCGTCGAAGGATTGCTTTCGGTGCGATTCGGGTCGCGGGCCACGTTGCAGGGCGATACCTTTGAAGGAAACAGACAAGGAGTTTACATCGCGGATGAAAGCTCGATCGAGATGAGCAAATGCCAGTTCGCGGGCAACGGCGTACAAGGCCGGCAACTGATCCCCGGTGCTTTTCCGCTCTCCGTCAGCGGGCAAAACTCCTCGGCCGTCATTCGAGAGACGACCTTCGCCGATTCTTTGCAATTTGCGATGGAAGTGCGGGGCGGCGCCAAGCTCACGTTGGAAAAAGTCGAGATCACTGGCACTCACGATGCCGGTCTCATCGTGGGTGATCGCAACGGGCCGCCCGCCACGGCCGAGATCAAACACAGCCACATCAAGCGCAATCTCACCGGGATTGGCATTTTTGGCGGCAGCTCCGCCACAATCGACGACTGCGAATGCCTGGAAAACCAGCAGGGCATTGTGATTTTCGACCGCGGCTCGCAGCTTGCGGTGGGCAAGACTCAATTCATCGGGAATACCGATTATGGACTCCGCGCCTACGATGGCGCCCAAGCCACCGCCACCGATTGTGACTTCCGAAATAATGCGACCGGCGTAATCAGCGGAACCAGGGGAAAGCCCGCCGGACGGGCGTCGATCACGCTGGAGACCTGCCGCTTTGGCGGCAACCGCGCCTTCGGCGCGGGCGCGGCCGCGCAGAGCGAGCTGATCCTGACAAACTGCGCCTTTGACGGATCGGACAAGCTCAACGTTTTCAAAGAACAAGGCGCGAGCATTCAGACCGACGGCGGGTCCGCACCAGCGCCCTCCGGCGGGGAATCGCCCGCGACGCCTTCGCCCAAAGAGCCAAAGCGAATTCCGCAACTACAGAAGAAAGCCCAGGCACAGCCCCATCCACCGGCCCCGGACGATTTGCAGCGCCTGATTCGGCGATTCCTGCCTGGCAACCTCTGAGCGCAATCCACTTGGGTCTTAGCAACTTTAGAGAGGTTCTGAGCGGAGGTTTTCGGCGATCCGCTAACCCGTCGTCCGCAATCCGCTCGCGATCGCGTTAATAGAGAGCAGCAGCTCAGGCAGCATTCGCTCCGCGGTCGCGTCGTCGCCCGCCGCGCGCAGCCCGCGCCAGCGGCGGAGCAGATGGATTTCCTGGAAATGCAGCACGCGCAGCGCGTCCGCGCGCAGGCCCAGCGTTTTCAGCATGCGTGGGCGGCGCTTCGACATCGGGCTGCCGCGCAATTCATCGAGCATCTTCCGCGTGAGGTTCCACTCGTCCATGATGATCGTCATGAAGCGCTCGCGCAGCGCCGGGTCTTCCACGAGTTCGGCGTAGGCGCGCATCAGCTCGGGATCGGTGCTGGCGATGCTCGATTCGATGTTCGTCAGCACGTAATGCAGGAACGGCCACGTCCGAATATGCCCGCGGATTTCCGCCAGCTCGTCCGCGCTCAATGCGCTCAGCCCCGAGCCCGCGCCGAACCAGCCCGGCACATAAAACCGCGCCTGGCTCCAACTGAAAACCCACGGGATCGCGCGCAAATCCGCGAGGCTCGGCTGGCCCGTGCGGCGCGACGGACGCGAGCCGATGCTGCTGTGCTCCAGCGCGTCGATCGGCGTGGCCTGGCGGTAAAAAACGAGGAAACCCTCCGTCTCGATCAGCCGCCGATAGCCGCGCTGGCTCGCCGCCGCGAGGCGCTCCAGCAAAGGCGCGAGCGGGTGCAGCCCAGGCGCGCTTTGCTCGTGGCGGATGGCCGTCGCGGTCACGCCCGCGACGAGCAGTTCGAGATTGTAGGCCGCCGTCGCGAAGTTGCCGAATTTCTGCGCGATCGTTTCGCCCTGCTCGGTCAGCCGGATGTCCCCGCCGAGCGAGCCCTCCGGCAGCGCTTCGAGAAAGCGGTTCGTCGGCCCCGCGCCGCGGCTCACCGTGCCGCCGCGTCCGTGAAAAAAGCGGATGCGCACGCCCGCATCGCGCCCGAGTTGCGCGAGCCGCGACTGCGCTTTTTGCAAACCCCACTGGCTCGCGAAAATGCCCGAGTCCTTGTTGCTGTCGCTGTAGCCCACCATGACCTGCTGCGTGAGCGGCAGCCGCTCGCGCCCCCAATTCCACGCGCCGAAATCGAGCGAGCGCCGCGTCATTGGCTCTTCCAAAAACGACTGCAAAATCGACGGCGCGGCTTCGAGATCGTCGAGTGTTTCAAACAGCGGCACCACCGGCAGCACGCACACCAGCCCCTCCGGCAACTGCCGCGTCAGCCCCGCCTCGCGCGCCAGCACATAGACGATGAGCAAATCCGAAAGCCGCCGCGTCATGCTCACGATGAGCGCGCCGATGCCATCCGCGCCGCACCGCGCGATGTGCGCCGCGAGCACGCGGAAACAGCGCAGCACCGTGTCCGCCTCGTCGCCCGCCGAGGCCGATGAATGCAGGAACGGGCGGGGTGATCGCAGTTCCTTTTCCAAAAAGCGCAGGCGCTCCACCTCGCTCCATTCCTCCCACTGGCTGCCGTCGATTCCCGCCGCGGTCATCAACTGCGCGAACGCTTTGGCGTGAAAAACCGAGTTCTGCCGGATGTCGAGTTGCGCAAGATGAAAGCCGAACACCTGCAGGATGCGCCGCACCGGCCGCACGTCCGCATCCGCCAGCCGCTGCGCCCCGACCGCGCACAGCGAATCGTGCAGCACGCGCAAATCCTCCGCGAGTTCCGTGGCAAACTGATAGCGCCCGCCGCCCTCGCGCACCTGCGCCAGTTGATGCGCCGCGATTTCCACCGGCAGCCGCGCGGTCATCAGCTCCACATACTGCCGCCACGGCTCGCCCGTGTTCACCGAAAGAATCGCGCCCGCCGTTTTGCCCATGTCCTCCGCGAGCTTGTTGCGCGCCTCAACGAGCGCGGCCGGCGGTGGCTGCATCCACGAGGACAGGCTCAGCTTTTCCGCGAGCGCCGTGAGCTGGCGGTGCAGCACCACGAGCGCATTCGCCCGCAGCCGCTCCAGCGTTTCCGCCGTGACCTCGGCGGTGACGCCCGGATGTCCGTCCCGATCACCACCCACCCAATTGCCAAAACGAATCAGCGGCAGATGCCCTTCACCGCGCAGCCGTTCGGGATCGAAGCCCGTCGCCATCCACGCGTGCCGCAGCCGCGCGTCGATCTCCGGCAGCACCGCCGGAAAAACCTCGCGCAGATAATTCATGATGTTCCGGCGCTCGTCATTGAGCGTCGGTTTTTCCAGCAGGATTTCCCCCGTCCGCCAAAGCCTTTCGAGCGTCGCCTTCGTCTTGTCACGGATCGAAACGCGCTCCGTCGGCGTGAGATTTTCCCGCTCGCGCGCCGTGAGCAGCGCGAAGAGCGACCGATGCTGATCGAGCACCGCGAGCCGTTTCGCCTCAGTCGGATGCGCCGTCAAAACCGGCTCGACACAAATCTTCCCGAGCGTGTCCGCGATCACGCTCTCCGCCACGCCGCTCTGCTTCAGCTTCGCCAACTGCTCACCCCACAGCCCGCGCTCCGCGGTCAGCCCCTCGCTCACTTCGCGCAGCACGCGCATGCTCGCCGCGGCGTTTTCCTCGACCATGTTCAAAAGCTGAAACGCGATGGAATAAACCAGCCCGAGCTGCGGCGGCAGAGCCCCGGCCTCGCCGGCTTCCGACGGCGGCCCGAACCACGGCAACTGCGCGGCCAGTTCCTCGTTGCCCAGTTCCCGCAGCACCTCGCCGAGGCACTCGATGAGAAACCGCAGGTCGCGATCTATCTTTTCAAAACCAATGCCGACGTAATCCGGCGAAGTGTTTCCTTCGGTCATGTTTTTTCGTGCGCACGCACGGCCTGTCTCTTCGCACGCCGCCGCGCCACACTTCAAGAACTTCGCAAGTGGCGCAGCGGTGCATGGCCCGGGTAGCGCACGCGCCTCGCGTGTGGGAATCGGCGCCCCCGCCGATTCCTGCCGGCTGTGCGGCGAGGCGCCGCCCACCACACGCGAAGGCGCGTGCGCTACCCGGACACCCGCACCGCCGCCCCCAGGCCGTCAGTCCTCAATGCGGTAGAGATGCGTCTTGCTGCGCAAAATCAGCGCCTTTCCCGCGACCGCAGGCGACGCCATGAAGCCGCCGTCGAGCTGGTTTTCCGCGAGCTTTGTGAAAGTGCGATCCGCGGCGAAGACGACGACCTTGCCCTCCTCGTTCCCGGCATAAATCCGCCCGTCTGCGTAGAGCGGGCTGGCGCTGTAGTTCCCGCCGATGCGCTCGCTCCACAGCACCGCGCCGGTCTTCGCCTCGAGGCACACGGCGATGCCGCCGTCATTCACGGCGAAAAGCAAATCACCAACGAGCGTGACGCTCGGCTTGTTCGGCACGGTCTTTTTCAAACGCCACGCGACGCTGTCCTCGCCGAGCACGCCGTGCCCGCCGAGCTTCACCGCGAGCAGCCCGCCTTTGCCAAAGCCGGTGGCGAAAAAAACCATCCCGAGCCCGACCACCGGACGCGCCGCGGCGCTGTGGCTCTCGCGTTCCTCGAACCGCCAGATTTCCTTTCCCGTGCGCGGCTCGTAGGCGTAGTGCGCCTTTGCGCCGCTCGAAAAAAGCATCGGCTGGCCGCCGACCTCCGCGACGTGCGGCGTCGAAAACGCCTTGCGCCAGTCGCCATCCGCCTCGGGTTTTCCATCGGCAGTGAGATCCTTGTAGTCGATTGAGCGATCCACCTTCCACACGGTCTTCCCGGTCTTCTTGTCGAGCGCGACGATGAACTGCGCGTCGCTCCCGTCGAAATTCATAATCAGCAAATCCTGCCACACAATCGGCGACGAGCCCGCGCCGCGGAAGTGATTGCAGACAAAATCCGTGCGCTCCCAAAGTTTCGCGCCCGTCTTCGTGTCGAGGCACGCCGTGCCGGGCGAGCCAAAGGTCACATACACGCGCCCCTCCTCGATCACCGGCGTCGGCGACGCGTAGCTGTTGAACTTGTGGCAAAACTGCGGCGTCGCCACATGGAAGAGCACATCGTCGCGCAGCACTTTTCCGCTCTCGCGATCCACGCACACCGCCGAGAGTTCCGTGCCCTCCTCGTTCGCCGTCGTCAGCCAGATTTGCCCGTCCCACACCACCGGCGAAGACCACGCCTTGCCATGAATTGCCGTCTTCCATTTCACATGCTCGCCCTCGCCAAATTTCACCGGCAGCCCCGCCGCCTCGCTATGCCCGTCGCCCGCCGGCCCGCGGAACTGCGGCCAGTTGTCCGCGGCGAAAATGGTGGTCGAGAGCGTGAGGGCGGTGAGAGCGGCGCGGAGAAACATGGCGCGAACGCTATCGGGGAAGCCGCCCGTTTCCAGCCGGGAATTTGGAACCACTGATGGACACTCATGGACACTAATTGCCGAACCGCCGCGGCACCGTTCCCGATGGAATTCCACCTCCCGCAGAATCCCGCGCGCCCCCGTCTCAATCTTCATTAGTGTCCATGAGTGTCGATGAGTGGTTCCCTCCTCTAACAAACTCCCGCCCCGCACGTCTCACCCCCAAACGATGTCTCCCGACTCGCCCCCAATTCCAGTCCCGCGGAGGATTCGCCGATGATTCCACGCCCAGCCAGATGGCCGTGAAAATGCCCGACGAAACCACCGCGCCGGAATGGGCGACGATCGAGCAGGTCTTTGCCGCGCTCGAATCGCCGCTGCTCGCGTATGCCCGCCGGCTGCTCGGCGATTTCGCGGTGGCCGAGGACATCGTGCAGGAGGCTTTTATGAAGCTTCACATGCAATTCCAAAAGGTGCTCACGCCGCAGCCGTGGCTCTATCGCACCGTCCACAATCTCGCCGTGGATCATCAGCGCCGCGCGAACCGCATCGTCCTCGTCGGCGACTCGAAAGACGACGACATGCCCGTGAATGACGCGGCGGATTCGCAGCCGATGCCCGACGAACAGATCGCGCGCTGGGAAGGCATCGGGCTCGTGCGACTGGTCTTGGAAACGCTCGACGCGCGCAGCCGCGAGTTGATCCGGCTGCGCTTCAACGAAGACCTTTCCTACAAAGAAATCGCCGAGCGCACCGGGCTGAAAGTCGGGCACGTCGGCTACCTGCTCCATCACGCGCTCAAGGCGATGGCCGTCGAGCTGGAAAAAACGGAGGTCGCACGATGAACCCGGAAACCCCGATGACTCCCCGCGAGGAAACCGAAGTCCGCCTCACCGCCCTCCTCATGGGCGAACTCCCGCCCGACGAAGCCGCCGCCCTGCACGCGCAGATGGCCGCCGACCCCGCGCTCGCCGCGCTCCACGCGCGCTTGCGTCAGGCGATGGAACTGCTCCGCGAAGCCACCGCCCTTCCCGAGCAACCCGCGCCGCCCGTGCCCGCGCAGCTTTCCAGCGACCGCCGCGAGCGGCTCCTCGCGCATTTCAAAAACCCCGCGCCCGCGCAATCGCGAGTCATCGTGCAGCCGCGTCGCGATTGGTCATGGGCCGTGCCGCTCGGTCTGGCGGCGGCGCTGATTGCGCTGCTTGGGGGGACGGTGCTGATGTCTGGATTTTCGGTGAAAGTGCTAAAAGGATTTGCCGAGGAGCCGCCGGACTTTGCATCGGCGGATTACTTGGCGGCGGAAGCCGCTCCGCAAAGTACGCACTGGAGCATGCAACCGGGAGCGACCCGCACCTACGGTGAAGCTGATGCGCGCCCGCAGTTGGCGGGCATCGGCGGAGAAAAATCCGACCGCTACGCGTTCGTGC
Organism: Chthoniobacter sp.; assembly: GCA_043779205.1. Classification (GTDB taxonomy): domain Bacteria; phylum Verrucomicrobiota; class Verrucomicrobiia; order Chthoniobacterales; family Chthoniobacteraceae; genus Chthoniobacter. The sequence continues at coordinate 52,118 of JAYWEP010000146.1, read as the reverse complement.
CCCCGCCGCCAGCGGCTCCAGTCGGAGGCCCGGCTCCGAGCGCAGTACCGCCGCCGCCCGCAGCTCCCGCCACCGCCTGGGCTTCTCAACCGGGAGCGCTCCGCACCTACGACAAAGCGCAGCAGTCAGACTATGCCTTCAAACTTTATTCTTCGGATGCCATGACCGTCGTGACGGACGCTGCGGCTCCCGCGCCCGTCTTTTCGGCAACCACAATCACAGCGGGAAAGACCAGTCTCGCGGCTTCCCCGGCTCCCGTGCCCGCACTTCCAAGAATCACAATCGCGAGCGGTGCCGCGGTTTCCGAACCGTACCTGCTTTCCGAGCCACTCTCGATTGCCGGAAAAATCGTGCTTCCGCAAAGCATCGCGCCTCCCAAGTTCGCGGATGCCGACCCCGGATACGGAAACCGCGGCTTCGCGCAGCAAGCGGATGGCCTCGCCCGCAACAAGGCCGTCGGAGGCATAGTTTCGGGCGCAAGCGGCACCACCACTTTTTCCGGGACGCTCTCGACAAATGGCAATGTCGAACTGTCCGCGCTCGCCACGACCGATGCAGGAATCGTGGCGCAGGGAGTCAATCCAACGCGGACTTTCGCCAGGGCCAAATCCGCTCCCGACGTGGCTTTCGAGACCCTTGACTTTGCCAAAGCGCAGACTCGTCCGACCGCCGATCTCGATGCCGACAGCTCCATCATGCTCGGCGATGCCCGGATGAAGGCCCGCGGCGAAACCGCCGGTGGCGACGAGTTTTTTTCCGAACTGAACGCGCCGGCATCCCGGCCGGAAATCGCCGCCGCCGTTGATGCACCGGCAAAACCAGGCGCGGAAAACCTTCTCGGCGAAAAACTCCTGACGGGTTTGGGAGCGGATGGCGAGGCGCGGAAGACCGTGAAGCTCGCCGAATCGAAAAACGAATTCGGTCTGCCCGGCACCGATGCCTACAGGAGCGGCACCACGGCTTCCGGCGGCACAGTCGCAAAGGCGGATCAGGCAAATGCACTCGGGTGGTATGAAAAGAGCGACGACCTCGGCCTCAGCCTGCCGGAACAGCCGATGCCCGCACGGGGCTTTGTGGCAAACGGCGGAGAACTGCTGAACAAAGAAGAGGCGCGTGCTCAATACCGGCGGCGTCCAGCGGTAACCCCGCCGCCCGCTGGTGCGCCTCCGGCTGCTTCCGAACCCGTGACGGCCTTTGCGGTGGACGGCAATGGAACCCTCGACGTGAGCCGCGCGCTGGGCATCGATCCGAAGCTCTCGCCGAAGAATGTCGAGTTCGAGGGCTTCGTGAATAACGGCAGCCCGATTCAGCCGATGGGCGCAAGCGACGGCGGCATCGCCAATTCCGATTTCATCGTGCTGCCGGTTGCGCCCGACGGGAAGCGCCTCGCAGGCGTCGTCGTCGAACGCGACGGTACGGCTCGCCACGACTTTGGGACGATCGAAGACAAGAAGACGAATCCCGTAGGTGGCCGGATTGCTTTCTGGAGCGACGACGAATCGTCGAAGCTGAACATCAACACGGCGACGGAGGGAACTGTTTGGGATACGCCTGTCCAAACGCGGGGCGACATTTACCTCGGGCGGAAGGCGCAGATGGAAACACCAAAAGTGCCGCCGAGTGAACCCGCGATTTCCGGCAAGGGCGATAGAAAGGAACAGGAATCGGAAGTGCGGTTGCGGCGGCTTTATGAGTCGGTCGATGAACTCGCCGTCGTCGCGAAACCGGAATTGAAAAACGCGATCGAGGACTTGAGTGACGAAGCGATGCCTGGGGCCAAGCCCGTTGAGGTTGCGAAGCTGGAAGAATTGCAAAAGAGGGTCGCGGTGAAGGACTCGGATGAAAGAGCGCCCGCTGCATCAAAGCCCGCCGAGCCCGCGCCCGTGCCGCAGCCGGAGATCGCCACGAGTACGAATGCCTTCTCCACATTTTCGCTCAATGTCAGCGACGTCGCTTTCAAGCTCGCGGCGGCGAGTCTGGAGCAGGGGAAAATGCCGGAGCCCGCGACGGTGCGGAGCGAGGAGTTCATCAATGCCTTCGACTACCGCGATCCCGAACCCGCGCCCGGAGTGCCGCTGGCGTTTGTGTCGGAGCGGGCGCGTTATCCTTTTGCACAAAATCGCGACTTGCTGCGCTTTTCCGTGAAGACGGCGGCGGCGGGTCGCCAGCCGGGTCGGCCGCTGAACATCGTGCTGCTGCTCGACAATTCCGGTTCGATGGAGCGCGCGGATCGCGTGAACATCATCCACGAGGCGCTGCGCGTGCTCGCCGCGCAGTTGCAGCCGCAGGACAAGCTCAGCATCGTCACTTTTGCCCGCACCCCGCGGCTCTGGGCGGATGGCGTGGCCGGCGACAAGGCCGGCGAAGTGACCGCGCGCGTCGGCGAGATCACGCCGCAGGGCGGCACGGACATCGCCGCCGCGCTCGACCTCGGCTACGCGACCGCGCTCCGCCATTTCCAAGTCGGCAGCATCAATCGCGTGGTGATGCTCACCGACGGCGCGGCGAATCTCGGCGACGTGAACCCCGACGCGCTCAAGCAAAAGGTCGAGGCGCATCGCAAACAGGGCGTGGCGCTCGATTGCTTCGGCATCGGCTGGGAAGGCTACGACGACACGCTGCTCGAAGCCCTCGCGCGCAACGGCGATGGCCGCTACGGCTTCATCAACACGCCCGAGGAAGCCGCGACCGGCTTCGCTGCGCAACTCGCCGGCGCGCTGCGTGTGGCAGCGTCGGATGTGAAAGTGCAGGTCGAGTGGAACCCGCGCCGCGTGACCACGTATCGGCAGATCGGCTACGCGAAACATCAGCTCAAAAAGGAGCAGTTCCGCGACAACACTGTGGATGCCGCCGAGATCGGCGCGGCGGAATCCGGCAACGCGCTCTACGTCTGCGAAGTGAACCCGCGCGGCGAAGGGGACCTCGCCACCGTGCGCGTGCGCTTCAAAGTCTCCGGCACATCCGACTACCGCGAGCACGAGTGGACCGTGCCCTTCACCAAAGACGCGCCACCGCTCGAACACGCCAGCCCTGCGCTGCGCCTGGCCGGAACCGCGAGCGCGTTTTCCGAATGGCTCACCGCCAGCCCATACGCGAGCGAAGTCACGCCCGACCGCCTGCTCGGCCTGCTCAACGGCGTGCCCGCGATCTACGGCGCCGACCCGCGCCCACAGAAACTCGAATGGATGATCCGCACGGCTAAAAGCGTCTCCGGCCGATGAGCGCACTACGCGTATGCCCCATCCGAATTTCGGCGCGTCGTTCCGAGCCCCAAAGGGGCGCAAACAAGCCAGCCCAGGGCAACGCCCTGGGTTTGGCCCAAGGAGATGGCCAAGCCCTGAAGGGGCGACACAAAGCGACGGAGTTTTTTGTGTCGCCCCTTCAGGAATCGCCGATTTTTCGCCGAGAACCCAGGGCGTTGCCCTGGGCTGGCTTGGAGCAGCCCTTCAGGCTGCGGAATTCTGCGCGCCGAGTCGCCGCGTCACCCTCACGAATTCCACACGCACTTTTGACAACGCTCTGACATCCCGATCGCCCGCTGCTGCAATCTTCTCCCTCTAAACTCACATGAAAATCCCAACGCTCGCCTGCTCCCTCTGGCTCACCCTTTTCGCCCTCGCACCCGCCGCGGAAACCGCTGCCGAAATCAAAGACCCCGCGATCAGCGGCGGCGTCGCGGATGGCAAGGTGCGCCTCGTCATCGAGGGCCTGCTCAACGGCCAACCGGGCGACAAGGACAAGCTCATCTTCGCCACCGCATTCCAGCATTGGATCAAGGCCAATCGCGACACCCTCAGGCACCACATCGAGGCGACGTTCGACATCCTGCAAGGCGAGGCGAAAGAACTGCCGCTCACGATCAGCGGCGAGGGCGACATCAAGCAAATCACCGGCGACGCGCTGCTCGACTGGAGCATCCGCCAGGAGCCGGGCGGCGTGCGCACGCTCATTTTGCGGACGAAAAAAGGCGACAAGCCGCTCACGCAATTCAGCGTTGTCATCATTGTTGAGCGCGAATTGAAGGGCTGGAAAAATCCGCTGGCCACCTTCGCGCTCACGCCGCCGCAGCCGGCGCTGGCGAGCGGTTTTGTGCGCCTCGAATCGGTGCCGGAATTCGACGTGCAACCGGAAGCGCCGGGCGGCCTCTCCCCGATCGAAGTGAAGTATCTCCCCGAAGCGATGCGCGGCGAAATGCAACCCGGCGAAGCCGAGCCGCGCGCGTTTCAATTCCACGGCTCGGCCTACACGCTGCCGCTGAAGATCACCGCCGCCGATCCTGAGACGCGCCAGGTCGTGCTGCGCGATTTCAAACTCGCCGGCACGCTCGCGGAGCAAAACTCCGCCTTCATCCTCACCGCGACCGCGCGCGTGACGAACCCGCGCGGCGGCACGCTCGCGCTGCTTTCCGGCGGGCTCGCGCTGACCGAACTCGCGCCGCATCCCGACTGGCGGATCGTGTCGGGCGGCGGACGATTCACGCTCGTCTTCGACAAGCCCGGCGACTTCCCGCTCGTGTTCAAATTCAACGCCGCCGTGAAACAGAACGGTGCATGGAACACCGTCGATTTCCGCGTCGCGCCGAGCGCGCTGCAACCGATCGTGCTGCAGGGACTCGCCGCCGACACGCAGTTTCAATTCGCCGGTGCCGCCCGCCCGGAGCGCATGGGCGCTGACTTCGCGAGCTTCCTGCCGCCGGATGGCAGCGTGAAACTTTCGTGGAAAACCGCCGCGCCCGAAGCCGAGGGGAAACTTTTCTATGCCGCCGAAATGCTCGCGCAGATCAGCGTCGGCCCCGGCCTGATGCGGCAGGTCGCGCTGCTTGATTGCAAGGTGATGCAGGGCGAACTCGACCATGTGACGCTGCTCCTACGCGGCGCGGGGGAGGTCACGCGCGTGCAGGGCGAGCAGGTGCTCGCGTGGCGCGTGGAGCCCGGTGCGAAGGAGGAGGAGCGGCGGCTCGTCGTGCAGTTCAATCAGCCGCAGAAGAATCAATTCACGCTGCATGTGCAGACGCAGACACCCATCGGCGCGTTCCCGCAGACGGCGGACGCGATGCAGTTGCGGCCCGAGGGTGCGACGCGCTTCGCCGGATATTTCCGCATCGTAAATGAAGGCGCGGTGCGGCTCGAAGTCGTGGATGCAAAAGGTCTCTCGCAGATTTCGCCGGAGCAGTTTCCCGAGAGCGACGCGACGAAGGCGGCGTTCCGTGCGGGCGGTGAGCAGCGGTTTGCGTATCGCTTTTCCGGCGCGGATTTCGCGCTGCGCATTCAGGCCGATCAAATCCTGCCCGAGCTGACCGTCTCGCAAGTGCTCGCGTATCAGCTCGGCGAAAACGAACTGAGCATCGATGCCGAAATCGAACTCGATGTCCGTGAAGCCCCGCTGCGGGAGCTGCTCCTGCGCGTGCCGCGCGGTTACGCCGTCGCGAAACTCAATGTCGCGGGCCTCAGCGATTATTTTCTCCGCGATCTCGAAGACCCCGCCGACGCCGAGCTGCGGCTCGTCTATGCGCAGCCCGTCTCGGGCCGGCAGGTCGTGCAAATCCGCCTCGAAAAGAATGCGGCGCTCGGAGCCGCCGAATGGGCGCTGCCGCGCATCGACGTCACCAAAGCGAAGTCGGTGCGCGGCCATGTCGCCGTCTCCGCGGACGCGGGCTTCCGCCTCACCGCGGAGAAGACGCAAGCGCTCACGGAAATCGCGACGGCGTTTTTTCCGCGCAAGGTTGCGGGCATCCAGGCGGCCTTCCGCCTCAGCGAATCCGCATGGCAGGCGACGATGCGCGTCGAGCGGCTGCCGCAGTCCATTCAGGCCGATGCGTTCCATCTTTTCTCCATCGGCGAAGGCGTCGCGTATGGCAGCAGCGTGCTGAATTACGTCGTCTCCGGCGCACCGATTGCCGCGTTCAAGGTCGAGCTGTCCGGCGAATATTTTAACGTCGAGTTCACCGGCAAAGACATCCGCAACTGGCAGAAAATCGAGGGCGGTTTCATCGTGCAATTGCACACGCCGGTCGCCGGCGCCTACACCCTGCTCGCGACCTACGAGCGCCCGTTCAAAGCGCAGGGCGAGACGCTCGCGTTCACCGGTGCGCGCCCGCTCGATGCGCAATCCGAGCAGGGCCACACGCTCGTCATCAGCGCGTATCAGTTTCAGGTGAAGCCGGTGAATGTCTCCGCCGGACTGCTGCCGCTGGAAACGGGTGAAGTGCCGCCGGAGTACCGCCTCTTTTTCGACGCACCGATCCTTGCCGCGTATCGCTACGCCTCGCGCCCATTCAATCTGAGCCTCGCGCTCAGCCCGCTCGTGCAGGGCGATTCGGTCAGCCAGGTGGTTGATCGTGCGGCGCTCAAGACGAGCATTTCCAAGGAAGGTCAGGTGCTGACCGAGGCGCAGTATTTTGTGAAGAACCGCGGCAACGCGCACTTCCGGGTGACGCTGCCCGCGGACACGGAGCTGTGGTCGGCGACGGTGAATGGCACGGCAGTCGTGCCGGTGAAGGATAAAAACGCGGACCTCATCCCGCTGCCGCAGCAGACGGATCCGAACGCGGTGCTCGCCATCGTTTTGAAACTCGCCGAGCACTCGAAAGATCCGAAGCGCGTGAAAAATCCGCAGCGCGTGAAGGTCGCGACGCCCGTCGTTGCTGCGCCCGTCATGCTCGCGGAATGGAAGCTGGAGCCGGACACCGCGCAGCGGCTCGTCTATCGCGACGGCTCGCTCACGCCGGTCGGCGGCGTGGCGGATGTCTCGGGCTTTGCCGGCCTTGCGCGGATGTTTGGCGGTGGCGATGCGGCGCAGGCGGCGATCACGCTGCTCGGCGCGCTCGCGCTGATCGCGCTCGCGGTGTTCGTGTGGCGCGGCGCGACGCGCGACGGGGTTTTCAAATTCAGCGTGCGTCATTGGCTCGGGCTGCTGCTCGGGTGTGTGTCGTTTGCGCTCGCGGGCATGGCGCTGGTCGGGCTTGGTGAAATCGCGGCGCGTCACGCGGCGGAACTGCCGCGCGACATGACGTTCCTCGCGCCGGTGCAGCAGGCGGGGAGCGCGCTGTCGGTCGAGGTCGGCAATGTCGTGGATGAAACTTCGGTGCTGAGCGTGATCGGTTGGGTGTGGCCGGCGTTCTTCGCGCTGTTCGCGTGGGTCTATGCGTGGGCGGCGCGCAAGCCGTGGTGGACGATCATCGGCTGGACGCTGCTCGCGTGGGCGGCGTTGCGTTTCCCAAATGGCGCGGGCGCGTTCCTCGCGGTCGTCGCGCTTTTTGCGGTGCTGCACATCGCCGTGCCCGCGCTGCGGCGGCTCTGGCAGATGCCGCGCAGGCCGAAGCCCGCTTCGCCGCTGCCCATTGCGGCGACGGCGGCGTTGCTCATCGCGTTGTTCGTCAACGTCGCGTCCGCGCAGGATTTGCCGAAAGAATCGCCCGTCGCGGAGACGGTGACGCAGCAGATTCGCGTGGTGGAAAAATTCGCGCTGGCGACGGCGAAGATTCATTGGCAGGCGGTGAAAGGGCAGCGCCTGCCGTTGCTGTTTGAGCCCGCGGTTTTGACGAAGGCCACGTTCCCGAACACTGCGCTGAAGCTGGTGCAGGCGAGTGTCGGGCCGAAGCGCGCGCAGCATTTGCTGGCGCTGGAAAGCGGGGCGTTCGACATCGAACTCGCGTATCAGGTGCCGGTGACGAAGAAGGACGCGGAGAGCGGATTCGTGCTGCCCGCGCAGTTCGGCATCGTCAATCAACTCACGCTCACGCTCGCGAATCTCGATGTCGATGTCGTCTCACCGCAGGCCGTTTCCATCGAGCGGAAGACGGCAGGCAAGGACACCACCGCCGCACTCGTCCTCGCGCCGGTGAATGAAATTTGGATCGGCTGGAAACCGCGCAGCCGCGATGTCGCGCGGGAGAAGGCGGTTTTTTACGCGGAGCTGACGCAGCTTTACGCGCCGACTGCGGGAGTCATCGAGGGCCTGCATCACGCGGCGATCCGGCCCGCGCAGGGCGAGTTGGGCGAGCTGGTTTTTTCTGTGCCGAAGGGCGCGACGATCACCGACGTGATCGATCCGGCGACGCTCGCGCCGGTGAAGGAGAAGGAGAAAGCGCCCGCGTCCGTGGTCTCGCAATGGCGCTTCGATCCCGACACCGGCAAGCTGCGCGTGAATCTCTCGCCGCCGCAATCGCGCTCGTTTTCGCTGCTCATCCGCTCGCAAATCGCGACGGGGCCGCTGCCCGTGGCGCAAGACATCGGGCTCATCGCCGTCGAAAATGCCGCGGGCCAAATCGGCTTGCTCGGCGTCGCCACGGGCAACGAGGTGCAGCTCGACACCGTGACCGCGGAGACGCTCGCGCCGATCAATCTCGAGGATTTTCCCGGCAACATCGCGCCCGTGTTCGGCGCGCAAATTCCCGGCCTCACGGTGCGCCGCGCCTTTCGCTATGCGGATGTGAAAGCGACGGCGGCGGTGAAGGCGTCCGCCGTCGAGCCCGACGTGCGCGTGGAATCGCAGGACACGCTTTCGCTCGGCGAAGACCGCGCGCTGCTGGCGAGCAATGCGACGGTGGACATCACGCGCGCGGGAATTTTCCGGCTGAGTTTTGCGCTGCCCGCGGGGATGGATGTGGAGTCCATCGCGGGGAAGGCGGTGAGTCATTGGACGGAGTTGAAGACCGATGCGGGGCGGATCATCACGATGCACCTGCGCGGGCGGACGGAAGGGCAGCAGCAGTTTGCGATCAGCCTCACGGGGCCGGGGATGAAGTCGGCGAAGGCGATGGTCGCGCCGCAACTCATTTTCCGCGAAGCGAGCAAGCAGCGCGGGACTTTTCTCGTAGTGCCGGAGCAGGGGATGCGCTTGCAGGTGACGACGCGCGAGGGCGTGACGCAGCTCGATCCGCAGAAGTCGGGCATCAAGCAAAAGGGCGTGCTCGCGTTCCGCATTTTGCAGACGCCGTGGAATCTCGCGCTCGATGTCGAGCAGGTCGATCCGTGGGTGCAGGTCACGAGTTTGCAGCACGCGACAGTCGGCGAGGCGCTGGTGAAGGTGACCGCGAATCTGCAGTACCAGATCGAGAACACGGGGCTGAAAGCGTTCCGGGTCGCGCTGCCGGTGGGTGCGGAAAATGTGAAGTTTTCTGGCGATCAGGTTGCGGATTTTTTGGCGGTGCCGGATGGGACTAATGGGGCGGATGGGACGAATGCCGGGCGGAAAATGTGGGAGGTGAAGCTGCACCGGCGGGTGATCGGGCAGTATCTTTTGCAGGCGACTTATCAGACGCCGGTGGCGGCGAATGCTGTGGAAATCAGCCTTCGCGGGGTGCAGGTGGCGGATGTGAATTTGCAGCGCGGCTTTGTGACCGTGCAATCCGGCGGGCGCCTGCAAGTGCGCGTGGACGCGCCGCCTGCGGCGCTTCAGCCGACGGAATGGCAGAGCATTCCGCGCGCGCTGCAAAAGGATCTCACCGCTTCCTCCGCGAGCTTTGCCTACCGGCTCGTCGAGCCCGGGTTTGCGCTGCCGATGAAGCTCGAACGCCACGAAGCGACCAAGCTGCTGCCCGCACGGGTGAACAGCATTACGCTCACCTCGGTGATCTCCGACAGCGGTGCGATGCTCACGCAAGTGCGTCTCGAAATGCTGCCTGGCGACAAGCGCCTGCTGCATCTGACGCTGCCGAAGGACGCGAAGTTCTGGTTCGCGTTCGTGAATCAAAACGGCGTGTGGCCGTGGCGCGAGGGCGAGCAGATTCTCATCCCGCTCGAACAACAGTCACGAACCGGCCAGGCGATCCCGGTCTCGCTTTTCTACAGCAGCCAGATTGGCGAAGCGGGCACGACCGCGCTTGATCTTAAACTCCACGCGCCGAAGTTTGACCTGCCGCTCGAAAACATCACCTGGCACGTTTTTCTCAACGAAAAATGGCAGCTCAAAAAGTGGACGGGCTCGCTGCAAATGCAGGGCGAGCAAGTCGTCTCGCGCGCGAGCGCCGTGGATGTGCAGACGTATTTGCAAGGCGAAGCCAGCCAGCAGCGCGAGAAGACGAAGGCTGCGGAACAGATGCTCGCCTTTGGCAACACCGCGCTCGCGCAAGGCAATCCGCAGCAGGCCCGCCGCGCCTTTGAGTCGGCGTTCGGTCTGAGCCAGCACGACAACGCCTTCAACGAAGACGCGCGTGTGCAGCTCCACAATCTCAAGCTCCAGCAGGCCATCGTGGGCCTGAACGTGCGCAACTCCACCGCCGCCGGCGAGCCCGATGCGCTGGCCGGCAAACTGCGCGCGGGCGGCGGCGGCAAGGACGCGAACTACACGCAGCAGGACGCCAAACAATTCATCGACCGAAACAGCGCCGACGAAAACGCGGCGCTGATGCGCTGCGCGGAGCGGCTGATCCAGCAGCAGGACGCCGCCGTAAGCAATCCCGCGGCGATCCAGGCGAGCATTCCCGAGCAGGGCCGGCTGCTGACCTTCAGCCGCGCGGTCGCGGTGGACAATTGGGCCGACCTCCAGATCGGGCTGGAGGCGAAGGCGGTCACGACCGCGTCGCGGTTCCAGCGCCTCGTGATGCTCGCCGGGATCGCGCTGCTCCTGGCCCTGGCCGCGAGTTCCGCGCGGGCTTTTCGGCGGACGGCCCCGTGAGGCGAATTTTCTCGCCCGAGGATCGGGGGAGCCCGATGGGTTCCCCCGCCTACAGGCGCGCGCTGCCTATTGCAAAAGCCGTTACGGCTGGGGCGGGGCCGGGTGGATGGGACTGCCGGTGATGGCGGTGTTGGGCGCGGCGTAGCCGAGCTGCGTCATGAGGCTCTGCATGTCGGCGGGGGGAGGAGTGGGTGCGGGTGTGGATTCAGCCATGTCAGTGTTGCGTAATGGGTTGTGAAGACGCGCGGGGAGCTTGGCGGGCGCGCGTCTGGAGACAAGAAAATTTCCGACAGAAAATTTCCATCCCCACGGCGGGTCTGGCTTGCAGTCGCGAGGTGGCCTGACATTCTCCGCGCTCTCGAAATTGGATGAATCCCGTGCCCCGTCATCTCGCTTACACCCTCGCGCTCGACCATCCGCCGGGAGCCGTGGGGCACCGGACGATGGCAAAATTCCTGGTGCTCTCGCTGCTCCGCACGCGCTTCAGCGGCGACATCGTGGTGTTTAGAAACTCGCCCGCTCCGCTGTTCATGGTGCCGCGCGCCCATGTGCGCGAGGTGCTGGTCGAGACGGACGCGCCCGAGGGCGAGGCCTTCTGGGACTACGCGCAGTCGTGGAAATTCCGCGTCCGCGAGCATCTCGACGTGCGGGGGTATGACAAGGTGCTCTTTCTCGATGCGGACTGCCTGGCGCTGCGCAACATCAACGCGATGCTCGAGGGCGACTGGGATCTCGCCTATTATCCGGAGCCGGGGAGCCGGGCGACGATGAATTGGTTCAACTGCTTCATCTCCGAGGAGGAGGCGGCGGGCATGGATTGCGAAGGGGTGAACGGGGGCATCCTCGGCGTGCGCGCGGAGCGCTACCAGGAGGTGATGGAGTCGTGGGAGCGGATTCATGGCGGGCCGGCGCCGCGGAAGAAATTCTTTGCCGATCAGGCTGCGCTCACGCGGCTGGTCATCGACACCGGACTGCGCAAGCGGCCGCTCGCGCTGGCCGATGTGGCGACGCCGATGGGCTACGATCCGCGTCCGAGCGTCTATTTCGAGTCAAACATCGTGCATCTTGCGGGCAGCATGAGTTTCGAGCACAAGATGCGGTTTATGTTCGGGCTTTATATGAGCACTTTTTTCCTCGATCGGCAGGCGACGCTGCTGCACATCCTCGACCTCTGATCGGCAGTCATGGGCAGAAACCTCGTCTATACGCTGGCGCTGGATCCGGCGGGGGCCACGGGCCATCGCAATCTCGCCAAGATGCTGGTGTCGTCGCTGCTGCGGACGCGGTTTTCCGGCGACATCGTGGTTTTCCACAACTCGCCGGCGCCGCTTTTCATGGTCGCGCGCCACGGCGTGCGGGAGGTGCGGATGAAAGTGCCGGTGAGGGCCGGGAAGAACGGGGGTTTCGTGGCTTACGCGCAGTCGTGCAAACACGCGGTGGCGGCGCACATCGACGCGGAGAGGTACGACCGGGTGATGTTCATCGACTGCGATTCGGTGGTGCTGCGCAACATCGATCACCTGCTCGCGGGCGATTGGGAGCTGGCGGTGTTTCCCGAGCAGGGCACGGACATCCACGAATACTGCTGGGGCGGGTATATGACGCGGCACGAACGGAAGCACCTCAAGCGCGAAGGTCTGAACAGCGGCACCTGGGCGGTGACGGGCGCGCGTTTCCATGAGCTGCTGCGGCGCTGGCGGGCGGTGGAGGCGCGGAAGATGGCGCGCGACGCCCTGCGCGAGCAATCCGCCTTTAACCGGGTGGCGCTGGACTGGGATGGCACGGTGGAAGCCTGGCCGCACCGGGTGATCGCGCTGCCGCTCGTGGCGGCCAATCTCGTCTGCTACCACGACTACTCGCAGTCGGCCATCGTCCACGCCGCGAGCGGAGCGCCGGTGGACTACAAGGCGCGTTTCCTCTTCGGCATTTTCGCCGGGACGTTCCTGTTCGATACGCAGCTCCTGCTGCTGAACACGCTGGAGATGTAGCGGCCTGGGAGGCTGGCTGAAAATGCCGCCGCCGGGAGGTTCCTGCTCGTGCTCATGCTCCTGATCTTAATCTCTTTTCCCCGCTGTCGGAGGAGCAGGAGCAGGAGCAAGAGCAGGAGGAGCCACGGAGTTTACGGCTGGGCTTCCGCGGCCATGAGCATCGGGGCGGGCCGGCGCAGGTGGGTCACGAGCGACACGGCGGCGATTGGGGCCTGGCCGGGGCCGGCTTTCCAGGCCAGCCGGTAGAGCGCCAGGCCGTGCTGGTAATACTGCGCATTGGGATTGTCCCCGCGCCAGGCCACCGCCGCGGCGGGCGCTTCGGCAATGTGACCGCCGGAGGGCACCCACCAGTCCCAGACATTGCGGCCGTAGATCAGCGGAATGCGCACTGCGCCGCGGCCCGTGCTGCGCAGCAGGAAAAGGCTGCCGATGCAGGTATCCTGGAGCTGCTCGTCCTGGTCGGCGTAGCACGCGGCGAGGGCAAAGGAGGCGCGCGTGGCGGAGCGGCCCAGCGGCATCCAGCCGGTGCTGCGCGGCAGCATCCGGCCGCTGCTGAGGCGGAAACTTTTTCCGGCGAGCTGAATGAAATCGCCGAGGTGAAAGCTGACGCCGTCGGGCTGTGCGAGAACCGCGGGCAGGGACGCGAGATTGTTATTTTCACCGCCGGTCCAGTCTTCCGTGAGCTTGACGTTGGCCCACGGAGCGAGGTTCGCGCCGATGGCGGAGGAGTCCGCCGGGCCGACCGCGATCCGGTCATCCCCTCCGTGGTGGCGCCGCAGCGCCTGCCAGGCTTCGAGGTTCGCGGCTTCCGCCTCGTCGCCCCGGCCCAGCGCGGCGAGCGCCTCGGCCCTGGCGAGCGCAAACCACGCGGCGTCCGCATACAGCCCGTGCTGACCGGCGCAGAGCGGCAGTACATCCTCCCAGTGCTTCAGCGCACCGGCCTGGAGGATCTGCACCGCGCGCGGCAGTTCCACGCCCTGCCACGTCGTCGCGAGGGCCGTTTGCTGCGGCCCTTCGCCGGGCGGGGTGAAAAGCGCGCGCACGCCGAGATCGGCCGCGGCGAGCAGCAGGTCGGCCTGCGCATCCGCGCCGCCGCCCCGGCTCTCGGTGACGAGCTGCGCCAGCGCGTGCCAGCCGAATTCCTCGCCGGGATGCTGCTCGATCCACGCGCAGGCGCGCGTGAGCCGCTCGGCCAGCGCGGTCTCGGCGGGCTCCCCGACCTCGCCTTTCTCCACGGCCAGCGAACGCGAGGCATCGTAGATTTTCACCAGCTTGCCCGCGCCCGACGCGACCATGAGGCGGCGCCCGTTGCCGCTCCAGCCATTGGCCACGATCTCCGGCGGGAGCTCGTGTTCGATGACCCAGGTCTGCGTGGCCTGGGTGACATTGAAAACGCGGCAGGTGCCGTCCGCGCCGACCGTCGCGAGGCGGGTGCCGTCGGGATGCCAGCCGAGGGATTTGATCGGCCCCGAGTGCGCGAGCGCGGGCCGCCGCGCCGCGCCGGTGCGCGTGTCGAGCCAGAGGAGCGCGCCACTTTCGCCCGCCAGCGCGAGGAGCGTGCGATCCGGGCTGACCGCGCCGCACCGCACCGCGCCGAGCCCGCCGGGCAGCGCCACATCGGGGCGGGCGCTGCCGCCGGCGAGACTGGCGAGGCGATAGCGCAGGGCGCCGTCCTCCGCGGCAACGATGCCCAGGGCCTCGCCTTCCAACCCGGCCACCCAGGCGGCGTTCGCGGTGCCGGGGATCGCGGTGGCCCGGCCATCATCGGTGGAAAACCACGACCAGCCTTTGGCCCCGCGCACGAGGAGCCGGCGGCTGTCCTGCATCCAGCAGACCTCGGACGCGTCCTGGAGCCCGGCGGCGGTGATCCTTTTTCCATCCTTGGGACACCAGACCACCGGGAGGCGGCCGGGGCAGACCGCCGCGAGCCAGCGGCCGTCCGGACTCCACGCGAGGTGGCCGCCCAGGAACCGGCTGCGTCCCTCCAGCGGCACGGGCAGCGGGCGGCTCCATTCCGTTTGCCAGGTGTCGCAGCGGAGCACCTGCACCTCGTCGCCGGCAAACATGAGCGCGAGCTTGTCGGTCCGGGGATTCCACTGCGCGTCGGTGAGCGGGGTTTTGAAAGGCAGAAAGGTGATCTCCGGCGAGCGGTGCAAATCATCCCACGCCCGCAGCGTGCCGTCGTCCCCGACCGAGAGCAGCCGCTCCTGCTCGCCGCCCAGCCATTGCATCGCCGTGACCCGGCTGCTGTGGCCGTAAAGCGCGGTGCGCGAATCGGTCATGCGGCGCACATCGAGGAGGTAGATTTTCCCGTCGATCCCGCCGATGGCCACGGACTCGCCCGTGGGCGACCAGGCGTAGGACGAAGCGCCGGGGCTGAAGCTGTTTGGCAGATAGAATGAGTCCACCGTGGTGCGCGGATCCCACGAGCGCATCGGCACGCCGCCCTTGGCGATGGCGACCTCGTGGACCCCGGGCCGCCACGCGAGCGCGGACTCCTCCGCGTCGAGGGCAAACTCATGGTCCAGGCCGTCCAGCGCGCCCGCCAGCAGCCGGCCTGGGTGCCCGAGCACCACGGCGATTTCGCTGCCGTCCTGCCGCCAGTCGAGCGCCAGCACCGGCCCGCGCCGGGGCCACTGCCCCACGGGCCGTCCGTCCCCTCGCCAGCTCGCCAGCACGCCATCCGCGCCGCCCGTCACCAGGAGGTCTTCCGAGGGCTGCCAGCCGAGCGCCGCGACCGCGCCGTCGTGCGCTTTCCAGCGCTTTTTTTCCACGCCCGAGGCCGCGTCCCAGACCACCACTTCGCCACTGCCGAGCCCCGCCGCGAGGCTGCCCGTGGCGCTCCAGCCGAGGCAGCGCACCGCGCCGGCGGGCAGCGCGCGGATTTTTTTCAGCTCACCGCACGACCAGACCGAGACCCCGCCTTCGTCTCCCGCCACCGCCACGCTTTGCCCGTCCGGGCTCACCGCCATGGCCCGCAGCGGCTGCGCGGAAACCTTCCGCACGATCTGCCGGGTGTTGAGCACCGAGTCCGCGAAATACCATTCCCAACCGCGCCGGTCGCGCTCGCCCGCGGCGGGCCGCTGGCGGTTGATCGTCTCGCGCGCCGCCTCCGCGCGCCACTTCAGCATGTCGTCGGTCGCGGCCTGCATGTCCGCCACGTAGAGGCGGTCGCGCGCGGTTTCGCGCTGCGCCTCGATGTCCTTCGAGTGCGCGATCACCGCCACCCGCGAGCGCTCCAGGACAAAAAGCATCACCCCCAGCGCGCCGATGACCACCGCCGCGACCGCCGCGCTGACCAGCGCCAGGCGCACCCGGCGTTTTTGCGTGACCATCTGCCGCTGCAATTCCTGCTCCCGCTCGACCGCGGCCGCCGCCGCCGCCAGCGCCGCGCGCCGCGGTTCGAGCGATTCGATTTTTTCCGCCACCAGCAGCGCGCTGCTCGGCCGCCGCGCCGGGTCCACGTCCACGCACGCGGCGATGTCCTCCTGGAGCAGCGCGTCCGGCACATCGCGCCGCCAGCCCGGCCCGATCGGCCGGCGGAAATCCCCGATCACCACCTGATAGAGCAGCACGCCGAGCGAATAGATGTCGCCGAGGATCGAAGGCGGCAGCCCCTGCATGTACTCCGGCGCGCTGTACATCCGCGTGCCCGTGCGCGACGCGTCGATGGTGATCGTCAGCTCGCCGGTGAAAGCCACATCGAGCCCGTCCAGCGCCGACCGGTCCACCAGCACGCCGATGCCAAAGTCCGCCAGCCGCGGATGCACGCTGCCATCGCCCGCCTCCTCGATGAAGATGTTCGAGGGCTTCACATCCTTGTGAATGATCCCGACCGAATGCGCCGCCCCGAGCGCCCGCGCCACCCGCGCCACGAGACTGAGCCGCAGCGCCAGCGGCACCCCGCCGGCGGCCATCTTCGCCGTGATCCAGTCCGAAAGCGTGCCACCCGCGCAGAATTCGCTCTCGAGAAAAAACGGCGAGGCCTCGAGCTGCACCTCGTAGAGCGTGGCGATGTCGCGCTGCGGCCCGAGCGCCTCGCGGATGAGCTGGAAGAGCATGACCTCGCGTTTGAAAGATCGCAGCCGCACCGCGTCGAAGCAGAATTTGAAGACCCGGTGCTCCTGCGTCCGGCGGTTTTCCGCCAGCCACACTTCGCCGAATCCGCCCTCGCCCAACTGCCGCGCAATCATCCACCCCGGACGCCGCGGAATCTCCAGATTCGGAGCGGGCCGCCAGCCCAGCATGGCCTCCTCCTCCTTGGAAACGGAACGCTCCACGCCCGGCACATTTTTCGGCTGCCGGAACGGCCCATGCCCGCGCTCGCCCACCTCGAAAATATCCACGGGATCCTCGATCCCTTTCACCCGGTACGCGCCGTGCGCCTCCCAGCCGAGCGCCGCCTGCTCGGGCGCGGGCACCTCCGGGATGGTTTTCACAAACTGCCGCGCGTCGTCGAAAACGGCATGCGTCAGCAGCACCTGCCCGCCCTCCGCCATCGACATCACGCGCGACGCGAGATTGATCGGCGCGCCGATCGTCCCCGGCATCGTCTTCTCCGAGGGGAGCAGTAAAATCTCGCCCTGGTGGATGCCGATGCGCACTCGCAGCGGCTGCGCCATCTCCCACTCCTCATGGCGGAGCAGCCATTGAAAGCGCAGCGCCGCGCCCACCGCATCGCTCGGCCGCGTGAAGCGCGCCATGAAACCGTCGCCCGTGTGCTTTTCCACATAGCCCTCACCGACCGCGGCCAGCGCCTGGTAGAAAAGCTCGCCGTGCCGCGTCAGCACGCGCGCATACCGGGCCGTGCCCAGCGTCTGGTCGAGGCTCACCGAGCCCTCGATGTCCGTGAACATGATCGCCTGGAGCACGCGCTCCGCGCCAGGGGCCGCGTCGCCGCCCGCCGGGGGCGGCGGGTGCGGGTCATTGGGAGGATTGTTTGGGCTGCTCATCGGAGGCCGCAAGTATGCGGAAGTTTCGCGGCAAACGGCAAAGCAAGAATCAAGTGCGCGGCGAAATCCGTCGGCTCTGGCTGGTGAAAAAGCCTGCGCCGCTGAATCCGCAGGACGTGGTGACTTTCGCGGAAGCGCTCGCCGCGCGGGTGCCGAGGAAACGCAGCTCTTCATCGAGCAGGCCCGCGCCACCGCGCCACGGGCCTCGGCGACGCTGAACGAGCTGAAGCAGTTTCATGCCGCCGACATCGTGCCATTTGGCCGCAACCTCGCTCCGCCCAAACTCATCACCGCCGCGCGGCAAGAAGATGTGAAACAAGTCATTTTGGGTCCACGAAAGGACACGGAAAATTCCTCCGCTTTCGTGTCCTTTCGTGGATCTCTCCATCCGGTCGAAATGTGGAACCGCGCATGGCTCCCGCGGGCGGGAAAACGCTTGCCATCGAAACCCTCGCGGCTAGCGTGCGCGCCGATGCGCCGGACGCTCCTCCATCTCCTCACGCTCCTCTTTCTCGCCGCCGCCGCGAGGGCCGGAGAGTGGACGCTCTACAAGATCGGCGGGCGCGATCACGTCTCGCTGGAAAACGTGGGCGAGTTCTACAATCTGGGCACCCTGCGCCGGGCGAATAACGACTTTGCCCTGTCCGTCGGGAACAAGAGCCTGCGCGGCGCGGCGGGGAGCGTGGAGTTTTATATCAACGGCCTGAAGTTCAACCTCAGCTACCCGATCAGCGAAGTGGACGGGAAGCTGGTCGTCTCGCGGATGGACCTCACGAAAGTCATCGAGCCCGTGCTGCGGCCGAGCAAAATCAAGGGCGCGGAAAAGATCGACACCATCGTGCTCGACGCCGGGCATGGCGGGCACGACCGCGGCGCGCTGAGCCCGTTCGGCTGCGAGGCGGATTACACGCTCGATACGGTTCTGCGCACGCGGCTGCTGCTCATGCAGGCGGGTTTCAAAGTCGTGCTCACGCGCTCGAACGACACCTTCATCCCGCTCGGCGAGCGCACCCGCATCGCCAACCAGTACGCCAACGCGCTTTTCATCGCCGTGCATTTCAACAGCGGCGGCGCAGGCACCGGTCTGGAAACCTACACGCTCGCCCCGCGCGGCGTGCCCTCGATGATGGCCGACGGCCCCCGCGTCTCCGACCTCGAGCTTTGCTCGGGCAATGCCCACGACGCCGAAAACATGGCGCTGGCCACGGCCACGCACGCCGCGCTGGTCGTGCGCTCGCGGATGTACGACCGCGGCATCAAGCGCGCGCGCTTCGTGGTCATCCGCGACATTCAGATTCCCGGCGTGCTCATCGAGGGCGGATTCCTGAGCAGCATCTACGACGCGAAGCTCGTGGCCATGCCGGCCTACCGGCAGCAGATGGCCTCGTGCATTCTCCAAGCGGTGCAAAACTACCGCCGCGCCGTGGGCACGCAGCTCGCCGATGTGGCCGCGCGGAGCGGTGACAGTCCCCGCGTGGAAACCAACGGGCCGCGCCTGCGCCTGAACCCCAGCCAGAACGACTCCGAGCCCGTGGTCATCACGCCCACGGCCCCGGCGACGAATTGAGCGGCATGGCACCCTCGGGGGAGAGTCGAATTTAATCCCCGCCCTGTCATGCCTCCCATCGCTCCCGCTTCCTCCCATTGCACGCCCGTCGGCGTCTATGACAGCGGTTTCGGCGGCCTGACGGTGCTGCGGCAACTGCGCCGCGTGCTGCCGGAACTCGACTACGTCTATCTCGGCGACAGCGGCCGCGCCCCGTACGGCGGGCGCGACGTGGACACCGTTTTGGATTTCGCGGAGCAGTGCGTGGAGCGGCTCTTCGGCGAAGGCTGCCGCGTTGTCGTGGTGGCCTGCCACACCGTCTCGTGCGTGGCGCTGCGGCACCTCCAGCATCGCTACGGCTCGGCGGAGCGGCGCGTCCTCGGCGTGACGATTCCCGCTGCCGAGGCGGCCGTCGGCATGACCCGCGGGCACATCGGTTTTCTCGGCACCGCCCGCACCGTGGCGTCGCACACCTTTCGCACCGAGGTGGGCAAGCTGAACGCTGCCGTGCAGGTCAGCGAGGTCGCCGCGCCGCTGCTCGCGCCGCTCGTGGAGGAGGCCTGGGAGGAGACGGACATCGCCCGCTTCGCGGTCGCGCGCTACGTCGAGCAGTTCGCCGGAATCGACACCCTGGTGCTCGGCTGCACGCACTATCCGCTGCTCGAAAATGCCTTCCGCGAAATCGCTCCCGATGGCGTGCGCGTGCTCAACCCTGCACCGCAAGTCGCCGAGCGCTTTGCCGCGTGGCGCGCGCGGTATCCCGCCCTCGCGCCGGCGGGCCGCGGGCATCTGCGCGTGCTCTCCAGCGGCGATGTCGCGCGCTTCGCCCGGCACGGCGCGCGTTTCCTCGGCGAGCCGCTGCCGCCCGTCGAGCACGTCGGCGAACGCCACGGCCGCCTCGCCATCTGCCCCGACGAAGCCGAGCCCCTCGGCCAGGTCGTCCGCGAGTAGAAATCTCGTCAACCTGTTGGCGAAGTGAACGTCCAACGCTCAACTTTCAACTTTCAACTTTCAACGTCCAAGGCAGAACAGCCGCGTCGCTGCGCTGTTCCGAGTTGAAAGTTGAGCGTTGAGCGTTGGACGTTGGACGTTCTCCTCCATTCCCCGCTGGCATGCGCCCTGCATCCCCACACCCGCCCATGCCCGCCCCGCGCCTTTCCGAAAACCGCATCGCCGCCTACCTCGCCTTCGCCCTCGCCGCCGCCGTGCTCTGCGCCTACGCGCTCGTCGTCCGCTGCGACTTCATCGCCTACGACGACAACAGCCACGTCTATGAAAACCCCCTCGTCCTCCGCGGCCTGAGCTGGCCCGGCGTGCGCGACGCCTTCACCCATTTTCACGCGAGCCTGTGGATTCCGCTCACGTGGATTTCCTTCATGGCCGACATCTCCCTCTTCGGCCTGAACCCCGGCGCGATGCACGCCATGAACCTCGCGCTCCACCTTGCCAGCACCCTCGTCCTTTTCGCCACGCTGCGCCGCGCCACCGGCAGCCTGTGGGCCAGCGCCTTCGTCGCCGCGCTTTTCGGCCTGCACCCGATCAATGTCGAATCCGTCGCCTGGATCGCTGAGCGCAAAAACGTCCTCTCCACCTTCCTCTGCCTCCTCGCGCTCCACGCCTACGTCCGCTACGCGCAAAAACCGCGCGCCATTTTCTACATCGCCGCAGTGCTCGGCGCCGCGCTTTCTCTCCTCGCCAAACCGATGGCCGTCACGCTGCCCTTCGCGCTCCTCCTCCTCGACCACTGGCCGCTCCGCCGTTGGGGACGCGTCGCCTGGACGCGGCTTCTTGTGGAAAAAATCCCCTTCGCCCTCCTCGCCGCAGGCGCGTGCTGGATGGCCATGCACGCCCCGCAGGAACGCGGCGCGCTCGTCACCACCGAGACGCTCCCGCTCGCCGCGCGCGTCAGCAATGCCCTCGTCTCCTACGTCGCCTACCTCGGCACAATGCTGTGGCCAAGCGGCCTCGCGGTCTATTACCCGCACCCCATCGACCCGCAGCCCATGCTCGCCGGAGCAGCGGCGCTCGTGCTGCTCGCGATCTCCGCGCTCGCCGTGGTCTGGTGGAAAAAGCGGCCGTATCTCATCGCCGGATGGTGCTGGTATCTCGGCGTCCTCGTGCCCGTGCTCGGCCTCGTGCAGGTCGGCTCGCAGGCCCGCGCGGATCGTTTCACCTACCTCCCGCAGCTTGGTATTTTCTGCGCGTTCACCTGGCTCGTGAAAGAACTGTGGCCCGCCTCGCAGCGGCGTGCGCTCGCCGTGTGCGCCAGCCTCGCGCTCGCCGCCTGCGCGCTGCTCACCGCGCAGCAGCTCACCTCCTGGATGGATACCGTCACGCTCTTCGAGCACGCCGCCGCCGTCACCCGCAACAACTCCTGCGCCCACACCAACGCCGGCCTCGCCCGCGCCCGCCTCGGCGACGAAGCCTTTCGCCGCCTCGACCACGCCGGCAAGCTCCGCGAGTACACCGCCGCCATCGCCCATTACCAGGCCTCCCTCCGCATCACCCCCGACCAGTCGGCGATCTGGAATCAGCTCGGCGCCGCCCTCACCCGCATCGGCCGGCAGACCGATGCCAACGAAGCCTTCCGCACCGTCCTCCAACTCGATTTCAAGGACATCACCGCCCGCTACAATCTCGCCACCGGCCTCGCCAAAACCGGCGCGACCGACGACGCCATCGCGCAGTTTGAGCAGGTCATCGGCTTCATGCCCGACTTCGCCCGCGCCCACTACCACCTCGCCCTCGCGCTCCAGACCAAAGGCCGCACCGCCGACGCGCTCCAGCATCTCCGCGAAGCCGCCCGCCTCGTCCCCGACGACCAGGAAATCCAAGCGGCGCTGCACCAACTCGACACGCCGCAGCTTCGCGCGGGCTGAATTCGCGGAGAATTCATCGTCCTTTCACGGAAGGCGCATCAAGGTTTCATCCGGCGGCGCGAGCTTGGCGGAAATGAAAACCACCGCTTGTGTCTTCGCCCTCCTCGCCGCCGCCGCGTGTGCGGCCACGCTTCCCGAACCGCCGCCGTCGCCCGATCTCAGCCGCGCATTCGTGACCATTCCGTATTCGGAACTGCGCGCGCTGTGGGAAGCCGGGCAGCGCAAACCCGAGCCGCCCGCACCGCCGGAAATCGCGCCCGTGCCGTTCCTCGTGCATCGCGCGGAAGTGCGGATCGCGCTCGGCGAAACAGCGAGCAAAATCGACGCCGATTTCGAGGTCGAGGCGCTGGAGAAAAAGTGGCAGCGCATCCCGCTCCTCGGCGGCGACGTGCGGCTGGATAAAGCGGAAGCGGGCGAGCGCTCCATCGTCTGGGACGACGGCTACGCGCTGCTTACGAACGCGCCCGGCAAGACGCCCGTCGCGCTGCATCTCGCCACGCGCGGCGCGCGGCAGCTCGCGGTGCCGCTGAAGCTGAAGCTCGGCAGCGCGTCGGTCAAACGGCTGAGCGTGTCCGGCATTCCCGCCGGTCTCGAGGCGCGGGTGAACGGCCAGGCCGCGGTGTCCGTCGAGGGCGTCGCCGTGTTTCTCCTGCCCGGCGACGCGGGCGAAATCAGCCTCGAACTCGCCGCGCCGAAAATCGAGGAAGCGCCCAAGCCTCTGCCGCCGATCACGCCGAGCCACTGGCAGACGCAGTCGCAGATTCTCGTGCGCTTCGCGGAAGGGCGGCTGCATTTTGCCGCGCGCGTTTTCGCCCGCACCGACGATGGCTCGGGCCTCGACCTCACGCTCGCGCTGCCGGCCAATGCCGGTGCATTCACCGTCACCGGCGACGACCTCGCCGACTGGTCGCAGACCCGCGCCGATGACGGACGCCGCCTGCTCCTCATCCGCTGGAAAACGCGCGACGTGCTCGACCGCGAACTCACCCTCGCCTACGCCCTGCCGCAATCTCCGCTCGCCGAGCAGTGGACGCTCCACGCGCCGGCCTCGCCCGACGACAATGACGCGCGCCATCTCTACGCCATCCTGCCCGCCGACGGACTGGAGCTGAAAAGCGACGCGCTGCGCGCCGCAGTCGAGTCGCGCCGCCTGCCGGAGTGGATGCGCGACAAGATCGACGGCGCGGCCTTCGTGACCGCGGAAGCCGCTTCGCAGCTTGTTTTGCAGACCCACTGGCTGCCAGCCATCGCCACCGCCGAGGCCATCGTCAGCGAAGCGAAAGCCACGCTGCGCCTCGTCGCCGACGGCGCGACGCAGACCGCGGTTTCCTACACGATCAAGCATCCCGCCCCGCTCGCGTGGCGGCTGGAATTGCCGGAGAAAGTCGAGCTGCTCTCCTGCACCGTCGGCGGCGCGGCGGCCCAGCCGATCCAGCGCGAAAACGGCGTCATCGAGCTGCCGCTGCCGACGCCCGAGAAAGGCGCGACCACCGTCGCCCTCGTCTATACCGCGAAGCTCAAACCGCTCGATCCCGTCTCCGGCGATGTCGCACTCGAACTCCCGCGCACGCCGCTTTTCATCGAGCATCTCGACTGGTTCATCGCCCTGCCCGCCGCCTTCGAGATCACCGCCATCGACGGCAACGTCTCCGTCGCCGACAGCCCCGCCGAGCCCGCCCGCGGCGACCGTGCCCTCGCGCTCCGCAAAGACTTCTGCCGCGCCGAGCGCCCAACCGTCTCCCTCTTCTACCAACGCCGCAGCCTCGAAAAATAACCCAACTCCAAATCACACCACGCCATGACCATCAAACGTCTCCTCGCCATCTGCCTCATCGTCGGCTGCACCTCCGCAGCCTGGTTCCTCCTCGGCGGAACCTTGCAATATCGCTCGAATGAAACCGACGGACGCCTCGGCTCCGAGGTCGTCAAAAACTGGGGGCCGCTGCTCACGCAGGAGCACCCGTCGCTTTTCTACGAAGCCCCAACGGGTGCCGGCGCGCGCCGCGAAATCCAGCCCGAGACGAGCGACATCGCGGTGACGCTGACCTACGAGCCGAAGCAAAAAGGGCTGCTCTGGTATCGCACTTACAAGGCCGAATTCACCGGCAAGTATCTCGTGAAAAATCCGACGCCCATCGCGCAGACGATCTACGCCGCGTTCAAGTTTCCCGCCGCCGATGCGCGCTACGACGCCTTCTCGCTGCGCTTCGGTGACAAGCTCACCGACAAGGCTCCGGTCAACGGCGAGATCCGCGAATCGCTGCTCCTCCCGCCCGGCGCGGAAGTCCCGCTCACCGTGACCTACCGCGCGACCGGACTGAACCAGTGGGTCTATTCCCTCAAGAGCGCGAAGCGGCTGAAAAACCTGCACCTCGCGATGAACGTGAACTTTGCCGAGATCAACATCCCGCCCTTCGCCGAGTCGCCCACTTCGCGTGCCGTGGCGGGCCAAGGGCGGAAGCTGCAATGGGATTACACCGATGTCATCGGCGCGAACGCCATCGCCATGGACATGCCCGCCGTCACGAACCCCGGCTACGTCGCCGGGCGCATGACTTTTTTCGCGCCGGTCTCGCTGCTCTTCTTCTTCGCCGTGCTCGTGATTGTCGGCATCCGCGAGCGCACCGGGCTGCATCCGATGAACTATTTTTTCCTCGCCGCCGGCTGCTTCGCCTTCCAGCTCCTCTTCGCCTATCTCGTCGATCTCGTGCCGCTCATGATCTCGTTTTTCCTCGCCGCCGCCGTCTCGCTCGCGCTGGTCAACGGCTACCTCTGGCGCGCGACCACGGCAAAGTTCGCGGCCATCTCCGCGGTTGCGCAGTTCGCCTACATGGTGCTTTTCAGCTACAGCTTTTTCTTCGACGGCCTGACCGGCATCACCATCACCATCGGCGCGATCATCACGCTCGCCCTGCTCATGGCCTTCACCGCGCGGGTGAAGTGGGACACCGCGCTCACCGCGCGCCCGGTGCCGCCGCCGATACCCACGTCTGCGGCTTGATCGCCGCGCCGCGCCCGCGCACGCTGCCTGCATGAAACCGCGCATCCTCGTCGTCGAAGATGAGCCGTCGATCCTCGACAACATCACTTACTCGCTCGAGACCGAGGGCTTCGAGCCGCACGGGTGCGCGACGGGTGGCGAGGCCCGCGCCGCCCTGCTGCGCGGGCCGTGGGCGCTGGTGGTGCTCGATGTCGGACTGCCGGACATCCTCGGCTTCGACCTGTGCCGGGAAATCCGCCGCACTTCCAATTTGCCGATCATCTTCCTCACCGCGCGGGCCAGCGAAGTCGATCGCGTGGTCGGGCTCGAAATCGGCGGCGACGATTACATGGTGAAACCATTCAGCCCGCGCGAACTCAGCGCGCGGGTGAAGGCGGTGCTCCGCCGCATTCAGGCCGCGCCCGCGCCGGTGGAAAGCGCGCCTGCGCTGCCTGGCGCGTTTCGCATCGACGAGGAGCGCGCGCAGATTCATTTCACCGGCGTGCGGCTGATTTTGTCGGGCACGGAGTTCCGGCTGCTGCGCGCGCTGTGCGCGAAACCGGGGCGCGTCTTTTCCCGCGCGCAGCTCATGGACATCGCGTGGGACGATCCCGGCGCGGCGCTGGAGCGCACCGTGGACGCGCACATCAAAAGTCTCCGCGCGAAGCTCAAGGAAGTGCGCCGCGAGGCCGATCCCATCGAGACACACCGCGGCTTCGGCTACTCGCTGCGCGAGGCCTTGTGAGCACGACCTCGCGCATCCTGCTGGGCTTTCTCGTCTTCCTCGCGGTGGGGCTCTACGCCTTCGATGACAAGCTGACCAAGCGCGTCGAGCGCCAGTATTTGGAAGCCGCCGAGGAGTCCATGGTCGATGTCGCGCAGCTCCTCGCGGCGCGTCTGGAGGCCGAGGCTTTCGACATCGCCGGGCTGCGGCGGGAGTGGGACGCGGCGCGCAAACGGGAGTTTTCCGCGAAGATTTACGACCTCACTAAGACGACGCTGGACATGAATCTCTACGTCACCGACGAGCGCGGGATTGTCGTCTTCGACTCCGACCGCGGACGCGCCGAGGGGCAGGACTTCCGCGGCCGGCGCGACGTGCTGTTCACGCTGGCCGGGCAGTACGGCGCACGCTCGACGCATCTCGATCCGACAGACCCGGACAGCTCCGTGATGTTCGTCGCCGCGCCGATCCGGCGGGACGGGCGCATCGCCGGCGTGGTCAGCGTGTCCAAAGCGCAGCGCAGTCTCTTCGGCTTTCGCGACGAAACGCGGCTGTGGATTCGCACGGTCGGGCTGATCTATTTCGGTGCGGTCGCCGTCGGCGCGTATCTCGTCGTCACGCTTTTTTCCCGGCCCATCCGCCGGCTCACGGCCTACGCGCAAGCCGTGGCGCGCGGCGAGCGCGTGGTGCCGCCGCGGGGCGGTTCGGGCGAGGCGGCGACGCTCGGGCGGGCCTTCGAGGAGATGCGCGATGCGCTGGAAAACCGCGCCTACGTGGAGAACTACGTGCAGACCGTGACGCACGAGATGAAAAGCCCCGTGGCCGCGATCCGCGGCGCGGCGGAGCTGCTCCACGAAGACATGCCGCCTGAGCGGCGCGAGAAATTCGTGGCGAACATCCAGGCTGAGGCGCGGCGGCTGCAAAACATCATCGACCGTCTCCTCGCCCTCTCCGCGCTGGAGAGCCGCAAGAAGCTCGATCATCCCGAAGCCATCCCGCTGGCCGATCTCGCCCACGCCGTTTGCGCCCAGCTCCATCCCGCCGCCGAGGCCCGCGGCCTGCGCCTCGACCTCGGGTGCGACGGCCAGCCCGAGGTGCTCGGCGAATCTTTTCTCCTCGAAAGCGCGCTCCACAACCTGCTGCAAAACGCCATCGACTTTTCGCCCGAGGGCGGCGTCATCCGCATCCGCGTCACTTGCGATGTGGCGGCAGAGGCCGCCGAAATCACCGTCGAGGACGAAGGCTCCGGCATTCCCGATTACGCTCTCTCGCGTCTATTCGAGCGCTTCTATTCGCTCGCGCGTCCCGGCAGCGGGCGAAAAAGTTCGGGCTTGGGTTTGTGCTTTGTCCGCGAAGCCGCCGCGCTCCATCGCGGCGGCATCCATGTGGAAAATCGCTCCGACGTTCCCGGCGCCCGCGCCGTCCTGCGGCTCCCGCTGGCCTCCGCCGCGGTGGGTTTTCGACAGACTTGTTAGAGGGCGTCTAAAAATGCGCGCTGCTGTAGGGGAAGCTGTCAGCTTCCCCTACAGCAGCGCGCGCATTTTTAGACGCCCTCTTTAGGCACTGAGGGCTGCGCGGTAGCCTTCGGCGGTGAGCGCGGCGACGCGGGGCCAGGCGGTCTTTGCGCGCCAGGGCGCGGCGGCGGCGTAGTCGGATGGGGTCGCGAGCGCGGCGCGCAGTTTGTCGCCGAGGTCGGTGTCGGGGCGGTCGAAGCGGAAGATGGTGGGCGCGGGCTCGTCGAGGGCGACGGTCGCGAGCCTCGATGGAATCAGGATCGGCACGCCCCACGAGCGCGCGAGCGCGGCGGCGCCGGAGGTGAAGATGGTGCGGTAATTGAAGAGCGCGCAGTCCGCGGCGCTGAGCCAGAGCGCGAGCGCGGCGTCGTCGAGCCAGCCGAAGCGGAGGCTAGCGCCGGGGACGCCGTCGGCGGCGCGGGTGATGGTGGCCGCGTAGTCGGGAGTGGGCGGTTTGCCGGCGATGACGAGCTGCGCGGCGGGGCGCGCGGTTTTCCACCACGCGAGAATTTCCTCCTGGCCTTTGTAGGGCTCGACCGCGCCGAACATCAATACCAGCGGGCCGGGCGCGAGGCCGAGCTGCGCACGCGCGGCCTCGCGCGGAATCGGTGCGGGCAGCACGACGGAAAGATCGCCGTGCGGGATGACGCGGATTTTTTCCGCCGCGAGGCGATAGACCTCGGTGAGCTTTTGCTTCGCCGCCTCGGAGTGCGCGAAAACGAGGCGTGCGCGGCGGTAGGCGGCGGCGTAGTTCGCGTGCGCGAAAGGGAGGTGCTGGAGATTGTGCTCGTGGAGATTGTGCGCGGTGAGGACGAAGGGCGTGCGCCGCGCGGCGAGGGCGAGGTCGGTGGTGAAGCGGGCGCGGCGGAACCAGTCGAGGTGGTCATTTAGCCGCGGGTAGTAGGCTTCGGGCCAGTGGAGGTGGAGCAAGTCGCAGCGCTGCGCAGCGAGAAGGCGGGTGAGCGGGAGCACGCGCTTGTAGCCGCTGAGAAAACGGACGGTCACGCCCTGCGCGGCGAGCGCTTCGGCGAGCAGGCGCTGGTAGGGGACTCCTCCGCGCCAGTCGGGCGCGAAGACGACCTCGATGCTCACGACGCGGCTTTCTCGCGCGGGAGCAGGAAGCGGCTCAGGCGCTTCAGACCTTCGGAATAGAAGCGGTCGCGCACCGCGCCGACGTAGTGCCGGCAGACCGCATCCTCGGAGGCGCGCTTGGCGAGCGAGACCTCGTAGCGCCGCGGGAGCAGCCCGCCTTTTCCATGCGCCGCGGCGCAGAGCATGAAGAGCGTCTGCTCGATGCGCCACGGATGGCCGCGCGGGATGGACGTGAGCGCGAGCGCGCGGTCGCAGAGGTCGTAGTCGATGGCCGCTTTGTTCAGCAGGCACAGGCCGCTGTTCACGCGCGGCCAGATTTTGATGCCGAGTTCCTCCTGCGCCTCGCGCGCGGTGATGAGCGAGCCTTCGCGCACGTCCTCGTTGAACCAGCACTCGTCGGATTCGACGCTCGCCCAGTCGAGGATTTCGCGCGGGTGATTGAAGAAAAGCAGGTCGCTGTCAAAGATCATGAACCGCTTGCCGGTCGTGAAAAAGGGCATGTCGAAAATCTTCAGCGCGAGCGGATGGGCGCGGCGGTAGTCATCGCAAAAGGGATACGCCTGGAGCATGCGCCCGACCTTGGCGTCGGCCTCCGCGCGCGGAATGAAGCGGGCGTTTTCAAAGAGCGTCTGGAGGGTGGCGCGGGCGATGTCGGGCAGGGTGCCGTCGTCGTGGACGATGATGGGCCAGGCGTGCTCGCTGAATTGAAACCAGCTCGCGAGCATCCACGCGGAGAGCCGCCAGTCCTTCGCGCCCGTGAGGATGTGGATCGGGATGGACTGCTGCGGCTCGCCCCAAAACGGCCAGGCCCACTCCTCGATGCGCGGGAGGGTGTGGTAGTCATGGTAGGAGGCATCCCAGCCGCGTTTGAGGTCGCGGCGGAAGAGCCACCAAAGTCTGCCTGGAGAAATCACGCCGGTTATCTACCGGAGACAAACAGCCGGACGCAAGCCGCCCGCGCGCGCCGCCGTGCGTGCGGGGAAAGCAGCCAGTGCGGATGCCGGAGAATGTTCGCGAAAAAGCCGCCGCCCGCGCCGCTCTTGCCGCTCTGGTAAAGGTCGTAGCCGAGCTGCGCCTCGATTTTCCAGCGGCGCACGGGGTTGAGCGGCGGGCGCGCGGCGAGGGTCTTTTGCACGATGGCGCGGATTTCGTCGGCGGCGCTTTCGGCGGCGGCGGATTTCTGGCCGGCATGGATGCGGAAGCGCGTGAGCGTGGCCGGCAGGTGCGCGACGCGCGCGCCGGCGCGGAAGCAGCGCACCCAGAAATCGTAGTCGAACGCGAGGTGGTAGGCCGTGTCGAAGCCGCCCACTTTTTCCCACAGCGCGCGCCGGAAAAAAACCTCCGGCTGCACCCACTGGCGGCGGCTCCACCAGACGCCGTAAATGTCGAGGGCGTCGGCGAGTGATTCGATGCGGCCGGTGTGCGTGCCGGTGAGCGCGCCGTGCTCGTCGATCCAATCGACGGAGCCAAAGGCGAGGTCGGTGTCGGGATGCTCGGCGAAAAAATCGAGGACGCGCTCGGCGGCATTTTCCGCGAGCAGATCGTCGCCATTGATGAAGCCGATGATTTCGCCGCCCATTTTTTTCATTGCGGTGTTCAGCGCGTCGGCCTGGCCGCGGTCGGGCGCGCTCACGATGGTGTCGCCGGGCCGCGCGAACCCGAGCGCGATTTCGAGCGTGCGGTCCTTCGACGCCCCGTCCTGCAGCCACCAGCGGACGTGCGCGCCGTTGGCATTGAGCGAAGCGAGCGTGTCGGCGAGGTAGCGTTCGCCGTTGAAAACCGGGACCGCGAGGACGAGCGGGCCACTCATTTTTCCACGGGCTCCACTTTCCACTCCACGCGCGGGCAGACCACGCCGGGCCACGATTCGGGGAAGTGCGAGGACTGGTTGCCGACGCCGCCGACGGTGAAATTCAGGTAGTCCGCGCCGTGCAAAACGAAGCGCTCGCCGGGCACGTCGCACTGCACGTTGACCGTGTAGTTGCGCCGGTTGAGGAGACCGCCGGGAATGTGGCAGACGGTCTTGTAGCTGCCCGGCAACTGCGTCTCCTGCTGGAAAAGATGGTCGGTCGCGGTGAAGGCGAGTTCGCCTTCCTGGGTGATGAGCATGAGGCAAAAACGCGCGCCGCGGAGCCGCTGCAACACCTCGTAATGAATCTCGATGGTGATCGGTTTGTCGGCCTCGAAGGCCGATTGCGGCACGCCTTCGGGATTGAGCAGGCGGATGCCGCGCAGCGCCACGTCCTCGGAGCGCGGTGTGCTTTTGTCGCCGTTCCACCAGATTTGTCCCTCGACTTCGCTGTCCTTGGGCATGGAGGCGGAAAGGTAGTGGCTGATGACGTCGCCGGGTTTGCCCGACATCACCAGCCGCCCGCCGTCGATGAGGATGGCCTCTTCGCAAAGGGACCGCACCGCGCCCATGTTGTGGCTCACGAAAAAGACCGTCCGGCCCTGCTGCGAAGCCACTTCGCCCATTTTGCCGAGGCATTTTTTCTGAAAGCCCGCGTCGCCCACGGCGAGCACTTCGTCGATGAGCAAAATTTCAGGTTCGAGGTGCGCGGCGACGGCGAAGGCGAGGCGCACGAACATCCCGCTCGAATAGCGCTTCACCGGCGTGTCGATGAATTTTCCGACCTCCGCGAACTCGACGATCTCGTCGAATTTCTTCGCAATCTCCGCGCGCCGCATGCCGAGGATCGCGCCGTTGAGGAAGATGTTTTCACGGCCCGAAAGCTCGGGATGAAAGCCGGTGCCGACCTCAAGCAGCGAGACCACGCGCCCGCGCAGGATGGCCCGCCCGCTCGTCGGCTCGGTGATGCGCGAGAGCAGTTTCAGGAGCGTGGATTTTCCCGCGCCGTTGCGGCCCACCACGCCGACGATCTGCCCGGCGTTGACCGAAAACGAAACGTCTTTCAGCGCCCAAAATGAATTGGGCACGGGCCCGACGCGGTCGTCGGCGATGGGCTTTTTGTTCGCGCTTTGCGGCGCGGGCACAGCGCCGTTGCGCTTCTTTCCGAGCAGCCCCTCGACCGACTCGCGCAGGCTCGATGCGCCAATCGCGCCGAGGCGGTAGAGCTTCGAGAGATTGTGGACTTCGACGACGGGCTTCATACGGAATCGACCACGGTTTTCTCGACTTTCTGAAACACCGCGAGCCCCGTCGCGAGAATCAGCAGCGTGCTCGCGACCGAGATGGCAATTTCCGTCGGGCCGAGCGTGCCCCGCCCGAGGAAGCAGATGCGGAAAGCCTCGACGGGCACGGACATCGGATTCGCCCAGATGACCCACTTCCAGCGGTCGGGGACTTTGGAGAGGGGATAGATGATCGGGGTGGCGAACATCCAGAGCTGGATGATGAGCTGATTGACGTGGACGAGGTCGCGGAATTTCGCGGTCGAGGCGGACATCCACAGGCTCACGCCGAGGCTCAGGAGCGCGGTCTGGAGCAGGGGCAGCGGCGCGAGGAGCAGCAGCCAGGTGACATGCACCGCGCCGGCCTGCGCGGTGCAGAATTTGTAGTAGGCGAGGAAGGCGAGGAAGGGGATGAGCTGGAGCGCAAAGGCGATGAGGTTCGCGACGATGACGGACACGGGGACGATGAGCCGCGGGAAATAGACTTTGCCGAAAAGGCCGGCGTTGTTGATGAAGGTCGCGCCGCCGGTGGCGATGTTTTGCGAGAAATAATTCCACCCGAGCAGACCGCAAAGATAGAAGAGCGGCTGCGGAATCTGATCGGTGGAAATGCCGGCCACGCGCCCGAAGACGACGAAAACGGCGGTCGTGATCAGCGGCTGGATCAAGTGCCAGAGCGGGCCGAGGATCGTCTGCTTGTAGCGCGAAATGAAGTCGCGCTGCACGAGCAGCACCAGCAGGTCGCGGTATTCCCACAGCTCGCGCCAGTCGATCTTCATCCAGCCGCGCGACGGCTCGATGACGATCTCGTAGTTGGTGGCGGGGGTCACTTCGGCCATGACCAGCACTCCAGTTGGAAATCGCCGCCCTCGACGGCGAGCGCCGCGGTGTAGCCGACGGCGGGGGTGAGTTTGAGCAGCGACCAGCGGTCGGGCTCGACGACCTGGAAACCGTTCGCGATGCCGATGCCGCTGGCTTTCAAGCGCGCCTCGGTGCAGGTCCAGGTGTCGTAGAATTTCCACGCGCGCTGCGCCGCCGGCAGCAGGCGCAAATCCCAGGCTTCCTCGGGATCGAAGTAGTGATCCGCCAGCGTCTCGAACGGCAGATTGTCGCGCATGAATTCCAGATCGACGCCGATCTCGCGGACATGGGTGATGGCGAGCAGCATGAGATCGTCCGAGTGGCTGAGGTTAAAGCGGAGCGAAGTGCCGAGGCCGTCGAGTTCGGGTTTGCC
This sequence comes from Chthoniobacter sp., assembly GCA_043779205.1. Lineage (GTDB taxonomy): Bacteria > Verrucomicrobiota > Verrucomicrobiia > Chthoniobacterales > Chthoniobacteraceae > Chthoniobacter. Next base: position 19,460 of record JAYWEP010000146.1, on the reverse strand, counting down.
GTGGTCTCCCGCAGCAAATTTCAACGCCGCGGCATTCGTGTCCGTGTAGTGCGCGAGGATCGTGCGCAGCAGTCCGCGCGTGGCGATGAAGCGCGCGCGGTCGCGCTCGAAATGGAACCGGCTCGCGCGCAGCCATTCGTCCGGCGACAGGGTCGCGCTTAGCTCCGCCGTGGGCTCCAGCGGCGCGCGCCAGAGATGCACCTGTCCCGCACGGAGCGGCGCGGGTTCGCGGGTGGATTGCCAGTTTTCTAGTGCGACGATCATGGTTTGGTGTGGTTAGAGCGGTCGATGATTTCGCGGAGTTTGGCGGCGGCTTTCGCGGCGAATTCGCGGATGTAGGTGAGATGGGTGCCTGGGAGGACGTGGACTTCCAGCTCGCCGCGATGAACGGTCTGCCAGCCGAAGTTCTCCACTTTGCCGTGCGAGGTTTGGTCGATGAGCAGCGTGACCTTTCCGCCGTACGCGCCGAGCCGGTGCCCCATCAGCATCCGCGGGTAGTGCGCGAGGACTTTGCGGGAATCGAGCGGCTCGGGCGTTGCGCCGTTGGCATGGCTCCAGCCGCGTTCGCGGGTCGCGCGGATCCAAACGTATTTCAGTTTTCCTCCGAGCGGCAGTTGCGAAAGATTCGCCATGTGGTCGTGAAAAGGCTGGGCAATCCGCACGTCCCAAAAACGCTGCCGATCCTTGGCGCGATCCCATGAATGGAAGCGGCGCAGCGCCGCCGGGCCCGGCGGCTTGGTGCCGAGCAGGACGAGCAGCGCGACCTTTTCACCCTGCGTCTCCAGCGTCCGCGCGATCTCGTAGGCCGCGACCCCGCCCACGCATTCGCCGCCGATCAGGTAAGGCCCGTGCGGCTGATGCACACGGATTTCCGCCACGTAGTCGGCGACCATTTCGGCGAGGCTGTGATGCGGCGCGGCGATGCCATCCGAGCCGCGCGCCTTCAGTCCGTAAAGCGGCTGATCGGCACCGACATGGCGCGCGAGCACGCCATAGACGAGGAACTCGACCTCCGCGCCCCAGCCGCCCGGCACGAGGAAAAACGGGCGCTGCCGCGCGTCGCCCGGTTGGATGGCGATCAAGCTCTGGAGCGGCTTGGCGGCTGGCGGTGGGGTCTGGTGCGCGGCGATGAACTCCGCGATGCCGGCGATGGTCGGCGTGCTGAAAAGGCGATGGATCGGCAGGTCGATGTGAAACGTCTCGCGCATCCGGCCGATGAGCTGGATGGCGATCAGCGAGTGCCCGCCGAGGTCGAAGAAATCGTCGCGGATGCCGATGGGTTTGCGCTTCAGCACCTCTTCCCAAAGCGCGACGAGCTGGGTTTGCGCGCGGTCCTGCGGCGCTACGAATTCGCGCATCGGCTTGGTCTCGACGGTCGGCTCGGGCAGGGCGCGGTGGTCGAGTTTTCCATTGGCCGTGAGCGGCAGCGCGCCGAGCCAGAACCATTGGTAGGGCACGAAGGGTGGCGGCAGATTCTGCACGAGATACTGCCGGAAATCCGCCTCGCTCACGGCGGAAAGTCCGGGCTTTCGCACGAGGTAGGCGACGGGCACTTTCTCACCCGACGGGTTCACTTTCGGCAGCACCGCGCACTGCGCCACGGCAGGATGCAGGCGCAGTTGCGCCTCGATCTCGGCGGGCTCGATGCGGAAGCCGCGGAGCTTGAATTGCTGGTCGATGCGGCCCTGGTATTCGATGGTGCCGTCCGCGAGCCAGCGGCCAAAATCGCCGGTGCGATAGAGCCGGCCAAACGCGGTTTCGACGAAACTTTCCGCCGTCAGCTCCGGGCGGTGCAGATAGCCGAGAGCCACGCCCGGCCCGCCGATGTAGATTTCACCGGCCACGCCGGGCGGCACGAGTTGGCGATGTGCGCCGAGGATGAAGACGTCGGTGTTCGCGATAGGCCGCCCGATGGGCACGCTGGCGGCGGGTTTTTCGATCCGATGGCACACCGCAAAAGTTGTCGCTTCCGTTGGCCCGTAGCCATTCACGAGTTGCTGCGGCGGACCGGCGGCGAGCACGCGATCGACCATGGACGGGTCAGCCGCTTCGCCGCCGAAGACGACGCAGCGCAGCCCGGAGAACATGCCGGGAGCGAGGCGTGCAAGCTGATTAAAAAGCGAGGTGGTGAGGAAGAGCGTGTTGATCCCGTGCTGCGCGAGATGCACGGCGAGGTCGTCGTGATCGAGCAGCGTGTCGGTGCGGGTGAAAATGAGCGTCCCGCCGTGCAGGAGCGCGCCCCAGAGTTCAAAGGTCGAAGCGTCGAAGCAGAGATTCGAGCCCTGCATCATCACCGTTTCGCCATCGAACGGCGCGTAGTCCGTGGCGCAGACCAGCCGGGTGACGCCGCGATGCGTGACGACCACCCCCTTTGGCTCGCCGGTCGAGCCCGACGTAAACATGACGTAGGCCGCAACGCCCGCCTGGCCGGCTGCCGCGCCGGGCTCCGCGGATTCCGCGGACACGTCCAGATGGTCATCGATCATGCCGTCGAGATGCTCGCGCAGTGCCGCGATGCGTGACGCCGGGTCACGCGGATCGAGCGGCACGTAGGCCGCGCCGATTTTCAAAATGCCGAGCGTGGCGGCGATGAACTGCCAGTACCGGTTTCCGAAAATTCCGACGAACGCGCCCTCACCCAGTTTTTGTTTCCGTAGATGGTTCGCGTAGCGGTTCGCCTGCGCGTTCAGCTCGGCGTACGAAATCCGCTTGTCGCCATCCACGAGCGCCGGCGCGTCCGGCGTCTCGGTGGCGCGCTCCTCGAAAAGTGCGTGGATCGTTTTCTCCGCCGGATACGGCGTGCGTGCGCCGCGGCCCCACGCCAGCACCTGCTCGCGCATCGCGGCGTCGAGAGTTTCCACGGCGGCGAGCGGCTGCGCAGCGTTTTGCGGCAGCGTGCGGAGGAGTGCGGCGTACTGCTCCAGCCAGCGCTGAATCGTGGTGTCGTCGAAAAGATCGGGATTGTAATCGCACTCGACGCGGAGGCCCGCGGGCTCGTCCACGAGATTAAAGCCGAGGTCGAACTGGTAGTGGCGGCGCGGGTTGAGCGCGATCTCGTGGGTGAGCCCGGCGAAGCGGAGATCGCTGAGCTGGGGATCGAGATTGAAGATCACCGGCACGAGCGGCACGCGGCCGGGATCGCGCGGGATGGGAAGTTCGGCGAGCAGACGGCCAAAGGTGAACTGCTGGTTTTCAAAAGCGCCGAGCACGCCGAGACGCACCGCGGCGAGCAGGTCGGTGAAAGGCCGCGCGCTGTCGAACTGCGTGCGCAGCGGGAGAAGATTCGCGCAATGGCCGACGAGATCCGCGCCGCCCTCGGTGAGATTTTGCCCCGCCGCCGGGATGCCGACGACGAGATCGGACGCGCCGCTCAGGCGATGCAGCAGCAGCTTGAAACCGGCGAGCACCACGGCGAAAAGCGTCGCGCCATTGGCCGCGCCGAGCTTGGTCAAATCGCGCTTTGTCTCCGGCGGCAGCGTGAGGTGACGACGTGCCCCGGCCCAAGTGCGGCGCGTCGGGCGCGGGCGATCCGTGGGCAGATCGAGCGGCAGCGGTACGGTGCGGAACTGTTCGCGCCAATAATCCACGGCGTCGCTGTGCGCGGCAGAATTTTCCTCGCGGATGTAGTCGGCGAACTGCTTCGCGGGCGGCAGGGTGTGCGCGGAGTTGGAGTAGAGGTGCGCGAGTTCGCGCAGGATGATGTCGTAGGACCAGCCGTCGCAGGCGATGTGGTGTGCGGTGAAAACGAGCGCGTGTTCCTCCGGTGTGAGCGTGAGGATCTGAAACGCGACGAGCGGCCCGCGTTCGAGGTCGAAAGCGCGCGCGCCTTCCGCGCCGAGCAATGTCGCGACGCGCGTCTCGCGCTCGGCGTCGGGTAGTGCGGAGAAGCCATGCAGCGGCACGTCCGGCGTGAGCGCGGTGGCGAAAATTTGCGCGCCGTCGGACGCCCGGAAGCTGGCGCGCAGGGCGTCGTGACGGCGGATGACTTCCGTGATCGCGCGGTGCAGTGCGGGCGCATCGAGCTTTCCGCGAAAGCGGATGGTGCAGGTTTCGTTGAACGCCGCGCGCGCTTCCGCGCTCATCTGCGAAGCCATCCAAACCTCGCGCTGCGCCTCGGTCAGCGGGAGTGCTTCCGCGGAAGAAATGGCGGCGGGTTTTGCGAAGAATCCCGCGTCCCGTAATTCCCCGAGACTTTCGCGAAATGCGGTGACGATCTTGGCAATGTCCTCGTCGCTGTGCGCGGTGCCGAGGAAGCATGGGCGGCCTTCCCAAATGTGAATGCCGCGGTGACGGAGCAGCGCGTAGAGCAGGCCGGAGTAGGGAAAGTCGTGTGCGCGGACGAAGAAGATCGACGCGAAGTGGGGCACGTCGAATGGCGTGCCTTCCAGCGCGGGCGCGATCTCGCGGATCATCGCGGCGGTGCGCGCGGCGAGTTCGTTTTGCAAGGTCTCGCCGCGCTCTTTCAAATGCAGCAGCACCGCTTTTGCCGCGGCGAGCGCGAGCGGGTGGCGGACGAAAGTGCCCGCGAAAAAAGTGACGCCCGCGGTGGGGAAACTGTCGTCGCCGAACTGCCACGCGCCGCCGTCGAAGGCATCCATGTACTCTGCGCGCCCCGTGATCGCGCCGATGGGCAGGCCGCCGCCGATGACTTTGCCATACGTGGCGATGTCGCCTTTCACCCCGAAGAGCGCCTGCGCGCCGCCGGGATGGCAGCGGAAACCGGTGATGACTTCATCCATGATGAGCGCGACGCCGCACTCGGTCGTGAGCGCGCGGAGCTGGCGGAGAAATTCGCGCGGCTGCAAATCGGGCCGGCGGCTTTGCACGGGCTCGACGAGGACGGCGGCGAGGTCGCCCGCATGGCGGCGCAGGATGTCGAGCGACTCGGGATTTCCGTAGTCGAGGATGAGCACATTCGCGACGGCGTCCTGGATGATGCCGGGCGCGATGGGCGCGGTGCGCCACTCGCCGTTCACGGTGAGCGGGCGCACGAGCACCTCGTCATTGATGCCGTGATACGCGCCGGCGAAGAGCGCGATTTTGTTGCGCCCGGTGACGGTGCGCGCGATGCGAATCGCGCCGAGCACGGCCTCGGAGCCGGTGTTGCAAAAGGTTGCGCGCTCGTGGCCGGTCAGCTCGCAGAGCAAGGCGGCGACTTCACCCGCGAGCGGATGGCTCGGCCCGATTTCCATGCCGCGCCGCATCTGCTCCTCGATGGCGCGCATGGCGAAGTCGGGCTGGTGTCCGAACATGGCGAGGCCGAAACCCTGCGTGGTATCGACGTAATCGTGGCCGTCGATGTCCCACAAATGCGCGCCCTGCGAGCGCTCGACGACGATGGGATAGACAATCTCCTTCCACACCTGCTTGAAGCCCGCGACGGCGCGCGGATCGGCGAGATGCGCGCGGTGCTGCTGGGTGTGGCGTTTCGACGCGGCGGTGCGGGCGGTGTAGCGGGTGGTGAAATCGTCAAGCCAACTTTGCTGCGCGGGTGTGAGCGCGCGGCTGAGTTCCTTTTGCAGCGGACGGAAAGGGCCGTGCGCGGCGGTCGGTGCTGCGGTGCCGGAAAGTGGTGCGGCAGGCGCGGGACTGCTTGTTTTGGCAGTGCGATTTGCCGCGATGAAATCGCTCAGTGGGCCGAGGTCGGCGAGGTCGCCGAGCAATTGGCGCAGCGTGATGCGCAGGCCGAAACGGCGCTGGAGCGCGATGGCGATTTGCGTGAGGAAGAGGGAGTCGAAACCGAGTTCGAGGAGGCTGGTCGTCGGGGTCGCGGCGGAAAGATCGAGGCCGGATTGCTCGGCGAGAAAACCCTTGAGTTCGTCGAGAGGTGAACCTTGCGGAGCGGCTTTGGCAGATGATTCGACGGCGGCAGTGTGTTCGGTGTGGCTTTCGCGGCGCGGCTCGATCCAGTGGCGTTCGCGAGCGAAGGCGTAGCCGGGAAGTGCGACGCGGCGCGTGGTGTCGGCGGGCGCGGGCCAGGCGACTTCCTCGCCGGTGAGCCAGCGGTGGCCGAGCGCGGTGAGCGCATCGTCGTTTGGGGTCGGTTCGGTTTTACCGAGCGGGTTGGTGAAGATGCGGGTGCGGTCGCGGCGGAGGAGGAGCTTGGCGGCTTCGGCGGTGTCGCGGGCGGTGAGGAAGAGGCGGTGCTCGAAGGCGCGGCGTCCGGTTTGGAGTGTGAAGGCGACATCGGCGAGGAGCAGGTCGCTGTGCTCTTGGAGATGTTTCGCGAGCTGTCCGGCCATCGCTTCGAGGGCGACGCGCGTTTTGGCGGAAAGGACGATGAGCTGCGGAGCGTGTGCGGAAGCGGGTTGCGCGGCGGCGGGCGCTTCTTCGAGGACGACGTGCGCGTTGGTCCCGCCGACGCCGAAGGAGCTGACGCCCGCCCGGCGGGGATGCGCGCCGGACTTCCATTCGGTCAGTTTTGTCACGACCTCGAACGGGGAGTTCGCGAAATCAATGTGTGGGTTCGGCTTTTGAAAATGCAGGCTCGCGGGAATCTGCGCGTGCTGGAGCGCGAGCGCGGTTTTGATCAAACCCGTGACGCCGGCGGCGGCTTCGAGGTGGCCGAAGTTGCTTTTCACCGTGCCGAGTTTGCAGAAATTTTTTCCGTCGGTCGTGGCGCGGAAGGCTTGGGTGAGCGCGGCGATTTCGATGGGGTCGCCGAGCGGCGTGGCGGTGCCGTGGGCTTCGACGTAATCAATCGTGTCGGCGGTGACGCCGGCGAGCGCGTGGGCGAGCGCGATGACCTCGGCCTGGCCGGCGACGCTCGGGGCCATGTAGCTGACTTTGCCCGCGCCGTCGTTGTTCACCGCCGCGCCTTTTATCACGGCGTAGATGTGATCGCGGTCGGCGAGCGCATCGGCGAGGCGTTTCAAAACGACGACGCCGCAGCCGTGGCCGAAGACGGTGCCCTGCGCATCGGCGTCGAAGGCGCGGCAGTGGCCGTCGGCGCTGGCGATGGAGCCGTCCTGGAAAATGTGGCCGCGGGCTTGCGGAAACGTGATCGAGACGCCGCCGGCGAGCGCGGCGTCGCATTGGTAGCTGAGGAGCGCATTGACCGCCTGGGCGACGGCGACGAGCGAGGTGCTGCATGCGGTCTGGACGGTCACGCTCGGGCCGCGGAGGTCGAGTTTGTAGCTGACGCGGGTGGCGAGGTAGTCCTTGTCGCTGCCGAGGAGGAGCGGGTAGCCGTCGGCCTGAAACTGGGTGACGAAATCGGCGATGACTCCGCGGTGGGAGCCGATGTTGTCGAGGAGGTAGGTATTGAGGCTGGAGCCGGCGAAGACGCCGATGCTGCCGCGGTAGCGCGCGGGGTCGAGCGCGGCGTCTTCGAGGGCGTGCCAGGCGCATTCGAGGAAGACGCGGTGCTGCGGGTCGGTGAGTTCGGCGTCGCGCGGGGTGAGGCCGAAAAAGGTGGCGTCGAATTTGTCGGCGTCGTCGAGGACGGCGCGGGTGCGGACGTAGTGCGGATCGCGGAGAGTGTCTTCGGAGATGCCGGAGGCGCGGAGTTCTGCGTCCGAAAAAGTGGCGATGGACTCGGTGCCGGCGGCGAGGTTTTTCCAAAGCTCACGCACGTCGCGCGCGCCGGGGAAGCGGCCGGCGAGACCGACGATGGCGATGCCTTCGGGATGGGAAGCGTCGTCGGGCATCAGCGGCGGGTGAGTGCGGCGCGCTGGCGGGCGGCGCGGTCGGCGATGGTTGGCTGGCGGGCGGCGGCGTGGGAGCCGTCACCGGCGAGATGCTGCGCGAGGGCAGCGATGGTGGGGTGCTCGAAGAGTGCGGTGATCGGCACGGCGCGGCGGAGGTGCGTTTCGAGGCGCTCGTGGATTTGCACGAGCAGCACGGAATCGCCGCCGAGGTCGAAGAAATTGTCGCGCACGCCGACGCGGTCGAGGTGGAGGATTTCGCGCCACGTTGCGGCGAGGAATTGCTCGGTGTCGCTGACGGGAGCGGCGAAGGCGGTGGCGAGTGTGGGTCGCGCGGTGTCGGGTGCGGGGAGTGCGGCGCGGTCGATTTTGCCGTTGGCGTTGAGTGGAAGCGCGGGGAGGAAGACGAAGGCGCTGGGGATCATGTAGTCCGGCAGTTTGTCGGCGAGGAAGGCGCGGAGGTCGGTGACGTTGGCTTCGCCGGACGGGGCGTCCGGCGGACGGGTCGCGGACGGGGCGTCCGCGCCACGCGATTGGGCGACGAGGTAGGCGATGAGGCGCTTGCCGCCGTCGTCGGCATCGCGGGCGATGACGCAGGTTTCGCGGAGGAGCGGGTGGCGCTCAAGGGCGGTTTCGATGTCGCCGGGCTCGACGCGGTAGCCGCGGATTTTGATTTGCAGATCGAGCCGTCCGATGAACTCGATGTCGCCGCCGGGCAGCCAGCGCGCTTGATCGCCGGTGCGGTAGAGCCGCGCGCCGGGCTTGCTGCTGAAGGGATCGGGGATGAATTTTTCGCCGGTGAGTTCTTCGCGTCCGAGGTAGCCGCGGGCGAGGCCGGCACCGCCGATGTGCAGCTCGCCGAGTTTGCCGATGGGCGCGGGCTGGCCCAGCGGATCGAGGATGTGGATTTGGGTGTTGGCGATGGGCTTGCCGACGGCGGGCCTTTTCACCCACGCGTCGAGCGACTCGGGCATGGCGAGTTCGGTGACGACGTGGGTTTCGCTCGGGCCGTATTCATTGTGCAGCCGGCACTCGGGGAGCGCGGTGAACATGCGGCGGATGGCGTCGGTGATGACGAGTTGCTCGGAGCCGGAGATGATTTTGCGCAGTTCTTTGCACGGAAATTTTCCCGCGCAGAAACCGACGGCGAGCTGCTGGAGCGCGACGGCGGGGAGAAAAATGCGGTGGACGCCGTGGCGGTCGAGCAGTCCGGCGAGGCCGGCGAGGTCTTGGCGCTGAGCTTCCGAAATGAGCAGGAGCGTGCCGCCGCTGAGCAGCGTGGAAAAAATGTCCTGAAACGACACGTCGAAGGAAAACGACGCGAATTGGAGTGTGCAGGCGCGCGGCGGGAGATGCGTGGTGCGGAGCATCCAGCCGAGAAGGTTGAGCAGCGGGCGCTGCGTCATGAGGATGCCTTTGGGCCGTCCAGTGGAGCCGGAGGTGTAGGTCACATAGACGAGCGAATCGGCGAACGGTGCGGCGGACGGATTCGTGTCGGCGTACGGGGCGATGCGCGGCCAGTCGGTGTCGAGCGCGATGAGCGGGACGCCGTGCGGCGCGAGCGTTTCGCGGAAACGCTCCTGCGTGAGCGTGAGCGCGAGCTGGGCGTCGGCGATCATGTAGCTGAGCCGCTCGGCAGGCACCGCGGGATCGAGCGGCACGTAACCCGCGCCCGCTTTCAAGACGCCCAAAATCGCGACGAGCATCTCGAATGAGCGGTGCATGCTGATGCCGACGCGCGTTTCCACGCCGACGTTTTGCGCGCGGAGAAAATGGGCGAGTTGGTTCGCGCGGCGATTCAGCTCGGCGTAGGTGAGCGTGGCGTCGCCGAAGATGACGGCGGTTTCATCCGGCGACTGCGCGGCGATTTCCTCGAAGCGCTGGTGGAGCATCGCGCCGTCGCACGGATCGGCGGCGGTGGCGTTCCATGCGGCGATGGAGCGGCGATCCGCGTCGGTGCTGGCACTCGGCGTAGGCGTCATGGGCGGCGGGCGGCGGGCGTCAATGGACGGCGGCGAGTGCGGCGTGGGTGGTGCCGTTGAGCGGCGCGAGGAGGGCGTCGTCGGGCAGCGGGTCGAGCGGGGTGAAGTCGCGCTCGGAGATGAAGGCGGGGCGGGGGTTGGCGACGGGCTGGAGGGCGTTGGCGACGGTGTTGTAGGAGATGAAAATGCTGAGGCGATCGACGGGCGTGAGATTGCCGGCGGAGGCGTGGAGGGTGTTGCCGTGGAAGAAGACGACGAAGCCGGGCGCGCCCTTCGCGGCGACGATCTCCCGCGTTTCCAAAATCCGCGCGAGCGTCTGTTTGCCGATCTTGTATTTCAGGTCCGCGGTGAGCGTCGGCTTCCACGCATCGTCGGTGGAAAGCTGCGCGTATTTTTTCTCCGCCTCGAGGTCGATGGTGCCGAGCCGGTGCGAGCCGGGGATGAGGAGGAGCGGGCCGTTGAAGTCATCGACGGGCGTGAGAAAGACAACGGCGCTGAGGACATTCGGCGCGGGCATGGCGTCCTCTTTCAGCCAGTACAAATAATCCTGGTGCCATTCCCACTGGTCGCCTGCGAGGCCGAGCTTGGCGTTGATTTTGAACTGATGGACATAGACCTCGCCGTCGAGGAGCTGGGCGGCGGACACGGCGAGACGTTCGAGACGGGTGAGGCGGGAGAAAGTTTCGTTCGTCTTGTGCGCGGCGAAAACGGTGCGCACCGCGCCGCATTTTTCGAGGACGCGGCCGGGCTGATCGACCGCGAACTCGCGATACGTTTCGTGTTTCAGCGCCTCGACTTCGTCCGGCGTGAACCACTGCTCGACGGCGAGAAAACCGTCCGCGTGAAAGGCGGCGATCTGTTCCTGAGTGAGTGGTGCGGGCATCGCGGATGGAGTTCCAGATTTCAAATGTATGAGCAAAATGCTGTCGCGCCGGCGGTTTGCGATTTGAGATAAGCACCCGATATGCCACTGCCACCGGCGCTCGCAAAGCAAATGATGCTCTGATGCGCGTCCTCTTTTTGAACCAATACTTTCCGCCGGACGCCGCGCCGACGGGCGTGCTGCTGCGGGAGCTGGCGGATGAGCTGGAGCGCGCGGGGCATGCGGTCGATTTCGTGGCGGCGCGCGAGGGGTATCGCGAGGGACAGCGACGCGGCGGGCGGATGCTGCGCGAGGCGAAGGCGCTGGCGCGGATGCTGTGGGACGGGCTGCGGAGGCCGCGCACGGAGGTGGTGGTGTCGGCGAGTTCGCCGCCGTGCCTGCTGGTGGTGGCGACGCTGGTTGCGGCGTGGCATCGGGCTCGGTCGGTGCATTGGATCATGGATTTGTATCCTGAAATCGCCGTGGCGCTGGGTGAAGTGCGCGCGGGTTTCGTGTCGCGCGTGATCGGGTGGGCGATGGGAATTTGCTACCGGCGCGCGGCGCGGGTGGTCGCGCTGGATGAGGATATGGCGGCGTGGGTGCGGCGCTACGGCGTGGACTGCGCGGTTATTCGTCCGTGGGTTTTTGCGCCGGTTTTGAAACAGCTCGCCGCCGCGCGGGGCGAGCCGGCGGCGGAGTGGACGTGGATTTACTCCGGCAATCTCGGGCGCGCGCACGAGTGGGAGACGCTGCTCGCGGCGCAGGCGATTTTGGAAAAACGCGGCGCGGGAGTGCGGCTGCTTTTCCAAGGCGGCGGGCCGTCGCGCGAGGCGGCGCAGGCGCGGGCGACGGAGCTGGGGCTGCGGCGCTGCGAGTGGACGGACTACGTCGACGAGATGGGCCTGCCGTCATCGCTGCTGCGCGGCCAGGCGCTCGCGGTGACGCAGCTCCCCGCCGCGCAGGGGCTGCTGTGGCCGAGCAAACTGGGACTGGTGATGAGTCTGCCGCGGCCGATTCTGTGGGTCGGGCCGGTGGATGGCGCGATTGCCAAAATGCTGCGCGCATATCCGCACGCGGGAATTTTCGCGCCGGGGCAGGGGAGCGGGATCGCGGAGTGGCTGACCGCATTGCAAACGCACGGCGCGGTCGTTCCCGCCGCGCAGGTCTTCGATCCCGCGGCCCACCGCGCCGCGTCGCTGGCGGCGTGGACCGGAGTTTTCCACGCGCTGCGATGAAAAGATGGCGCGGGCTTGTCGCAAAAAAAACGGCGTGGCACCCTTCCTGCGAAGTGTGTCTCCAATTCATGCAACATCAGGATCACCGGCAGGAGCCAGCCCGCGCGGCTGATTCCCGGCGCTCCCGCGCTCCCGCGCCGGAGGCGGGCGGGCGATGATCTACGCCCTGCTCTTTTTCGGCTTCGGCTTTTTCGTGGCGCTGCTTTGCACGCCGTGGGCCATCCGCCTCGGCCAGCGCGGCATCGGGCTCGATCACGCGAATGAAACGCGCAAGAGGCAGGCGACGCCCATTTCCCGGCTCGGCGGGCTGCCGATCATGCTCGCCGTTTCGCTCGGCCTCGCGGTCATCATCGGCGTCCATCCCGCGCATGGGGTGAAGTGGCTGCCCATCCTCGTGGGCAGCGCGCTGATGTACGGGCTGGGCTTTTGGGACGACCTCCGGCCGCTCGGTGCGCGGCGCAAACTCCTCGGCCAGCTCGCCACCGCGGGCCTCGTGTATGCGATGGGTTTTGGCATCGAAAAATTCTCGTGGCCGGGCACCGTGGGGAGCATCGAACTCGGCGCATGGAGCCTGCCCGTGACCGTGCTCTGGCTCATCGCCGTGCCAAACATCGTCAATCTCATCGACGGTTTCGACGGACTCGCTGGCGGGCTTGGCCTCTGCATGTCGGCCACGCTCGGCGTCGTGGCGCTGCACAATGAGCAGGGCGGCGTGGCCTGCTACGCCTTCACCATGACGGGCGCGCTGCTCGGCTTTCTCGTCTTCAATTTTCCGCCCGCGAAAATCTATCTCGGCGACGGCGGCGCGTATCTCATCGGCTTCACCATCGCCGCGCTTTCGCTCACGAGTTCCAACAAAGGCTCGGTCGCCAAGGTGCTCTTTGTCACCTTCATCGCGCTCGGCGTGCCGATCCTCGACACGACCTTTGCGGTGCTCCGGCGCGCGCTCCGCGGCTATCCGCTTTTTCACGCGGACGACGAGCACTTTCACCACCGGCTGGAAAAACTCGGCTTTTCCAAAACGCGCATCCTGCTCGGCATCTACGGCGTCTGCCTCGTGCTGAGCCTTGCCGGGCTGAGCGTCATCTGGAGCTCGGGGAATACGCTGCCCGTCGGCATCGGCGTGCTTTTCCTGCTCGCGCTTTTCGTCCTGCGCTACTTCCACCTTTTGAAAAGCTGGAAGGACGTGCGGCGCAAAATCGACCGCCTGCTCGGGCGGCGGCGCGTGGTGCAGTACGCGCTCGCGCAGGCCCAGGTGCTGGAGCTGGAGGTCGAGCGGTGTGTGACCGCGCAGGAGTTTTGGGCGGTCTTTGAGCACACCATCCGGCGGGTCGGTTTCGTCGAGCCGGGCGAGGTGGAAAACGACGTGATCCTCGAAGTCCGCTACAACGGCAGCACCCCGTGGCGGCTCCATGCGCCGCGCGCGAAAGGCACGACCGTCGAGTGGCAGCGCATCGCGGAGTGCTTCCGCCCGATCTACGCGCGGGCCAGGGAAAAATGGCCGCCATGAAGCCGCCCGCCACCCGCCGCCCGCGCCCGGACGCGCCCGCGATGCCCGCAGGCACGCGCGCGGCGCTGGGGATTTTCGCGGTGCTCGTCTGCGCCGGGCCGCTGCTTTTCGGGGCGGTCGATCGGCTGGTGCAAATCGCGCTCGTGGCGCTGCTCGCGGCCGGCGTGCTGCTCCTGCCGCCGGCCATCGTGCCGCTCAGCCGGTGGGGCAACCGTCTCGCCATCGTCCTGCTCGCGCTGCTCGCGTTCAAGGAACTCGCGCCCGCCGAATGGTTTGGCGCGACCGCGTGGCGCACGCTGCTGACCCGCGATTTCGCGCTCGCGCTGCCGCCCACGCATCATCCGGAACCGGCCAGGGCATTGGATGCGTGGCTGGCTGGCGCGGTCGGCGCGGTCTGGTTTCTGTGGGTCCGGCGGCTCGCGGCGGAGCGGGCGCACCGGGCCTTTCTCGCGTGGAGTCTTTTCGGGGCGGCGGCGCTCGTCGCGGCGGTGTCCTTCATCACGCGCGGCTGGGATGCCCAGGCCATCTACGGTCTGCGCTTCACGCCGGGCTGGCGCGGCTTCGGCCCTTTCCCCAACCGCAACCACACCGGCGACTTCCTCGCCATGGGCGCGGTGCTCGGCTGCGGCTGCGTGACGTGGGCGGGCGGGCGGAAAAAGTGGCCGCTCGTCATCGGCGGCGGGCTGCTCCTCGGCCTCGTGCTCGTGGCCTTGCTGACCACGGAATCGCGCGGCGGCCTCGTCGCGCTCGGCCTCGGCCTGCTCGTCTTTTTCACGCTCGCCCAGCTCCGCATGCGCAACCGCAAGACGCTCGCCGTGGCCTGCGGAGCCGCGCTGGTGCTGGGGGCGCTCGGCCTCGCGTTTGGCGGGCCGGTCTTCGCGCGCTTTCATTCGGTGGAGGCCGGCGCGGTTTCCAACGCCATGCGGCTCCGCATCTGGCAGGACGTTTTCATCATGTGGAAAGACGCGCCGCTCCTCGGCCACGGCGTCGATTCGTTCGCGCAGATTTTCCCGTTCTATCAGACCTTCGAGTTGGAAAACGGCGTGGTCCTGCACCCCGAGAGCAGTTGGCGGCAGTGGCTCGTGGAACTCGGCCTCATCCCCGTCGCCCTCGCCGCCATCGCGCTCGCGATCTTCGTCGCGGATCATCTGCGGGAAAGCTTTCGCGGGCGCAGCTTCTTTTTCCGCGCCGCCGGGTTCGCCGCCGCCGCCGCGCTCCTCGCCCACGCCGTTTTCGATGTCCCCGCGCACCGCTGGGGCACCGCTGGCTTCGCCCTCGCGGCGCTCGCCCTGGCCTGCCCGATGCGCCTCGATCGGGCGCGCTTTTTCGCTCCGCGCAAGACCGCGCTGATCCCGCTGGCGGCGGCGGTTTTCTGGACGCTGCCGTTTCTCTGCGAAGACCCCGCGTGGTCGCCGCTCACGCTCGCCCGCATGCTCTCGCGCGACGCCCTTTCGCGCGATGTCACGCTCGCGCAGCTCGAAAGCATGACGCGCTGGTTTCCGCTCAGCTCCGACCTCAATCAGAGCCTCGGCATGCGCGAGCTGGCCGTGCTGGGCCGCAGCGCTCCGTCCGCGTGGCAGCGGCATTTCGGCATCGCCTCGGCGCTCATCCCCGGCTCCTGGGCGCTGCCCGCCGCGCAGGCGCGCGCCGTTCTGCGGGTCTCGCCAAAGCTCGCGCTCGGCTACTGGCAGCAGGCCGTGGGGCGCGGCGCGGAGCATCGGGAGGAAGTCTTTCGCATGGCCGTGCGCGAGACCGCCGCCTCGCCCATCGCCGCTGGGACGTGGGGGCACTACGTCGAGGCCAATCCGCGCCTGCTCCTCGCCTACGCCGAGACCGTGCCGGCGGAGCAGGCGCGCTATTACTACGCGCTCTGGTGGAAAGATCGCGCCCTCACCGCCGACCTCGATCCCGGTGAAATCGCCGCCTTTTACCAGAACGCCACCCGCTGGGCCGGGCGCGCGCAGTTCGGCGAATGGATGCGCCGCCGCGCCGCCTGGCGGACGCGCGACCACCGCGAGTGGGCGCGGCTGCTCCACGCGTGGAGCGACGAAGAACGTGCGTGGGAGCTGCTCGCCGCCTTCACCCCGGAGCAGGATTTTCCCGCGCTCCCGGCGAACCTCCCCCGCGAACCGCTCGAAGCGAAATGGCGCATCGCCCCCACGAATCTCGTCAACGCCCAGCAGCTCGCCGCCGTCCGCGCCCGCGATGGTGAGACCGTGCCGAGCGAGGAGATCATCCTCGCCGTGGCCGCGCGCGACGACGCGCCGTGGTGGTTCGTGCAAAAGGCCGCGCACATCCTCGCCCGCCGCGCCCGCTTCGGCGAAGCCGTGGCCCTCCTCCTCAAAACCCCGCCGCCACCGCCGCCCGGATGACGTGGGTTTGACGCCCCCGCGGGCGGCTTCTATCGTCCACCCATGCAGCCCGGCGTCCAAGACAGGTTCAACGCGTTCATCGCCGAAAAAGGCCTGCGCCGAACCGTGCAGCGGGATGCCATCATCGCCGCCGCCTTTGGCACCACCGAGCACTACACCGCCGAGGATCTGCTCGGCATGGCGCGGAAAATCGAGCCCACCGTCTCCCGCGCGACCGTCTATCGCACGCTGCCGCTGCTCGTCGAATGCGGGGTGCTGAAGGAGATGGACTTCGGCAAGGATCACAAATTCTACGACCCGAACTACAACGAGCACCCGCATCACAACCACCTCATCTGCGTGGACTGCAACCGGATTGTCGAGTTTGAGGATCAGCACATCGAGCTGCTCGAGGATTGCATCAGCAAGCGGCTCGGCTTTTCGCCCGCCTCGAAAAGCCTGCGCATCGAGGCGAACTGCGACGAGCTGCGGCGGCACGGGGCGTGCGCGAACCGGAAGCGGTGAATTTAGGATTTAGGATTTAGGATTTAGCATTTAGAGACTCATGCGCGGCGTTAGCGTGTGGCCGCAGTCATTTCCTAAATCCTAAATCCTAAATCCTAAATTCCCCTCCATGTGGAAAGGCCGCTTCCAGCAAGAAACCTCCGCGCTTTTGCAGCAATACAGCGAGTCGATCAGCTTCGACTGGCGTTTGTGGCGGCAGGACATCGCCGGCTCCATCGCGCACTCCGCGGCTTTGGAAAAGGCCGGGCTGCTGACGCGGGATGAGCGCGCGCAGATCGTCGCGGGCCTGAACGAAATCGGCGCGGAAATCGAGGCCGGGAAATTCCAGTTCAAGACCGAACTCGAAGACATCCACATGAACATCGAAGCCGAGCTGACGCGCCGCATCGGCGACGCCGGCGCAAAGCTCCACACCGCCCGCAGCCGCAACGACCAGGTCGCGCTCGACCTCCGGCTTTACCTCCGCGACGAGGCCGATGCCCTCGCCGCCGCGCTCCGCGAGATGCAGCGCGCGCTCACCGGCCTCGGCGCGCGGCATGCCGACGTCATCATCCCCGGCTACACCCATCTCCAGCGCGCGCAGCCCGTCTATTTCGCGCACCACCTGCTCGCCTACGTCGAGATGTTCGACCGCGACCGCGACCGCGTCCTCGACGCCCGCAAACGCATCAACGTCATGCCGCTCGGCTCCGGGGCCATCGCCGGCTCCACCATCCTGCTCGACCGCGAACTCATCGCCCGCGAACTCGGCTTCCCAGCCGTCACGCAAAACAGCATGGACGCCGTCAGCGACCGCGACTTCGCCGTCGAACTCCTCGCCGCGCTCGCGCTCGCCGCCGTGCATCTCTCCCGGCTCAGCGAGGACGTGATTTTGTGGGCGTCGAGCGAGTTCAAATTCATCACCATCAGCGACGCCTTCACCACCGGCAGCTCCCTCATGCCGCAGAAAAAAAACCCCGACGTCGCCGAGCTCACGCGCGGCAAAACCGGGCGCGTCATCGGCAATCTCGTCGCGCTTTTGACGACGCTGAAAGGTCTGCCCATGACCTACAACCGCGACATGCAGGAGGACAAAGAGCCCGTCTTCGACAGCGTCGATACCATCAAAACCGCCCTCGCTGTCTTCGCCGCCATGCTCGGTGGCATCAGCGCCAACGCCCCCGCCTGCGCCGCCGCCGTCGCCGACCCCATGCTCCTCGCCACCGACCTCGCCGACTACCTCGTCAACCGCGGCATCCCCTTTCGCAAAGCCCACGAAGTCATCGGCAAAGCTGTCGCCCTCTGCGCGCAAATGCACTGCGAACTCCCGCATCTGACTCTCGCCGACTACCAGTCCCTCTCACCCGCCTTTGCCGCCGACGTTTTCGCCATCCTCACCGTCGAGAAGTCCATGTCCGCCCGCCAGGCCATCGGCGCACCCAGCCCCCAAAACGTCGCCGCCCAGCTCGCCCGCTGGCAGGCGGCGCTGGTGGAGTGATTCACCAGCTCGCGACTTACCCGCTCCGATCAAATCCCCTCGCAAAGTCGGTTCCATGAACACCGCAGGGCTTTGCCCAGCCGGGACGCGATATTGATGGTCGGATTCATTTCTCCGGCCTCAATCTGCTGCAGGTAGCGGCGGCTGATGTCGGCCTTCTCGGCAAGCTCCTCCTGAGTCAGGTCTGCCGTCATGCGCAGACGATGCACATTTTTTCCAAATTTCTGATGTGGTCGAAGCCGCACTCCTCGCATCGTCGCGATGCGCGCTTATTTGAAAGCGAGGCATACCGCGCTTTGTTGTCCTTTACTTTCCGAGAGTCCGGCTGTTAGCAAGTGACCTCCCATGCGAAACGCGGCTCAACGGTTCTCCACGATCCTTCTGCTCACCCTGGCGGTTGCCCTCGCCTGCGCTCCCCACCGAGTCCTCGCCCAACTCCAATTCGATCAATGGTCGGCACTCCAGTTCACCCCTGCGGAAATCAGCAATCCTTTGGTCAGCGGCATCAATGCCGACCCCGATGGCGATGCCCTTCGCAACCTTCTCGAATACGCCCATGCGGGAAATCCGAAAGTGCCCGGCACGTCGCCGCTGCCCGTGGTCGAGACGGCTTGCGACCATCTCGCCTTGAGCTTCACACGGGTCAAGACGGCCCTGGATTTGAGCTATGCCGTCGAGGTTTCCCATGACCTGATCCACTGGTATTCCGGCGACGCCTTTACCGAGCTACTGCTGACTATTGACCGTGGCGAGACGGAGATGCTCACGGTTCAGGACAGAACCCCGATGAGCAGTTTGACAAAGCGCTTCATTCGCCTGCGAGTTACGCGCCAGCCGGTGGAAACCGGACTGCGGCTCTGGCTCGATGCCGGGGCGCGGGTGACCAAAGACCGCTCGAATCTGGTCGGCAACTGGGGCGATGGCTCCGGCGTTTCCAACCATGCCTCGCAGACCGTGGCGGCCAATCAGCCGGTGTGGATTGATAACGCGATCAATGGCCGTCCGGTGCTCCGCTTTGACGGCCAAAACGACCGGCTCAATACCATCGTCCCGCCGGGCGCTGATGACTTCACCCTTTTCGTCATCGCCAAGACCTCTGCGACGCATGAGATCGACCCGGAGAGCATCACGGGGACGGCGGGCACTGCGGGTCAAAAATACCTTTTCGGCGCAAAGGCCTCGGGCGCGGATGCCGGGGCGGGGATGTCGCTCGGAACCAATGGTCTTTCGATCTACGAGCAAGGCGACAGTTATATGCCACCGCTGGCAGCGTTCAGCGGCTCGGTGGGTAGTGGAGCCGTGCTCGCGGAGGTTCAATATCAGGCAAAGCGTCCGACGATTCACCTCAACGGCCAATTGGTCAGGGTCGGCCTGACCTCGCCCCGCCCGCACGTCTTTGCGCCGGTCGAGATCGGTGCGGGAGATTTCGGGGCGTTCGCCGGCGATGTGGCGGAGGTCATGGTCTATAACCGCGCCCTTAGCATCGCCGAGCGCGCCACCGTCGAGGCCTACCTCAGCCGCAAATACGCCCTCCACATCATCCCCGAGGTCACGATCACCGATCCTCCGTCAGGCTCCTCGTTCAGCACCGAACGGGTGGACGTTCACGGCCAGGTGGTTCACGCCTCGTTTCTCGAAAACCTCGTCGTCAATGGGGTGCGGGCCTTGGTGACAGGAGACAGCTTTACCGCCCGCAACATCCCGCTCCAGCCCGCTGAGCGTCACCTTTCAAACCGCCGCCACCGTGCCCGGCCAGCTCCTTGAGGTGCGCTATTGGCCTGCCCCCGGTTTTTGATCCACTCGCTATGAGAGTTTCTGTTGGTTTTCGGGGTTTGGGTTGGTGGTGTTTCGGTGGGCGGGAAGGGCGCAGCC
>JAYWEP010000145.1:0-22602 GCA_043779205.1 Chthoniobacter sp. | reverse complement strand
GCCGCGCCGGGGCAGAATATCAAGGATCTCGACATGTCGTCGCTGCGCGTGCCGCTGTGGACGGAGCCGGGCGCGGGGTATTCGTATTCGTCGCCCGCGCCGCACATCGCGTCGCTCGTGCTGCGGCATGTCACGGGCATGGAGTTGCAGGATTACATCGGCGAGCGGCTGGCGAAGCCGATGGGCTGGGGCGCGTGGGGCTACTGCCTGCATCGCGGCGATTTTCTCATGCCTCACGCGAACGGCGCGGGCAGCACCGCGCTGCATGCCACGGATGCGCTGCGGTTCGGCTATTGCCTGCTGCACGGGGGGAAATGGGGCGGGCGGCAGCTCGTGCCCGCGGACTACATCGCGAAGTGCAACCAACCCTCGCCCTACAACCCGCACACGCCCTTCTCGCTGCAATTCGAGCACAACGCCGACGGGCATGTGGTCGGTGCGCCGCGCGATGCGTTTTACAAATCCGGCGCGGGCGGCTTCGGCATCTTCATCGTGCCGTCGCTGGATGTGGTCATCTACAAGCTCGGCGGGAACAACGGCCAGTACGACCCCGCCCTCACCGGCCTCCCGCAACCCGCGCCCGACACCGCGCGCGACGACTGGAAACCCATCCCGCGCACCCCTTTCAACGAAGGCAGCCTCGGCGGCGACGACGGCCTGCGCCGCGTGCTGGAGCTGGTCTCGGCGGCGGTGCGCGAATGAGCCGGGGCTGAGAAGGTTGGCACGCCCGGCAGCTTGAACCGCGCGCCCATCCCGTGAAAGCTCCGCGCTTTCCCCATGACCCCGCGCCTCACTCCCGAACAACTCCGCTCCTACCGCTGGTTTGGCCCGAACGATCTCCGCAGCTTCGGCCACCGCTCGCGCGCGCGGCAGATGGGGCTCGGACCCGAGGACTGGCAGGGCAAGCCGGTCATCGCCATCCTCAATACGTGGAGCGAGCTGAACCCGTGTCATCTCCATTTCAAAATCCTCGCCGAGCATGTGCGCAAAGGCGTGCTCCAGGCGGGCGGGATGCCGGTCGAGGTGCCGCTGCTTTCGCTCAGCGAGAGCTACATGAAGCCGACCACGATGCTCTACCGCAACCTCCTCGCGATGGAGACCGAGGAGGTGCTGCGCTGCCATCCCATCGACGGCGCGGTGCTGCTCGGCGCGTGCGACAAAACCACGCCCGCGCTGATCATGGGCGCGACCTCGGCGGACGTGCCGTTCATCTTCGTGCCCGGCGGGCCGATGCTGCGCGGCAACTGGCGCGGGCAGACGCTCGGCAGCGGTTCGGACGCGTGGAAATATTGGGACGAAAAGCGCGCGGGCAAACTGAGCGAGGAGGCGTGGAGCGAAATCGAGGACGGCATCGCGCGCTCGCACGGCCACTGCATGACGATGGGCACGGCCTCGACCATGACCGCGATTGCGGAGACGCTCGGGCTGACGCTGCCGGGGGCGTCGTCGATCCCCGCGGTGGACATGGCGCACTGGCGCATGGCCGCGGAATCCGGCCGGCAGATGGTGGAAAATGCGTGGCTCGATCTGCGGCCGTCGCAGATCCTCACGCCGCACGCCTTTCACAATGCGATCGTCGCCGACATGGCCCTGGGCGGCTCGACGAACGCGATCATCCATCTCGTCGCGATGGCCGCGCGGGCCGGTGTTTCCTTGGTTCTGGAGCAGTTCGATGAAATCTCCCGCCGCACCCCGCGCCTCGCTGACCTGCGCCCCGCGGGACGTTTTTTGATGGAAGATTTCTATTTCGCCGGCGGCCTCCGCGCGCTCTTGGCGCAACTGCTGGGTAGCGCACGCGCCCCGCGTGCTGTGCCGGGCGCCTCGCCCGGCAGCGGCCTCGGCGAGGGCGCCGAGGACAGCACGCGAGGGCGCGTGCGCTACCCGGATGCGCCGCTCCTTTTTGCCGACGTCTTGACCGTGAACGGGCACACGCTGCGCGAAAACCTCGCCGGCGCGGAAGTCTTCAACGCCGAAGTCATCCGCCCGCTTTCCAACCCCTGCTCGCCCGAAGGCGGCACCGCGATCCTGCGCGGCAATCTCGCCCCGCGCGGCGCGGTCATTAAACACGCCGCGATGGAGCCGCGCTTTCTCCGCCACACCGGCCCCGCGCTCGTCTTCCGCGATTACGACGATCTCGCCGCGCGCATCGACGACCCCGCGCTCCCGGCCACGCCCGACTCCGTCATCGTCCTGCAAAACGCCGGCCCCATCGGCGCGCCCGGCATGCCGGAGTGGGGCATGCTGCCCATCCCGAAGAAGCTCCTCGAAGCCGGCGTGCGCGACATGCTCCGCATCTCCGACGCCCGCATGAGCGGCACCAGCTACGGCGCGTGCGTGCTGCACGTCGCGCCGGAAAGCGCCATCGGCGGCCCGCTCGCGCTCGTCCGCGACGGCGACCTCATCACCCTCGACGTGTCCGCGCGCACGCTGACGCTAAATGTTTCCGACGAAGAGCTCGCCGCCCGCACAGCCGCATGGACACAGCGTCCGCCGCCCACGCGCCGCGGGTATCTCTCGCTGTTTCTGAACGAAGTCACGCAAGCCGACGAGGGTTGCGACTTCCGCTTCCTCCACGCCAGCGCGCCGATGGCGGAGCCAGCGATTCATTAGTGCGTAAAATGCACTTTCCCCCGGTGACCAACGAGAGCACCAACGGTGCGCAAACAAGCCAGCCCAGGGCAACGCCCTGGGCAACGCCCTGGGCTGGCTTGTCTCGGGGTCTTTGGCCCGCCACGGCGCAGCGGCCTGGCGCTTTTATGGCCGCGGCGCTGCCACGGGCTTGCCAAACCACACCTGATATTTCCGCGCGCCGCTGGCGTGATCCGCGTCGGTGGTGGGGTTGAGTTTGCATTCGCCCGCGCCGGGCTGTGCGGCGACGAGCGCCTGAATGCGCGCGGCCTCGGCTTTGTCGTGCGGCTCGTGGAAGTAGCGCACTTCGGTCGCGTCCATTTTCCTGCCGGGGTTTTTGGCGAGCGAGGCGTCGAAGCCGGCGGCTTCCAAAATGGGGATGAGCGCCTTGGCGGTGTCGCGCTGCGCATCGTCGGAGACGAAGAGATAGACGCGCGCCTTTTGCTCCGCCGCGGGCAGACCCTTGTCGAACTCCTGCTCGATGCGCCCGAGGGTGCGGCCGAGGGTGGTGCGGATTTCGGTCAGCTCGGTTTCCACGGCTTCGCTCGCATTGAGCTTCGAGGCTTTCGCTTTCACGGAGCTGACATCGGTGAGGAGCGGGGCCAGGCTGCCGATGTCGGCGCGGGCTTTGACGAGGCGCTGCTGCATGTCGTCGGCGCGGGCCTTGGCCGCTT
This sequence comes from Chthoniobacter sp., assembly GCA_043779205.1. Classification (GTDB taxonomy): domain Bacteria; phylum Verrucomicrobiota; class Verrucomicrobiia; order Chthoniobacterales; family Chthoniobacteraceae; genus Chthoniobacter. The sequence continues at coordinate 19,300 of JAYWEP010000145.1, read as the reverse complement.
TTTCCTTCGCCTGCGCAGCCTTTTCAGCCGCCTCGGCGGCGGTGCGTTTGGCGTCGGCGTCGGCGACCTGCTGGTGCGCGTCGGCCTCGCGCTGCTGCGCCCCGGCTTCGCGCAGGGCGATTTCCCGCGCGCGGGTCTGCCAGGTGGTGACCTCGAAAATGGAGTAGAGCAGCCACAGCGCGCCGATGGCGGCGGGGACGAGGGCGATGAGCATGACGCGCTGGCGGAGCCGTCTTTCCTTGAGGTTCGCCTTGAAAAGCGACTGTTCGAGATCGGCGTTGGGTGTGTTCAGTGCGGCCATAGTTTCCGGGTTGGTTTTTATCCGACGATTTCCTCCGCCCGCCGCACGAGCGGTTCGCGCTGGCGGCTGGGGAGCGTTTCATCCGCGAGGCCGCTGCGCGTGTAGCGCATGCCGATGAGGCCCTGCCCGAGAAAGGCGGTGCGCGCCCGCACAAGCTGGGCCTGGCAGGCGACGAAACCGGCGAAGCCCGCGACGAGCAGAAAATGGGTGAGCCCCAGCATCGCCGCGGGGAGCGCGAGCAGCCCGAGGCCGAGCGCGGCGAGGAGCATCCAGCGCGCGAGCCGGCGGAGATCGAGGATGGTCTCGTGGCGCGTCTGGATGGCGGCGTCGAGCGATTGCAAGACGGGGGCCGTCGTCGCGGGTGGCCGCACCGGCAGCGGCCCGGCGGTGCCGAGATGGCGCGCGACCTGGCGGGCGATCTCCGTCAGCTCGGCGTCGCGCTTTTCCAGGCCGAGCCCGTCGAGCGCGGCGTTGCTGCTGTTGGCGGCGTCGAGGGCGTCCAGCCCGGCGATCTCGAAGAGGCAGTGACTGGCCAGCACCCAGCAGATTTTCAGGCCCTTCGCGCGTTCGCTTTCGAGCAGGGCAGGGAGTTTTGCGCGGGTCACAAAATCCGATTCGAGGAAGGTGTCGCTGACGATCAGGATGACGACCTTGCGGCCCGCGAGGATCTCGGACAGCTCGGCTTTCCAAGTGCCGCCGCCGCGCAGCCGCCGCTCGTCCCAGACGACGAGGCCTTCGCCGCCGGCCACCGGCTTGATGGCCGCGTGGACACGGTCGAACCATTTCTTTTCGGGAAAGCAGTAGGCGATGAAAACTCCGGTGCGTGCGGACATGGGCGTGAGCCGGACAAGGTGCCACCAATCCGCGGCGGACTTCAACCTTCGGATTCAGGCGATTGCCACGCGGGCTGCATTCCGCTTTGCTCCCCGCGTTTCCACCCGCCCGAATGATCCTCTTTTTCCGCACCTGGCTGGCTGCGCCGCTCTTTTTTGCGGCGGCGTTTGTCGCGGGCTTCGTCGCGTTTCATCCGGGGTGGAAAAAGGTCGCGCCGCTCACGGATGGGTCGGCGGCGTCCTTCCAGCGGGCGGCGGAGAAGATCAACGACGGGCGGCTCCTGGAAAATGCCGCGCCGCAAGAGCGCGTGGCGTGGCTGCTGGAAATCTGCCGGCAACCCGCCGGGCTGGCGCGCGACCACGCGCTCTACGAGGCCATTCAGCATTTGCAGCCGGGCGATTTTCTCGCCGCCGTCGCCGACCTGCCGGCGCTCGCCCGCGAGTTCACGGCGATGGGCGACGATGTCCGCCCTGGTCTGATCGAAGCGAGCATCGCGCGCTGGCTCGACGTGGATAAGGACGGGGCTTTGCGCTGGCTGGGCGTCGCCCGGGAGATCGTGGAATCCGGCGCGATCCCGCTGCCGGAGATCGGGGCGCAGGATCTCGGTGCGGTCTATGGCGTGCTCGCGGCGCGCGAGCCGGAGTGGATGCGCGGACAGCTCGACAAGCTCGGGAAAAAAACCCTGCGCGGAACCGCCCTCAAAACGCTGATGGCGGCGGAAGTGCGGCGCGATCCGCGGAAAGCGCACGCGTGGCTGGAGACTTTTCGCGGAGGCAAGGATTGGGATGAAATGTTTTCTAATTACACGTTGGGGCTGTCCGAAACCGATTCGCGTGCGGCGATGGAGATAGCGGTATCCGGTGAGGGCATGCGCGCGGGCGGGGGCGACGAAGGACGCCTGGCCGCGCACGTCTTCATGGACGCGGCGGCGCGCTCGACTTCGCTCGCGGAGGAACTGCTGCCGAAGATGGAGCCGGAAATGCGCCGCCGTTTCACCTGGTACCTTGCCGATCGCGTCGGCGAGAAGGGCGGCGATTCGTTCGCGTGGCTCGCGGACCAAGTGGCGGCTGATCCGGGGATCATCGAGCTCGCCTCAAATCCCGGAGAAAATACCGAATGGATGATGCGCTCGCTGACCATCCGCGATCCGCAGCGGACGCTCGATTTCATCGCCACGCTGCCGGAGGCGCAGCGGGAGGCTCTGCGGGAAGGCGCGCTCGCAGCGTGGAGTTCCTACCGGCCCGCCACCTTCCTCGACTGGCTCGCCACCCAGCCGCCAGAGGCTTTGACAAAGAACTTCAAAAGCATCGGTTCGACCGCGCGCGAGGAGCCGGATCGCTTCGCCCGCTGGCTGGCGACCTTGCCCGCGGGTGAACTGCGCGAACGCTCGCAGTTCACGCTCGCGAGCGAGCTGGCGAAACAGGGCCGCACCGCCGATGCGCTTCGCCAGTTTCCGCAGAACTCGACCGCGGATTTCTATGGGCAAGCGGCGCGCGCGATGGGTGGCGCGATCGGTGCGCGCGAGCCGGCTGCGGCGGCGCAGTGGGTGGGCACATTGCCCGCCGGTCCGGCGCAAAAAGAAGCCGCTTTGGGACTCATCGGTGCGTGGGTCGGCCAGTCGCCGCAGGCCGCGGCGCAGTGGATCGAGAGTCTGCCCGCGGGCGGCACGCGCGACGCTGCGACGGGCGCGTTGGCCGACGCGCTGGCCGGGGCCGATCCCGAGGCGGCGACCGCCTGGCTCGCGCAAATCGGCGATCCCGCGGCGCGGCAAAGTGCGGCCCGGCAGGTCTTCCGCTCGTGGGCGCGCACCGATGCGGACGGCGCGCGGAACTGGCTGCGCGATTTTCCAGATGTGAGTGCCGCGGTGAAAAACCGGCTCTTGCGCGACAGCCGATGAAGCTCACGCGCGCCCTCATCTTCGCCACGCTGGCTTTCGCCGCCGGCGCGCTCGTCGCCACGCGGAACCAGCCGGATACTTTGCGCACCGCACTGCGCCCGGACGCGCCGAATTTCGCACCCGACCGCAGCCGCGCAAAAAAGCTCGCGGGAGCCGCAGAGCGCACGAGCGAGGACCGGATCGGCCATGTGCTTTCCGCGCTGCAGGAACACGCGCGACTCAAACGCCAGCATGCGCTTTACGAAGCGATCGGCGAGCTGAGCGCGGCGGAGGTGGCGACGATGATGGACCGCGCCGGGCGGCTGCCTTTCGTCTCGAATTACTACGTCACCATGGCCCTGCTGGAGCGCTGGTTCGATCTGGATCCCGAGCGCGCCAAGGTTTGGGTTCGGGCGAGGCCAGGGGATCAACGCTACTGGTGCGTCTGGGCTGCAAAGCTGCCCGAGAACGCGCTTTCAGAAATGCACCTTCAGCACTATCCCCACAGCATGGCGACCACCTTGGCCACCGCGATCGAAACCGTGGCCGGGTCTGACAAACAGGCCCAAGCCGCCCGTCTAGCGGCCATGCCTGCCGATGCCACGCGCGACATCGTCCTCACGCGAACGATGGCCGCCTGGGCGAAGACCGACGCTGCCGGAGCGTTCGCCTTTTCCCGCACGCTCCCCGCCGGCCCGCTCCGCCAGAGCACGGGCGAGGCGGCGCTCCGCGAGTGGGCCAAGACGGATGCGCCGCACGCCGCGCAGGCGCTGGTGGCGATGCTGCCCGAACTGAAGCCCGGCCTGAACGGCAGCAGCATCGTCGCCGACATCGCGGGCGCGCTGACCGCGGGGAGCGACAACCCGCGGGCCGCGCTGACGTGGCTGAGCCAGCTCCCGGCGGAGCAGCGCGGCTCTGCGCCCTACGTGGCCGCGGCCAGCGCGTGGGCGAAAAAAGACCCATCCGCCGCGCTCGCGTGGTGCCGGGAAAACGGCTTGGACGCAGGCGGACGCGGCGGTGCCGTGATCGGCGCGGCGATGAACGGCGACCCGCTCAAAACCTTGCAGTGGGTGCAAACGCTGCCCGCCGGCGACGAGCGCGACCGCTTGCTCGAACGCGCCGTCAGCGCCACCTCGAAGCTGACCTTTCCACCCGTCGCGGCCGACCGCGCCGCGATGGTGCTGGGCCTGCTCCAGCAACTGCCGCCCGAGGCGCAGGCGCGCGCCGCTTTCAGCCTCGGCTGGAGCAGCGGGCACAACGGCCGGATCGAGGACGTGCGCGTGTGGACGGAGCGGCTGGGCGACGGCGCGCTGCGCTCGGCGGCGGTCGAGGCGGCGGTGGCCTACCGCTACGACGCAAATCCCGGCAACCGCGAAAAGCTGCTCGCACAATTCCCCGACGGCCCGGAGCGCGACGGCGCGCTCACCGGCATCGCCCGGCGGGAAGGCGACGAAACGCCCGCGCGCGCCGCGCAAACCGCGGGCGAAATCGCCGACCCTGCGGCCCGCCGCAAAGTGCTCGACGGCATCGTCGGCAACTGGCTCGAACGCAATCCCGCGCAGGCCCGCGCGTGGCTGCTCGACGCGAAAACGCTGCCGTCCGAGTGGACGCAGGCGTGGCTCGCGGAGTTGAATCCGCCGCGCTGACGCGCGGACAATTCCCGCTTGCCGCACGCGGGCGGAAGGGGTGGAACTGGCGCGCTGTCACTTCGCATGAAAACAACCTTCACCACCGCCGACCTGCACGCTTCCGTCATCGCCGTCCCGCCACTTTGCCGCGATGCGGGCTTGCAAGCGGACGCGGCGGAGAATGCGAAGCTCATCCGCCACATTGAGGCGGGCGGCGTCTCGACGCTGCTCTACGGGGGCAACGCGAATTTCTACAACATCGCGCTCTCGGAGTACGCGGCGGTGCTCGATCAGCTCGCCGCCGCCGCCGCGCCGGAGACGTGGATCGTGCCGGGCGTGGGGCCGTATTTCGGGACGATGATGGATCAGGCGGCGCTCCTCGCGGCGCGGAAGTTTCCCACCGCGATGATCCTGCCGACGCTCGCGGTCAGTTCGCCGGAGGGCGTGCGCGCGGCGGTGCTGCGGTTTGTCGAAAAGGCCGGCATCCCCGCAGTGCTTTATGTGAAGGATGAGAAATATGTGACGGTGGAAGTGGTGAAGACGCTCGTGAAAGCGGGCGTGATTTCGTGGATCAAATATGCCGTGGTGCGGGAGAACCCCGCGGTCGATCCGCTGCTGCGCGCGATCGTGGACAGCGTCGATCCCGCGCTCGTCGTCAGCGGCGTCGGCGAGCAGCCGGCGATCACGCACTGGCGGGATTTTGGCGTGCGCGCTTTCACCTCCGGCTGCGTCTGCGTGGCCCCGCGGCGCTCGCAGGAACTGCTCGACGCCCTCCGCCGCGGCGACTTCGCGCGGGCCGAGGCGATCCGCGCGCGTTTCAACTCCCTCGAAGCCCTGCGCAACGCGCATGGGCCGATCCCGGTGCTGCATCACGCCGTCGCGCTCGCCGGCATCGCCGCAACCGGCCCCGCGCTCCCGCTGATGGCGGATCTCGGCGAACTGCTGCGCGACGAAATCTTTCCCGCCGCCACGGGTCTGCTCGGCTGGAACGAGGGGTAGGATCTCCCGTGCGATGCGCGCCCGCACCGTTCTCCGCCGCGCGTTTTCGCCCCGCCTGCGCCCGCGGCGAAACTCCGTTCAGAACGACGGCGTGAGGGGAAGGAACGCGCGCTATTTCGCGAGCGGCTGCAAGTCCTGATCGTACACGATGACCGTGCCGATCTTTTCCAGCGCGGGCTGCACGTCCTTGGCTTCGCCGACGACGATGATGGCGAGGTCGGTGGTGCTGAGATATTTTTTCGCGAGCGCCTGCACTTTTTCGGGCGTGGTCTCGGACATGCGGCGGGCGTAGGTCTTGTAGAAGTCGGCGGGCAGGCCGTAGAGGTCGATGTCCTGGACGCGCTGGGCGGTGCGGGCGGAGTTTTCGAGGGAGAGGAGGTAGTTGCCGACGTTGTACTGGCGCTGGAGGGCGAGCTCGGCCTCGGGCACGGGCTCGTCGCTGAGGCGGGCCATTTCCTTGAGCGTCTCGACGATGGCGGGGGCGGTGACTTCGTTGCGGGTCTCGGCGCTGGCGGTGAAGCCGCCGCCGAATTTCAGCATGCTGAAGGCGGAGTAGGCGCCGTAGGTCCAGCCGTGTTTCTCGCGGAGGTTTTGGAAGAGGCGTCCGCTGAAGCCGCCGCCGAGGGTGGCGTTGAGGACGTTGAGTTCGGGGGTGTCGGGGTTGGCGCGGGCGGGGCCGGGCTGGACGATGACGATGTTCGACTGCACGGAGCCGGGGCGGTCGAGGAGGTGGATGGTGACGCCGTGCAGGGCGGGCGGGGCGGCGAGTTTGAGCATCTTTGGGTCGCCCTTTTTCCAATCGCCGAAGACGCGCTTGATCTCGGCGAGGATGTTCGCGGCCTTCACGTCGCCGACGATGGCGAGGGTGGCGTTGTTCGGGACGAAATGCTCGTGGTGAAAGGCCGTGAGATCGTCGCGGGTGATGGCCTGCACAGCGGCGGGAGTGAGATACGCGCCGTAGGGGTGCTCGCCGTAGAGGACTTTGCCGGTGAGCTTGCCGGCGAGTTTGGCGGGCTGCTGCTTTTCCTCCTCGAGTGAGGAAAGGGTCTGCCGCTGGAGCTTGGTGAACTGCTCGGTGGGGAAGGAGGCGTGGAAGACGGCGTCGGAGAAGAGGTCGAGGATCTTGCCGGTGTACTTCGTGAGGCCGGCGGCGGAGACGCTGATGGAATCAGGCCCGGCGTCCGACTCGATGCCGACGCCGATGGAGTCGGTCTCCAGCGCGAAGGTCGCGGCGTCGCGCTTTTCGGTGCCGCGATTGAGCAGGCCGGCGACGAAGTCGGCGGTGCCGTTTTTCCCGTCGAAGAGGGAGCCGCTGCGGATGACGAGGCGGAAGGTGACGGTGGGTTTGCGGTCGTCCTCGATGATGAAGACTTTGAGGCCGTTGGGCAGCGTCTCGGTTTTGTAGTCAGGGAAGGAGGCGGCGGGCGCGGGTGCGGGCGGGGGCTTTTGGGTGCGGTCGATGTCGGCGAAGGCGGAAACCGCGAAACCGGTGATGAGGGTGAGGAGGAGTTTCTTCATGGAGTTTTTTGGGTGTCCACGAAAGACACGAAAGGTCACGAAAAGGGGATTCTGCCTTTCGTGTGCTTTCGTGCTTTTCGTGGACGGAAAATCATTTCGCGGCAGGCGCGGTGGGGACGGGGAAGCGCAGCACGTTGACGCCTTCCTTGGTGAAATACTTGTTCGCGACGCGCTGGAGGTCGTCGCGTTTCACGGCGAGGTAGCGGTCGAGCTCGGTGTTGATGAGGTTCGTGTCGCCGTGGAAGAGATGGTAGCGGGCGAGGTTTTTGGCGCGGGCATTCATGGTGCCAAAGCCGCTGGCAAACTCGGCCTCCTGCTGGTTGAGCGCCTTTTGATATTCGTCCTCGGTGACGCCGTCCTTTTTCACGCGCTCGACTTCCTCGTCGATGAGGGCGTCGAGCTGATCGAGGGTGACGCCCTGCTGGCCGATGGCTTCGACGCCGAGCAGACCGCCGTTTTCGAGGAGAAAGGGGAAGGCCTGGACTTGCAGCGCGGCCTGCTCTTTCTCGACGAGCCGCTTGTAGAGCCGCGAGCTGCGGCCGGAGCTGAGGATGTTGACGAGGAGTTCGAGCGGGTAGGAATCAGGGTCGGTCTCCGCGGGTGCGCGCCAGGCGTGGAGGGTGGCGGGGAGCGGGGTGTTTTCCTTGAGCACGTCGTGTTTCACGGGCTCGGTCTGCGGCGTCAGCTCGACCTTCGGGCGCACGATGTCCGCGCCGCGCGGGATGGGGCCGAAGTAGTCGGCGACGAGTTTTTTCACCGCCTCGGGCTCGAAGTCGCCGGCGATGGCGAGGGTGGCGTTGTTCGGGAGGTAGTAGGTTTTCCAAAAGTCGCGGAACTCCCCGATCTTCGCCTCGTCGATGTACTGCACGGAGCCGATGGGCACCCACGCGTAGGGCGTGCCTTTGAAGACGAGCTTCGCCAGCTCCTCGAAGAGCGAGCCGTAGGGCCGGTTGTCGTAGCTGCGGCGCTTTTCCTCCTTCACGACTTTGCGCTGCGTCTCGACGCCGGTCTCGTCGATCTTCGCGTGCATCATGCGCTCGCTTTCGATCCAGAGCGCGAGCCGGAGTTCGTTGCTGGGGAGGTTGAGAAAGTAGTCCGTCTGGTCAAAGGAGGTGCTCGCGTTCAAGTTGCCGCCGGCGCCGGAGACGAATTTGTCGAGCTTGCCGCGGGGGATGTTGTCCGAGCCCTCAAACATGAGGTGCTCGAAAAAATGCGCGAAGCCGGTGCGGTCGGCGCGCTCGTTTTTGCTGCCGACGTGGTAGAGCACGTAGGTCGCGACGACGGGGGAGGCGTGGTTTTCGTGGAGGATGACGTGGAGGCCGTTGGGCAGGTCGTACTCGGTGAATTTGATCGGCTTGAGGACGACGCGGGGCGCGGGCTCGTCCTTCGCGCCCGCGGGCAGGAGGGAGGTGGCGGCGAAGGCGGTGAGGGTGGCGAAAAACTTTGCGGGAGTCATGGGAGCGGGATGAGACAGGCGGGAGTGTGCGGCGTTCAGAATGGGCGGGCAAGGTTGGGGCGGGGGAGATTTCTGGCGGCGGGCGCAGCGGGCGGGCGCGACTGTAGGGGAAGCTGACAGCTTCCCCTACAGCGCGCCCGCCCGGTTGCCTTCGCAAAAATCCCCTCTACACTTCCGCCGCGCATGAAGCCCCTCTCCATCCTCGCCGCCCTCGCGCTCTGCGCCGCGCCTTTCGCCCGCGCCGCGGAGGCTCCGGTCGCCAGCGCGGCCTACCCGCAGGAAACCGGTGCGACCTTCGCCCGCACTTTCCCGTATTCCATGATCGGCCAGCTCCTTTTCGCGAATGGCGATTCGTGGTTCAGCGGCTCCGGCACCGTGGTCCGCCCGCACTCCGTCCTCACCGCCGCGCACAATCTGTGGGACGCCGATGGCGGCTTCTCGACCGACATCCTTTTCCGCCGCAGCCTCGCCGGACGCACCGATCTTTCCGAGCAGTATGCCAGCCGCATCTACGTCCTCTCGGGCTACCGTGAAAACGTGCGGCAGTTCCGGCTCGATGACCCGCGCGCCTTTTCCTACGACACCGGCGGGCTCGTCTTCCGCGCGCCCGTGGCCGGCGGCTCGAATGCCGGCTGGTGGGCGAATCCCGCGCTCCTCACCGGCCCCGCGCCGCTGCTCGCGCTCGGCTACGGCGGCGAATTTCACACCGGCGATGACCTGCTCTCGGTCGCGCCCACCGCGCCGTTCACGCCGGTCGTCGGCTCGTTCTGGGAAAATTTTTCCATCTACTTCGAGAGCGGCATGAGCGGCGGCCCGGTCTTCGCGCGCGCTGCCGACGGCAAGCTCTACCTCGCGGGCGTCGTCGTCGCCGGCTCGACCGCGCCGCCCTCCGCGGGCATCCGCATTCTCGACAAGGCGGCGGCGGATTTCATCCGGCGGTATTTGAAATAGGGCGCGTGGAAAATCGCGAGCGCCTGCTGATTGTCGTCGGTTCCGTGCTGCTCGCACTCGGCATTACATGGCTCGCCATTACGCCTCGGACTTTTTTTGTGAAGGTGGGAACTCTCGTCGTCCAGCCGTCTCCCGCTTCCGAAACAAAGACCAACCCCGAAACCCAGTTTTATGGAACCGCTGTCGAAAGGCTGGGTCCGCCGAAACTTTCACTCACCGCTTCACCCATCGACCAGCTCCTCGCCCTTTTGGAAAACGGCACCGCGACCGAGAGCGACCTCGAAGCCCTCAAGCGCACGCTGCTCGCCGCCGACCCCGCGCTCGCCACCGCCGCCATCCGCGACTTCCTCGCCACCGGGCGCGATGCGCGCACCGGCCTCGACTTTGCGCTGCGCCCCGGCGGCGACATCGCTGCGTCCACGCTGCGCGTGCTTTTGATGGACGTGCTCGGGCGTATCGCCAAACGCGACGGCACCGATGCCGCGGCGAAAGTTGCGCGCGAGACTTTGGAGAAAAAAGATTCCGCCGACGAATGGGCCATCGCCCTTCGCAATGTGGCCTGGCGCGAGCCCGCCGCCACCGCCTATCTCGCCACGAAAGCCCGCGAGATGCTCGCCTTCGCCCCGTGGCGCACGGCCCCGACGAGCGGGATGCTCGAAGCCTTCGACGTGATCGTTTTCACGAAGGACGCCAGCCTCACCGCCGACCTCGCCAGCGCGCAAAGCGATCCGAACGAGCAACTCCGTCACGCCGCCGACGTGGCCCTCGACCGCCTCGCCGCCGCCAGCCCGCTCGACGTGATGAGCTACCTCAACGCCCACCCCACGACGCTCGCCGAGCGCCCCATGCTTCGTGCCGATTACTTCGCCAAAGCCGACCTCGCGCAGCCCGGCCAAAAGACCGCGCTCGAATTTTACCTCGGCCGCCCCGACATCGCCGACGCCGAGAAAACGAAGCTCCTCAAAGCACTCGCGACCCCCGCGGCCTTCGTCTCCGAAAACCTCCTCACCCCGCCGCCGCCCGAGCCCGACGACGCCGCGCGCGAGCACGCCATCCTCGCCGCCACCCAGGAATGGCTCACCGGCAAACGCTTTCCCGCCCTCGAAAGCCAGCTCCTCCAGCTCCAGCGCCGCCTCGCAAAGTAGCTTGGACTTTAGTCCAAAGTCCGCGGGCGTTTGGACTAAAGTCCAAGCTACTTTCACCCGTCGCCGCGCGGCCTGCCGGGCTACGGCGTGATCTTCCACAGCCGCGTCTCCGAGCGGAGAAAGAGCGCGCCGTCCGCCACCGCGGGCGAGGCCAGCGTACGCTCGCCGAGTTCGTTTTTCGCCAGCAGTTCAAAGGTCTTCCCCGCCTTCACCACGAAACCGACGCCCGCCTCGTTTTGGAAATACACGCGGCCCTCCGCGGCGACGGGCGACGCGGAGAAGCCGCCGCCGAGCCGCTCGCTCCACAGCACGTCGCCGGTGCGCGCGTCGGCGCAGGTCGCGATGCCAGCATCGGAGACAAAGTACAGCTCATCGCCGAGCACGAGCGTCGAGGCGGAATGCGGCGCCGCCTTGCGGCTCGACCACGCGACATTCGTGGCGCTCGCGTCGCCGCTCGCACCGTCGGGTTTGATCGCGTAGAGCACCGCCGCGTCGAAGCTCGAGCTGACAAAAAGCAGCCCGTGCGCGAAGACCGGGCGCGGGATGACCGAGTAGCCCTCGCCATAGCAGACGCGCCACAGTTCGCGCCCATCCTTCACATCGTAGCCGCCCACGAATCCGCTGCCGGGGCTGATGATCTGCGTCGCGCCCGCCACCTGGATCGCCAGCGGCGTGGAAAAGGAAAACGGCTTTTTCGCCGGCGTATTGCGCGGCGTTTTCCACCGCAGCGCGCCGGTCGCGGCATCGAGCGCGGCGACGAAAGGATCCTTCGCGCCGTCGCCGCTGAAGACGAGCGCATCGCCCGCGAGAATCGGCGAACCGCCGGTGCCGTGGACCGGCGAATACGCGAGTTCCGCCTGCCGCCAGACCACCTTTCCCGCGAGGTCGAGCGCCGCCGTGCCCATGTGCCCGAAGTGGACGTAGAGCCGGTCCGCCGTCACGATCGGCGTGCCGCTGGCCGGCGAGTTTTTCGGGTGCATTGCCGCCACGCTCGCGGCATCGGGGTGAAAAACTTCCGTGTCCCAGAGCACGCGCCCATCCGCCGCATCGAGGCAGAGCGCGTGCAGCGTTTTGTCCGCATCGCCGACGGCGGCGGTGAGATAAATCCGCCCCCGCGAGAGCACCGGCGAGGACCAGCCGCGGCCCGCGATTTCGACCTGCCACGCGACATGCGATGTGGCGCTCCACTCGACCGGCACATGCACCGCCGCGGAAAGGCCCTGGCCGGTCGGCCCGCGGAATTGCGGCCACTCCGTCTCGCCGGCGCGCGCGGCTTGGAAAAGCGCGAGCGCGCAAAATGCGAGAGTGATGGTGCGAAGGGAGGCGGATGAAAACATGGCGCGGAGGATGCGACGGAGAAACGGTGGCGCGTCCAGCCGAAACGTGGTGACCCGCGCCGCACCGCCGGCGCAACTGTAGGGGAAGCTGTCAGCTTCCCCTACAGTTGCGCCGCGGTTGCGGCGCGCGCTCACACGAGGCTGCCCAATTTACGAAGCCCGATCACCGGCTCACCCGCCGCGCGGGACGCGCCGAGATCGACCTCAAACTCCGCGACCCAATCATTCGCCTCCGCGGGATCGACGAGCATCTGCTGCACGCGCCAGGTGCGGCGGTCTTCGGCGGGCGTGACGTAGGTGTGCTGCACGTTCCGCGCGGCGGGATCGAGGCGGATGCGCTCGTGCGCGACGTGGTAGTCGTCGAGCGCGCGGCGGAGCCGGTCGGTGGTCCACGGTTCGTCGTCCGCGGATGGCGCGATGGACAGCGCCGTTTCAAAATCGCCGCTCACCAACGCGCGGAGGAAGGCGAAGATGCGGTTGCGGATCGCGGCGGTGAAAGTCTTCGCATCGCGCGTGATGTCGCGGGCGGCTTCCTCCGCGCCGGGCGGACGCACTTCGGCCTGCTCGCCGCGCGGCCGGTAGTTCGGGTCGCGCATTTTCTCCCACTCGTCGAGCAGGCTGGAATCGATCTGCCGGAGCATCGTGGAAAGATAGAGTTCCATCTCGCGGATGGTGTCGTTCTTGGCGGCGTCGGGCACCGTTTGCGCGAGCACTTTGTGGACATTGGAAAGATGCCGCAGCAGCACGCCCTCGGCCCGCTGGAGTTCGTACACTTTCACGTAATCCGAGAACGAACGGAACTCCTCGAACATCTCCCGCGCGATGGATTTCGGGCGGATGTTTTCCGCGCCCACCCACGGATGCTGCGCGGCGAAAGCGTTGAAGGTCGAGTAGATGAAATCGCGGTTGGGCTTCGGGTATTCGAGCTTCTCCAGCGCTTCCATGCGCTGGTTGTATTCGATGCCCTGCATCTTCATTTCCGCGACCGCCTGGCCCTTCACCTTGTCGAGCTGCCGGCGCAGGATGACGTCGGGATCTTCGAGGATGGATTCGACGAGCGTGAGCACGACGAGCGCGTAGTCCGGCGCCTGCGGGTCCATGAGCGGGAGCGTGTCGTGGACGTAAAGCGAGAGCGTCTGGTTCATCGAGAAATCGTCCTGCAACGCCACGTTCACGCGCACCTTCGCGCCCTCGATGGTCTGCGGGATGAACTCGATGATCTTCCGCTCCACGAGCGCGCGGAAGAGCTGCCATGCGCGCCGCGTCAGCGCCTTTTTCGCGCGCGGCGTTTCGTGGCAGCGGGCGATGATCTCGCGCATCGCGCGGCAGCCGTCGCCCGCGCGGCTGAGCACATTGAGCAGCATGCCGTGCGTGACTTGAAACTGGCTCGTGAGCCGCTCCGGCGGTGCGGCGATGAGGCGGGCAAATGTCTGCCTGTCCCAATTGACAAAGTTCCGCTCGGGCGGCTTGCGTTTCACAAATTTCTTTCCGCCGCCCGCCTGCTTTTGTTCGAGCAGCAGATTCTCAATCGCGTGCGCCGGTGCCTGTGCCACGACCCATCCGCAGTCATCGAAACCCTTCCGCCCTGCGCGCCCGCTGATTTGATGAAAGTCGCGCGCGCTCAAGATGCCCGTCTTTTGCCCGCTGAATTTGCAGAGCTGCGTGAAGAGCACCGTGCGAATCGGCACGTTGATCCCGACGCCGAGCGTGTCCGTGCCGCAGATCACTTTGAGCAGCCCGCGCTGCGCCAGTTGCTCGGTGAGCACGCGGTATTTCGGCAGCAGCCCAGCGTGGTGCAGACCGATCCCGTGGCGCAGCCATTTTTTGATTTCCGGGCCGTACGGGCTGCTGAATTTGAAACCTTCGAGCGCCTGCGCGAGGGCCGCTTTCTCGTCGCGCGTGCAGACATTCGTGCTCGTGAAATCCTGCGCGCTTTGCGCCGCTTCCATTTGCGTGAAATGAACGACATAGACCGGGGCCTTGCCGCCGGCGACGAGGCTTTCGAGCGTCTGGGCGAGCGGCGTTTCGACGTAGGAAAACTCCAGCGGCACCGGACGCTCCCGCGACGAGACGGTGACGGTTTCGCGCCCGTTGAGCCGCGTGAGTTCCTCCTCGAAAAATCCGGTCTCGCCGAGCGTCGCTGACATCAGCAGAAAGCGCGTCTGCGGCAGCGTGAGCAGCGGCACCTGCCACGCCACGCCGCGCTCGCGATCCGCGTAGTAGTGAAACTCGTCCATGACGACATCCCGCACATTCGCCCGCGCGCCTTCGCGCAGCGCGATGTTGGCGAGGATTTCCGCCGTGCAGCAGAGGATCGGCGCGTCGCGATTGACCGAGGCGTCGCCCGTGCTCAGCCCCACGTTTTCCGGCCCGAACTCGCGGCAGAGCGCGAGCCACTTTTCATTCACCAGCGCCTTGATCGGGCAGGTGTAAATCGAGCGCCCGCCCTGCGCCAGGCTCTTGAAATGCAGCGCCGCCGCGACCAGCGATTTGCCCGAGCCGGTCGGCGTGTTGAGGATCACGTTTTTCTCATCATACAGCTCCAGGATGGCCGCCTCCTGCGCGGGATAAAGCTCGAGCTTCCGCGCGGCGAGGCTGTCGAGAAACTGGCCGAGCAATTCGTCATTGCCGGGCGGTGTGGAAGTCGAAGTGGACACGATGCGCGGAAGCTAGCAGCCGCGCGGTGCGAGCCAGAAGACGAATGATGGGTAGCGCACGCGCCCCCGCGTGTTGTGTCCGGCGCCCTCGCCGGACATTGGGAATCGGCGAGGGCGCCGATTCCAGCACGCGAGGGCGCGTGCGCTACCCGATTACGCGTGCTCGCCGGCGAGGACATCGCCCGCCTTGAGTGGGATGGGGAAAGGTTCGAGCGGCATCGGGTCGTGGTGGTCGAGGTATTCCGCGCAAATGCGGAAGAACTCCGCCCGCGTCATCGCGCGCCGGATGGCGTGGAGAAAGGCGCCGGTCGGCTCCACGCCGAGGCCGATGAAGTTCAGGTATTTTTTCATCTTCTGCACCTGCGAGACTTCCGCGAAGCCGGGCGTGCAGACGGCTTCGTAAAGCGCGTGGATGTAGCCGAGCACATCGCGGCCGCAGGGCCGGAAGATCGCCTCGCCGCGGCGGTGCTCGCGGATTTGGCGGAAGAGCCACGGGTTGCGGATCGCGCCGCGTCCGATCATCAGCCCGCGCGCGCCGGTGAGCGCGAGCACCTCGGCGGCCTTCGGCGCGGAGGAGACATTCCCGTTTGCCAAAACCGGGCACGGCATCGCGGCGACGGCGCGCGCGATGAAATCGTAATGCACCGCGCTGCGATACATCTCCTGCACCGTGCGCCCGTGGACCGTGAGCAGGTCGAGCGAGTGCTTGGCAAAAATCGGCAGCAGCTCGTCGAAGACCGCCGGGTCGTCGAAGCCGAGGCGCGTCTTGACCGTGAAGGGAATCCGCACCGCCTCGCGGAGCGCGCCGAGGATGCCATCGACCCGTTGCGGATCGCGCAGCAGGCCGCCGCCCGCGCACTTGCGGTACACGATGGGCACCGGGCAGCCGAGGTTCAGATCGACCGCCGCCACCGGCAGCTCCTGCAGCTCGCGCGCCGCGCGGACGAGAGCGCCGATGTCATTGCCCATCATCTGCGCGACCACGGGCTGCCCCGTGGGATTTTCCGTGATCGACGAGAGGATGTCGGGATCGAGCCGCGAGTCGGGATGCACGCGAAAGTATTCCGTGACGTAAAAGTCCGCGCCGCCGTACGCGGCCATCAGCTTCCAAAACGCGAGGTCGGTCACGTCCTGCATCGGCGCGAGGGCGAGCAGCGGCTCGGGGCGGCGGAGCAGCGTGGTCAGGGAAGTGTGCGAGTCCAAAATGGGCGGCGAACTTTCCGCAGATGTTGTCTGCGGGCGAATAATTTCGCGCTCACTCGTAGCGCAGCGATTCGATCGGATCGAGATGCGCCGCTTTGTAGGCCGGGTAGCTGCCGAAGAGGACGCCGATGACGGAGCAGATGACGAGGCCGATGATGGCCCAATCGACCGGGAAGGCTGGCGGGAGCTTGAGCAGATAGATGGCGAGCGCATTCGCACCGGCCATGCCGAGGACCACGCCGAGGACGCCGCCGATCTCGCAGAGGACGATGGCCTCGATAATGAATTGCGTCATGATGTTGCGCTTCTTTGCGCCGACGGCGCGGCGGACGCCGATCTCGCGGGTGCGCTCGGTGACGGAGACGAGCATGATATTCATGATGCCCACGCCGGCGGCGAGCAGGGCGATGCCGCTGACCAGCGAGAGCCCGGTGCGGACGGCGAAGGTGACGGTCTGAAACTGTTTGATCATGGAGTCGCTGGAGAGCATCTCGAAGTCGTCGTCCGCGCCGGGCGGGACTTTGCGCACGGCGCGCATGAGGCCGCGCGCCTGCTCCATGCTGTCTTCGATGACGGCGGCGTCGGGGGCCTGGATGAAGAGGCCGACGCCGCGGCGGCGGCCGTAGCGGTTGAGGCCGGTGGTGAGCGGGATGAGGGCCTGGCCGCTGGTGTTTTCGCTGGAAGCCGTGCGCTCGAAAACGCCGGCGACGGTGTAGCTGATGGACTCGACTTTGACCCGCTGGCCGACCGCACCGCCGCGCGGGAAGAGCGTCTTCGCGACATCGGCGCTGAGCACGCAGATGTCGCGCGCGGATTCCACGTCGGAGTCGAGCAGGGCGCGGCCTTCGGTCACGGTCCAGTTGTTCGTGGCGAAGACGCCGGGCGTCGCGCCGAGGACGGTGACGTTCGGCGGGGTCTTGGCGTAGCGCGAGGTGAGTTCGCCATTCCAAAAATCCGCCTGCAAGCCGACCGCCGGGGCAAAGGCGGCCTTCTTTTTGAAAGCCATGGCCTGCGCGAAAGTGATGTCGTTTCGCCGCAAGAATTTCATGAAGCCCTCGGGGCCGCCAAAGTACGCGCCGGGCATTTTCTGGATGGCGAAAGTGCGGCTGCCGAGCGAGCCGAGTTCCTTCTCGATGTTGTTCTGCATCGCGCGCATGGCGGTCATCACGAGGATGATCGAGAAGACGCCCACGAGCACGCCGAGCAGCGTGAGCGCGGAGCGCAGCTTGTGTGTGGCGAGCGCGCCCAGCGCCATGCGGAAACTTTCACCCAGCTCGGCGAGGAGGCGTTTCATGGGGCATTCATTTCAAAGGGGGCGCGGGCTGCTGTCGGGGAAGCTGTCAGCTTCCCCGACAGCAGCGCACGCTCATTTCGGCACGACGACGAAATCGGGGAAGCGCTTTTTCAGCTCCTTGTCGAAAGAGGCGAGTGCGGTGCAGCCTTCGGCCTGCGCGCGGGCGAGGATGAGGAAGTCGGCGAAGTCACCGCCATCCGCGAGGTGCTTCACCGCGCGGCGGAAGCGCACGCGATCTTCAAAAACGAGGTCGGACCTGTTGACGAGCGATTCGAGCGCGCTGGCGAGTTCCTCGCGGCTGAATCCATAGGTGTCGCTCAGCACCCATGCGACCTCGGCCAGCACGACGTCGCTGAGAAAAAAGGTGGCGTCGGGCTCGGCGAGCAGGCGGAGCACTGCGCGCTCCTGAGCGTGATCGTCGCCCGCAATGAGGCGGGTGATGATGTTGGTATCGAGGGCGATCACTTCGCCCGGCGTTGGATGCTTTGGCGCGTTTCGCCAATGCTCCTCAAGTAGGCATCACCGGCTGCGCGCCGGATGCCGGCGTCCATTTCCTCAAGAGTGGCGGGTTGTTTCCGCCGTTTGCCACAATGGCGAAACGCCCCGGCCAGGTCGGCAAGCCGTCCCTGCTTCACATGCACGAGGAGCTGGCCGTCATCGGTGATCTCGAAGACGAGCTTGGCCGAAGGCTTGAGGCCGAGGGCATCCACGATGGCCTTGGGAATGGTGGTCTGATTTTTCGAGGTCAGCGTGGATTCTGCAATCATGCAAGGAGCGTTGCGGGATTCCTTGCCAAAGTCAAACGGCAAGGACTCACCAAGTTCGACACAAAAGGTGACAGGATTTCGCGAAAGTGTTATCCGCCTGCGCGCGATGCCGTATGAATTCCACGACACTTCACACGTCGAGAAGCGCGCCCGTGAACGCGGGTTCACCGTCGGACAGGCCATGCTTGCGATCAATGAACCCGGCTCGATTCTCAAGACGCCGCCGCGCCGGGGCAATCACGGCGGGATGCTTTGGTTGTTCTTTCGCGCATTCGAGGGTAGGACTCTCGCAGTCGTCGCCGAAATCAAACTCCATGAATGCTGGATCATCACCGGATACTGGAACTGACCTTCACAGGTTCGTCATCCCGATCACCGAACCTCCGATCGTGGAAATCGACACCGAGGCCACGGCCGCCTACATCCGTCTCCGCGAGGCGAAGGTGGCGCGCACCGAGCCTTTCGGCTCCGACAGCGGCTTCGTGATGCTCGACTTCGATGCGGAAGGAAACGTGGTCGGAATCGAAGTCGTCGGCCAGCAGGAGTTCAGCATCCGCGAACTGATTAAGTTAGTGCCTGTGCAAACGACCGAGACGATCCTCGACCGCACCCGTTACGTCACCGCGAAGCTGCAGGCGGCTTGAAAAGTGCAAAGGCCGCTTGAATTTCCGGCCCGGCCGTGGATGCGCAGCCCTTTGTGCTCGCGGCCATGGAGCCACGACTGGACGGGCAGATTGCACCGCGCCGCCGTGGTGAAGACCGGGAGCCAGGCGACGATCGTGGACGTGACGAAGTGCGCGGCGTGCGGTTCGTGCATGCGGTCGCGGCTGCGCATGGCGGGAGGTGAGGGGAAAGCTCAGCTTCGCAGACAATCGAGGGGGAAAACTCTATTTGACCCCGCGCCGTAAGCCTGACACAACGCCGTTCTCCTTGTGAAATGCCCCACCAAACCACGTCAAGAGTCGGGCGCCCACTTTGTAGCCCACCGAGAAAGCCAATTCCATGAACCTAAAACTTGTACTTACGCTTCCGATACTCGCGGCGATCCTAGCGGGTTGCGACAAATCTCCAGGCATTACCACAAACCAAGGCACCCAATCCCAGCCACGCGTCGAAGCTGAGGCATTTCACGGCGAGATATACCGCTCCCTTGATGGACAAACGGCGCTGACATTGATTTCACGCGACGAGTGCGAGCTACGCAACGGTAGAGACACGTTGCTTTGCAAATACACGAAACAATCGAACGCCCTTCGCGTTGTTGTAACCGCGCTTGGAACTAATCAGGTGGTCTATTACCAGCTTACGAACGAGGGTATCCAAGACAATCAAAA
>JAYWEP010000144.1:0-13471 GCA_043779205.1 Chthoniobacter sp. | reverse complement strand
CCTGATGCCGCAGGTCTGGAGACCTACGCTACGGGGGGCGGGATCCTTCGACTGCGCGCCGCCCCGCCTCCGCCCTCGCGGCGCTGGCTCAGGATGACCCCCGATTTTGTCAAGCAACCGGATAAGCAGGGAACGTTTGACGTTAAGCCCCGCGCAGCGGCGTCGCGGATTTCGAGCAAGCGTGTTTCCTCGGAGGCGCCTGCGGCGGGCCAAACGTTTAACGTTTAACGTTCAACATCCAACGTTCAACGAAGCATCACACCAGCCGGAAGCGCGCGAGGTCCTGTGTGTCCACGATGCCGACCGGGCGATTCGCGGCATCCACGACGACGAGGTCGTCAATGCGATGGTGTTCGAGGATGTGGAGAACTTCGTAGGCGAGGGCGCCGGAGCGGATGGTGATTGGCTTGCGCGTGAGGAAAGTGGTGACGGGAAGTTCGAGGAGGTTCGGATTTTTTTCCAGATGCCGCGCGAAGTCGCCTTGCGTGAAAATTCCGGCGAGCGTGCCGTCGTCGGCCACGGCCACGGCGCATCCGGCGCGGCGGCGTGCCATTTCAAAGAGCACCTCGCGCACGACGGTGGCGGGCGTGATACGGGCCATCTGATCCGGGCTGCGCATGATTTGATCCACGGTGAGGAGCAGCGTGCGGCCGAGTTTTCCGTTCGGGTGAAATTTTGCAAAGTCCTCCCGCGTGAAGCCGCGGGCTTCGAGCAGCGTCATCGCGAGTGCGTCGCCGAGGACGAGCATCGCGGTGGTGCTCGAGGTGGGCGCGAGTTCGAGCGGGCAGGCTTCGCGCTCGACGGATGCGTCGAGGTGGATGTGCGCGTTCTTCGCGAGGAAGGATTCGCGGTTTCCCGTGATCGCGATGATGCGCACATCGAGCCGCGCGAGTGCGGGGAAGATGTTCACCAGTTCGTCGGTTTCGCCGCTGTTGCTGAGGATGAGCACGATGTCGCCGTCGCACACGATGCCGAGGTCGCCGTGCAGCGCGTTGAGGGCGTTCAGCATCACCGCGGGCGTGCCGGTGCTGGTGAGTGTGGCCGCGATTTTCTCCCCGATGTGTCCGGATTTTCCGACGCCGACGAGGACGACTTTCGCGCGTTTGTCTGTGGCTTCACGAATGGTCTCGACGGCCTGCGCAAAAGACTCGTCGAGGCGCTCGCCGACGCGGCGCGTCTCGCCGAGTTCGAGATCGAACACGCGACGCGCACGGGCGAGGTGTTCGGATGAGGACGGCGAGGACATGGGCGGAGTTTTCCCCGGCATGCGTCCCGTGACGAGTCAAAAGCCGGGCGTCCCGCTTCGGATGGCAGGCGGGCATCCTGAAATGAGTCACGGCTAAAATGCAGGTTGATTTGCAGTGCTTGTCCGACGAAAAGCACCGGGTTGTTTTCCGAATGAACAGGTCCCGAACGAACACGTGAGTCTCCGCATTGATCGATTTGAAATGAAGTTCCGTGTCTCGGCGGCGCAGCGGGTGGCCCTGATGACGCAACTCGCGCCGCACCTGCGGCCCGACGAAAATGCAGGCGAGGGCGCGCGGTATCCCGTGGTCAGTCTCTATTACGACAATGCCGAGCGCGACTGCTACTGGGAGAAGGCGCGTGGTGTCCCGAGCCGGCGCAAACTCCGCGTGCGCGTCTATGGCAGCCGCGACGGCACCGTGCCCGCGACCGCGTTCATCGAAATCAAACACAAGTGCGAGGGGCGCGGCGTGAAGCGGCGCGTGCAGCTCCCGCTCGGGCAGGCGCTCCGGGTCGGCGAAGGATTGTGGCCCGAGGGTGCGCAATTTTCCGAAGCGGATGCGCGGGTGATCCGCGAGGTGCATGACCTGGTTCTCCGCCGGCGATTCAGACCTGTCCTCGTGATGCGTTACGATCGCACGGCCTACGCCGCGGTGGACCCGGAGAGCGATCTGCGCGTGACATTCGACAGCCGGGTGCGCGCGCGTTTCGACCATCTCACACCCGAGCCGGATGACCGTCGCTTCGACATGGCTGGCGAAGCCGATGGGGACGCCACGGCGGTGATGGAAGTGAAGGTGACCGGCTGCATCCCATACTGGCTCAGTCGCATCATCCCCGCTGCGGGCTGCCACATGCAGAGCCACTCGAAGTATTCCAGCGCGCTGGAGCAAAGCGATCGCATCCTCCGCGCGATGCTCTCGCCGCAATGGCGCACGCACATCCCGGGCGCTGCGCCTGAAAAAACTCCGGCATTTTCACCGATCAGTGCTCCAGCATTTGCGCAGGTCGCGGGTTGATTCACTCCATGCTCCATTTCCTCGGATCTCTTCCACCGTTGCTCGCCGATGCGGAAAAGGTCGCCCCGGAAAAACTGGGGCCGCTCTTCAGGGCGCTCCATAATTCCCCTGCGCTCCGTCCGATGGTGGATTTTTTCAATGTCACGCTCGGCTTCGGTTTCGATGCGCCAGGGCTGGTGGAGATCCTCTTCGCGGCGCTGCTCAGCTTCGGCCTCACCTCACTCATCGCCGCGCTCTACAAGGCGACCTTCCGCGGGCCGAAGCTTTCACAGGATTACATCCACACCCTCATCATTCTCGGCATCGTCGTCTCCGTCATCGTCATGGTGATCCGCAGCGGCAACGGCGAACGCGCGATGGCGACGGGCTTCGGGATGTTCGCCGCGTTTTCGATGATCCGCTTCCGCACTTCGCTCGGTGAGGCGCGCGATGTGGCGTTCATCTTCTTCGCGATGACCGCCGGTCTCGGCGTCGGCGCGCGGCAATACGGGCTCGCGGCGGCGACGACGATTTTCATCTGCGTGATCATCTACTGGTTCTCCCGCCGCAACTGGTTCGCACCGACGCGCGCGAGCCACTACCTGCGCATCCGCGTGACGAACGACATCAACTACGATGAGGCATTCGAGGAGGCATTCGGGAAATTTCTCGAACGTCACGACCTCATCTCCGTCGAGTCCATCCAGGCGGGAATGATGACCGAGCTGCGCTACAACATCTGCCTCCGCGCCGACCACGGTCCGCGTGAACTCGTCTCCGCCATCCAGCATATCAACGGCAACAACCGCGTGCTGCTCACCTCGACCGCTCCAAGCCGGACGCTGGGCACGGACTAGCCGGAAGTGCTCACTGCTCGGTATTCAGTCCTGTGCGGCATTTTGAATTTGAGAACTGAGAACTGAGCCGGAGCGATGTTGTTGGATCGGTGGAGCGGCGCAAACCGTGGCTGCGACGCCTCGTCGCAAAATGTCTCTGCGGCACCCTCGCCGCAGGATTCGCCAGAAACCAAAAGGTGTGCGGTTCCATTCCTGCGGCGAGGCGTCGCGGGAAACATGTTGCGACGAGGGCCTCGCAGCCACAACAGCGCCCGCGACTCCGCTTTCATCTGCATCGTTCCGGCTAAGAACTGAGAACTAAGCACTGAGCACTTTTCTCCTCGGAAAACGCACGCAATCACGCGACTCTCAATGCGATGCCCGGCACGCCCCAGCAATCCTCCCTCTCGCCGCTCCTCGACGCCGAGGCGATTCAGAAGACCGAGTATCTCGGCTTGCAGGCGCGCACGATTGTCGAGGGCTACATGGCCGGTGCGCACAAGTCGCCGTTCCGCGGGTTCGCCGTCGAATTTGCGCAGCACCGCGAATACGTCCCCGGCGACGACACGCGGCACCTCGACTGGAAGGTGCTCGGGCGCACCGACCGCTACTACATCAAGCAGTACGAGCAGGAGACAAACTACGTGGCGCACCTCCTCCTCGATGGCAGCGAGTCGATGAAATACGGCTCGGGCAAAGTCTCGAAACTCGACTACGGCCGCACCATCGCCGCCTGCCTCGCCTACCTCATCCTCCTCCAGCGCGACGCCGTGGCCGTCGGCATTTTCGACGCGAAGATGCGCGACTACCAGCCGCGCACCGACTCGCTCGCGAAGATCCACCAAATCTGCCAGGTGCTCGCCGCCTTCGTCCCCACCGAGCAGACCGCCATCGCCAATGCGCTCAGCGAAATCGCGCGGCAGGTGAAGCGCCGCGGCATCGTCATCCTCATCAGCGACCTTTTCGACGATGAGGAAAAAATCATGCAAGGCATCCAGCATCTGCGCTTCGGCGGGCACGAGGTCATTGTCTTCCATGTCCTCGATCCGTACGAGCTGAAGTTTCCCTTCCAAGGCACCGTCGAGTTTCAAGGGCTCGAAGCGCAGGGCCGCATCCTCACCCGCCCCGCCGAGCTGCGGAAAAGCTACCTCGAGGAATTCGGCGCCTTTCTCGACCGCACCCGTCTCGCCTGCGAACGCGCCGGCTGCCCCTACGTGCGCATCTCCACGGATCAGCCGTGGGCGGATGTCTTGTCGGCTTTCCTCGCCACGCGGCAACACCGGTATGGATGACGGATTTTTACAACGCAGAGACGCAGAGGCGCGGAGGGCGCAGAGGTAGAAATCATGCACGAAAACGAAATCTCTCACGCCATCATCGGCGCAGCGATTGAGGTGCATCGGGAAGTCGGGCCGGGGATCATCGAGAAACCCTACGAGGAGGCGATGTGTCATGAGTTGCACTTGCGCGGGCTTTCATTCGTCCGGCAGAAAGCAGTGCCTTTCGTTTACAAGGGCGTGCGGCTTTCCGTCGATCTGCGGACGGATTTGATTGTTGAGGGAAAGGTCATCGTTGACCTCAAGGCAAAGGATCAGGTCACGGCCATCGACAAACTCAAAGTCCTCACCTACCTCCGCCTCCTCAATCTCCGCCTCGGCCTCGTCATCAACTTCCATGTCGCTGTCTTGAAAGACGGCGTCTTTCGCGTCGTCAACAACCTCATCGAACGCCCTCCTTCCGACACCGATGAGCCGCCAGACTTACGCGGCTGACCTCTGCGCCCTCCGCGTCTCTGCGTCTCTGCGTTTTCAAATCAACCCGTGGCCTTTCTCAACCCACTGCTCCTTTTCGGAATCATCGGCATCGCCTCGCCGATCATCATCCACCTGCTCGCGAAGAAGCGGATCAAGCGCACGGTCTGGGCCGCGATGAAGTTCCTCAAACTCGTCGTCGAGAAAAACCAAAAACGGCTCACGCTCGAAGACCTCATCCTGCTCCTTATGCGCTGCGCGGTGCTGCTTTTCCTCGCGCTGGCGATGGCGCGGCCGTCGTTCAAGCAGGGCGGTTTCGGCGGCTTCGGCGGGAGCAATGAAGCGGCGATCATCGCGCTCGATAACTCCGCCAGCATGTCGCAGAGCGACGGCGTGTTGTCGAAATTCGACAAGGCGCAAAAGGCCGCGGAGGAAGCGCTGGACGCGTTGCCGAGCGGCTCGTCCGTCGCGGTGTGGCTGGTCTCGGATGTGGTCAAAGGCGTGATCCCGGAGCCGACGCACGACTTCGCCCTCGCGCGCAAAGTCATCCGCGAAGCGCAGCGGTCCGACCGCGGCACCGAGATGCCGGCGGCGCTGCGCCAAGCGGTCGAAGTCATCCAGCGGCAGACCACCGTGGTGAAGCAAATCTTCCTCGTCACCGACGGCCAGGCCGCGGGTTGGAAACAGCTCGCCGACACCCGCGCGCTGCTCGACTCGGTGAAGAAGGACATCCAGACGCGGCTCGTGCTCGTCGGCGAAAGCGAGCAGCACAATCTCGGCGTGACGGGCTTGCGCATGTCGAGCGCGCTTGCGCCGGTGAATCAGCCGGTGCGCTTCGAGGTGGAGGTCGCAAACTACGGCGTGGAGGAGGCGAAGAATGTGCAGGTCAGCATCGGCGTCGATGCCGAGCCGCCGGGCGATGAGGCGGGCATCGAGGCGATCCCGCCGGGCGAGTCGAAACGCATCTCGCTCTTTGTGCAGTTCCGCGAGCCGGGCTTTCACTCCGTCACCGCGCACATCCCCGCGGATCGCAATCCCGCGGACGACCAGCGCGCCGTCGCCGTGCGCGTGATCGGCGAGATCAATGTGCTGCTCGTCGATGGCGATCCCGGCATCGAGCCGCGCGAGAGCGAGGTCTTTTACCTGCGCAACGCGCTCGTGCCCGTGTCGCCTGAGCAGCGCGAGAAGTACTACATCAAAACGAAGACTGTCAGCCCCGCCGATCTGGCGTCGGCCAAACTCAGCGACTACGAAGCAGTCGTCCTCGCCAACGTCCCCGACGTGCCCGATGGCGTGCTCGCGGGCTTAGACAAATACCTGCGCGCAGGCGGCGGGTTGATCGTCTTCCCCGGCGGAAAAATGAGCACGAGTTTCTACAACGAAAAGCTCTTCACCGAGCGCGGCTTTCTCCCCGCATCCTTCGGCGCGGCGCGTGGAAATGCCGAGCAGCAGGAGCAGTTTTTTCATCTCCAGTCGAAAGGCTACGAGCATCCCATCGTCGCCATTTGGAAAGACCCCGCCGCGGGCTCACCGGCCACGGCAAATTTCTACCGCGCCTTCGCCCTCGACCCTGCGAAGTCCGACGTGCCGCGCGCCGACATCGGCCCGCCCGCGCTCGTCCTCAGCTACGCCGACGGCCAGCCCGCGGTCATGGAGCGCACCTTCGGCTACGGGCGCGTGATCCAGTTCAGCAGCACCGCCGACAGCGCGTGGAACGACCTCTGCATCCGCCCCATTTTCGTCCCGCTCATCCACCGCATCCTCGGCGCGATCGTCACGCGGCAGGACGAACATCTCAACCTGCGCGTCGGGACAAAACTTAACTACGTTATGGACGCCGAACTGGTCGGCAAAGACGTAACCATCACCAAACCCGGCGCAAAAAAAGACGCGACCGCCCTGCGCCGCATCGCGCTCAACGCCGGGCTGCCTCTGCTGCAATTCGACGAGACCGACATGGCCGGCGTGTACGACGCCCGCACCGGCGAAGACGCCACGCCCATGCTCCGCTTCGCCACGCAGGCCGATCCCGCCGAATCAAGGCTGGAAGAGCTTTCCCCGGCGGACCTCAAAGTCTTCGACGGCGTCGCCCAGCTCATCCGCTGGTCGCCCGAGCACGGCCTCCGCGCCGTCCTGCAAAAGGAGCGCACCGGCTCGGAGTTCTGGCTGGCGTTTGCCATCCTCGCGCTGGGGCTGGCGATTGCGGAGACGTGGTTCGGCAACCGATGGAGCCAGTCGAAATGAGGACGGCAGATTTTTTACGGAATTAACGGAATTTTGCCAAATTAACGGAAAAGAAGACTGACCAAACCCAAAATACAAACACATGAAAACTGAAACTGCTCTCGCTAAGAAGATCGTCGGATTTGCCATGAAGGTGCATCGGAAACTTGGGCCGGGGTTTTCCGAGCGGGTGAATCAAAATGCTCTGGTCGTGGAATGCTCGCGGGCGGGTTTGGAGGTGCAGGCGTTCAAGGAAATCAAAGTCCTGTATGAAGGTGTGATCGTGGGTGAATTCGTGGCCGATATGGTCGTGAAAGACGCGGCAGCCGGGGAGGAATTGCTGATCGAAAACAAAGCCGTCTCCATGCTCATCAAGTCCCACTCGTACCAGCTCGTGAACTACCTCAATGCCACGGAAACCGATCACGGTCTCCTGATCAATTTCGGTGGCGACAGCCTGGAGTTCCGCACCAAGACCCGCCGCTATCGCAACCCGGAAATCGATGTCGATCTCACCGCCTAAACCATTCCGTTAATTTGGCAAAATTCCGTTAATTCCGTCCCTCCCCTCCGTTTCCTTCGTCCTCCGCCCGTTCCGTCCCCTCCGTTTCCGTCCCGTGACCGAATTCCTCCTCCGCATCTTCGGCGTGAAAATGGACAACGCCGCGCACATCTCCGGCGTGCAGGTGGTGCTGCGCAATAGCGGGGCGATTGGGTGGATCATCCTGCTCGCCGTGCTCCTCGGCGCGATGACGTGGTGGAGTTATTGGCGCGATACGCGCGAGTGGGTCACACCCGCGCGGCGGCGCGTGCTCACGGCGCTGCGCATCCTGCTCTTTCTCCTGCTCCTGCTCATCCTCCTGCGGCCGGTTTTTGCGTTCACCATCGAGGGCACGATCCGGCGGACGCTGCTCAATCTCATCGACGCCAGCGCGAGCATGAAGATCGCCGATCCGCGGTTCGACGCGGCGGACTTGAAGCGCGCGGCGCTGGCGAAAGGCGTGCTCGATATTCGCAAGGGTCTCGACCAGCCGCTCGACGCGAAACAAGCGGCGGCGCTGAAGTCCGTGCCGCGCGTCGAACTGCTCCGCGGGGTGCTGCGCAATGACGACCTCGGGCTGCTGGAAAAATTCGCGAAGGCGTATGACGTGAACACTTTCACCTTCGGCGCAACGCTCGCGGAGATCAGCACCGAAGCGCCGCCGATGCCCGCTGGCACAGCATCGGCGGGCGGTGAGAAGACGCCGCCCGACCCGCGCGCGTGGGTGGACAAGCTCGATCCGAAAAGCCAGACCACCGCCATCGGCGACGCCATCCGCGAGCTGCTGGAGCGCAAGCGCGGACAGCCGCTCGCGGGCATTTTTCTCGCCACCGACGGCGCGAGCAACATCGGCACCCAGCCGCTCGAAGCCGCGCGGCTCGCGCGCTCGGAAGGCGTGCCGCTTTTCATCTACGGCGTGGGTATCACCTCGCCGCGCGACATCATCGTGGCGAACATGTTTGCGCAGGAAGTGGCCTTTGTGAAAGACGAGCTACCCGTGACCGTGCGCGTGCGCGGGCAGGGCATCCGCGGCGAGAGCGCGAAGATCACGCTGCGGCTCGGCACCGAGGTCGTGGCGACCAAAGACCTCACTTTCGCCGACGATGAGGAGCAGACGGTGGCGCTGCCTTTCACGCCGAAAACGGTGGGCGAATACGAGCTGCGCGCGTCCATCGAGCCGCGCGAGGACGAGGCGGTGAAGGACAACAATTCCGTGGCCCAGCGGCTCAAGGTCATCGACAGCAAAGTGAAGGTGCTGATGGTCGAGGAGTCGCCGCGGTGGGAGTTCCGCTACCTGCAAAGCGTGCTGCTGCGCGACCGGCGGCTGGAGGTGAAATGCTGGCTGCAGGAGGGCGACCCGGCGATCACCGAGGGCGAGGGCTCGCCGTACGTGAAGGCCTTTCCGCAGACCAAGGAGGAGCTTTTCAAATACGACCTCGTCGTGCTCGGCGACGTCGATCCGAAGTCGCTCGGCGACGCCCCGATGACGTGGCTTAGCGAGTTCGTGACGAAGTTCGGTGGCGCATGTCTTTTCGTGGCGGGAAACAAGAGCAACCCTGCCGCATACCGCGGGACGGTGCTCGAAAAAATGCTCCCCGTGGAGCTAGTTGAAACCGTCGCGAAACAGACCGGCCCCGACCGCCCGACCACGCTCGAACTCACCGCCCAGGGCCGCACCAGCCCGATGATGAAACTCTCGCCGAAGGACGACGAGAACGTGGCGATTTGGAAGCGCTTTCCGAAAATCTACTGGGTCGCCCGCGTCGCCCGCGCGAAGCCCGCCGCGCAAGTCCTGCTCCAGGACAGCGACGCGACGAAAGCCACGCGTTTTGGCAAGATGCCCGTCGTCGCGCAGCAGCAGTACGGCCTCGGCCAGGTGCTCTACGTCGGCACCGACAACACCTGGCGCTGGCGCAAAAATGCCGACGACCGCTTTTACCCAATCCTCTGGGGCCAGGTGACGCAGAAGCTCGGCCTCTCGCACCTTCTCGGCGGCTCGAAGCGCACACAGCTCACCGTGGACAAGCAGAGCTACACCACCGGTGACCGCGTGAGCGTCTATGCGCGGCTCTACAGCGCGGACTTCAACCCCGTGAAGGAAGCCACCGTCGAGGGCGGCTACACCACCAAGCCCATCGCCGCGGAACCCAGCGTGCAGGCTGGTCCGCGGCAGGAGGTCACGCTGCGCGCCGTGCCCGAGCAGCCCGGCATGTATCGCGGCGACTTCACCGCGCTCGCGCCCGGCGTGCATCAGTTTTCGGTCAAAGGCGACGCCGCCACCGTCATCGAGTTCACCGTCGCCGAGCCCGCCTTCGAGCTGGGCGAGACGGCCATGAACGAGGCCGTGCTCAAGCAAATGGCCGAGATCAGCGGCGGCGGATTTTTCCGCGAGGAAACGCTGGCGAAACTCCCCGACCTCATCGCGGCCAAAACCGAGCGCGTGCAAAGCGTGGTCGATTCCGAGCTGTGGTCGTCGCCCGTCTATTTCGCGCTGCTCCTGCTCGTGGCCTCCGTCGAGTGGTATGTGCGGAAGAAGGCGCAGCTTAAGTAAAGCAGCCGCCGAAAACAGCGCCGGCTCCGCGCGACTGTAGGGGAAGCTGGCAGCTTCCCCTACAGTCGCCGCGCGGAGTCGGCTTCAAGGCGCGGGCGGCGCGGATTTCGCCCGCTGCAACCATGCTTTTGCCGCTTCGGGATTGGTCTCAGCGAGACGCGCTGCGTATTGCTCGATGGCTTGCTGCCGGAGCGCGCCGCCGCCGGGCTGGCTCAGCCAGATCTCGAACGCCCCAGCGCCGCCAAAAGGCGTGCCAGTCCGAGTCGGAGCAGACGCCCTGTTTGGTCTCGCAGGCGGGGAGTTCGAGCACCGCGCGGGCGTCCGTGGCGCTCATCAGTTTGAGCAGGTGCAAAAACTCGAGCCGCCGCTCGTCTGCCGAAGTGATCGCAAAACATTGCGCCAGACGGTTGATTAAATCTTCCCGTGAAAGCAGCGGCTCGGCGACGGCGCGCGAGTCGCGAGGTGCAGCCGCCGCCGAGAAGCGGGAGGTCGCGTCGGCAGAGTTCCTGCCGGCGAGTTGGCGGGCCGCGCCGGGCGCTTCCGGCGCAGGCGTCAGCGGCCCGTTTTGCCAAAGCCGGCCCACGAAAAGACCGAGCCCCAAAAGCGCGAGCGCACCGATGAGCTGGAGCCATTGGGGAATCTGCATAGGCCGACATGCTTGGCAGAGGCGCAGACCCGGAGCGGGGCGCGAGTCGGGTGCGTGAATTTCACAATCCCACCCTGCGCTTTCGCCGCGAAGCCTGCAATGGAGCCGCGGATCGGAACTACCTGCTCCGGGCACAGCGGTTCTGGGCAGCGCCACGCAAATTCTCAAAGTTTGTTTGATCAAACTCCGGTGAACTCCGTCATAAGGGGCTGTTGGCAGTCGCCAAACAAAAAATAACAGAACCCAAATATGACCTACATCAAACGCTGCAGCGCCCTCGCGCTTTCGGCTCTCATCGTCAGCCTGCCGCTCGGTGCGCAGGCCGTAACCGCCACCGACACCACCAAGCCGGCCGCAGCTCCCGTGGCCGCTGCCGCGGAAAAAGTCGCGAAGGAAAAGCCGCTGCCTTACGCGGGCACGGTCGCTGCCGTGGACAAGGCGAAGCAAGCCTTCACCTTCAAGGAAGCGGCGGGGGAGCGCACGTTCGTCGTCACCGCCGAAACCAAGGTGCTCAACACCGTGACCAAACAGCCCGCGAAGTTCGACGACATCGCCGTGGGCGCCTACCTCACCGGCTCCTATTTCAAAAAGGGTGACGTGCTCGAAGCCCACTCCGTCCACCTCGGCAAGGCCGCTCCGGTGAAAGTGGAAAAGAAACCCAAGGCCACCGCGCCCGCGACTCCAGCCGCGAAGCCCTAACTAAAAAACCAGCGCGACTGCCACCTTCCAGCGGCGGCCACTCACCCGAGTCGGCCGCCGCTTTGTTTTTCCACCCCTCGTCTCGAAACTCTGTTTCGGCAGGTGGAGCACGGCGGCGTCCTTTACGGCGATGCGCACCTTCGCCTTTTCCCATGCAGCAGGGCTCGCGCTGAAGTCATGCGGGAAGTCGCCGCGCGGGATTTGTTGCGCTGCGGATGGCAACGCAGTGAATTACCCGCGCTGTTTTTTTTTCTCCCGTGACTGACACCACCACTCCGCCCGGCGAGCCGCCAGCGACTTTGCCGCGCCGCAGGCTCGCCGACTCGGCGCGCGAGATCGCCGCGCGCATCGAGCAACTGCGGGGACGGCAGGGCCGCGTGGCCTTGTGGACGGGCGTGGCGATGGCGGTGACGGCGCTGGGCGCGTGGCTGGTGAGCGAGACAGTGACGGACTTTCTGACGAATCTCCCGTGGCTCGGGCGGCTCGCGTTTTTCATCGCGGGCATGGGCGGAGCCGGTGCGGCGCTGTGGTGGTTTGGCGTGCGGCCGTGGCGCGTGCAGTTGGCGGATGAAGCGGTGGCGCTGATGGTCGAGCGCGAGCTGCCGGAGTTCCGGTCGCGGTTCATCGCGGCGGTGCAGCTCGCCAAGGCGGAGGACGGCCCGGCCTCGCCCGCGCTGGTCCGCGCGCTTGTGGCGGAGACCACGGCGATGGCGGCGCAAATGAAATTCGATGCGGTGGTGAAAACGGGGCCGATGAAAAAGTGGCTGCGCATCGCCGCCGCGGCGCTCGCGGTGACGGTGGGGCTGGCGGCATACGGCGGACACAAGACGCAGCCGCTGCTGATGCGCGCGTGCCTTTTTAACAACCCCGTCCCGCGCAAGACGCTCATCCGCGACGTGACGGGCAATCGCGTCATCGCCATCGGCGACGACCTGCGCCTCGAGGGCGCGGCGGGCGGCATCGTCCCGGCGAAAGGCCGGCTGCGCGTGCAGACCGCGAAGGGCAAACCGCAGGAATTCGAGATGGCCGCGGACCCGGCCCAGCGCACGCGTTTCGCCCGCGTGCTGCAGAGCGTGCAGGAGCCGTTCGACTACACCGTGGCGCTCGGCGACGCGGAGAGCGCCGCCTTTCACGTAAAGGTGAAGCCGCGTCCCTCGGTCGCGAGTGTGGAGTGCCAGCAGGTCTGGCCCGCCTACACGCAGCTCCCCGCGCAGCGCCGGGCGCTCGGCGATTTGAAAATCCTCGCGGGCAGCCGGCTCGTGCTGAAAGTGAAGGCGAGCACCGCCGTGCAGTCCGGCGAAATCCGTCTCATCGGCGCCGACCGCGACAAGCCCGTGAAGACCGCGCCGCTCGCCACCGGTGCCGAGGACAAAACGCAGCTCACCGGTGGCGTTTACATCCCCGCTGAGGGCGTGACCGGCATGACCCTGCGGCTCGTGGATGAAGACGGCGTCGAGTCCCGCGGCGCGGCCATCTACCACATCGACGTGATCCAGGACGCGCCGCCCACGATCAAAATCGTCTGGCCCGACCGGCGCGAAGTGCTGCTCACGCGCGAGGCCACCGCGCTCATCGCCTTCGAGGCGAAGGACGACTTCGGCGTCGCGAAAGTGCGGCTGCATTATGCCGTCGATTGGGTGGAGGGCGGGCCGCACAAGACCATCGACCTCGATCTCGGCGGCGCGCTGCCAAAGACCGTCACGCGGCGCTTCGACTGGAAGGTCGGCTCCCTCGTCCCGCACGTCGAGGAGGGCAGCGTCATCGACTACTGGTTCGAGGTGCTCGATGCGAACGACGTCACCGGCCCCGGCATCGGCACCATTGATCACTACCAAGCCCGCATCGTCAGCGAAGCCGAGAAACGGGCCGACCTCGCGAACCGTCTCAGCGACACGATGGAGGGGCTCAACGGCGTGAAGCAGGGGCAGGAAGAAGTGAACCAAAAGCTCGGCGAGATCATTTTTGAAAAGCCGCCGGAGAC
>JAYWEP010000143.1:0-9952 GCA_043779205.1 Chthoniobacter sp. | reverse complement strand
CATCGGAATTCCATCGGCCCCTGCCGGGGCGGACCCATTTCATCCGGGAATCCGGTGGTTGCCGCTCGCGGACTCGCTTCACCACCGGCTAATTTCCATCGGCCCTGCCGGGCCGCAGCGTCCGTCCTTTAACTCACTTTGCTATGAGCCGCCCTCAGTCCGTCTCGGTCATGGCCTCGTCCTGCTGGGTGACGCGGACGATTTCCTCGACGGTGGTCTGGCCGCGGAGGACGCGGCGCCAGCCGTCGGTGCGGAGGGTGTCCATGCCGTCGGTGACGGCGCGGGCTTTCATGGCGGAGCCGGTTTCCTTGCGGATGATCATGCGGCGCAGCCCCTCATTGACGGGGACGATTTCGTAGATGGCGGTGCGCCCGCGGTAGCCGGTGTGGCGGCAGTGCTCGCAACCGGCGCCTTTGTAAAATTTGAAGTCGGAGGGCAGCGGTGCGCCGATTTCGAGGAGGTAATCGACGGGATAGGAGGCCTCGGTTTTGCAATCCGGGCAGATGGTGCGGACGAGGCGCTGGGCGAGGAAGCAGCGGACGACGCTGGCGAGGAGGAAGGGCTCGATGCCCATGTCGAGCAGGCGGGTGATGCCGCTCACGGCGTCATTCGTGTGCAGCGTGGAAAAGACGAGGTGGCCGGTCATGGCGGCGCGGATGGCGATTTCGCTGGTCTCGAAATCGCGGATTTCGCCGACCATGACGATGTTCGGGTCCTGGCGGAGAATGGCGCGGAGGCCGTTGGCAAAGGTCAGGCCGATCTCGCTTTTCACATCAATCTGGGAGACGCCGGGGAGGCGGTATTCGACGGGCTCCTCGATGGTGATGATGCGGCGCGTGACCGCATTGATGGACGTGAGGAAGCTGTAAAGCGTGGTGCTTTTTCCCGAGCCGGTGGGGCCGGTGACGAGGATGATGCCGTTCGGCTGGGTGAGGAGCGCCTGGACGGTGGCGATTTGCTTTTCGCTCATGTCGAGGCGGTCGAGGCCGAAGCTGAGCGCGTCGCTGCGGGAGAGGAGGCGGAGGGAGATGGATTCGCCGTTGACGGTGGGGATGGTGGAAACGCGGACGTCGATCGCGCCCGCGCCGGTGGTCAGATTGATGCGGCCATCCTGCGGGAGGCGGCGCTCGGCGATGTCCATGTGGGCCATCACTTTCAAGCGCGAGATGATGGCGCTCTGGAGCAGGCGGAGCTGCGGGGGGACGGCGACTTCGTGGAGGATGCCGTCGATGCGGTAGCGGATGCGGAGGTCGTTTTCGAGCGGCTCGACGTGGATGTCGGTGGCGCGTTCGAGGATGGCTTCGCGGATGATCTGGTTGACGAATTTGACGACGCTGGCCTCGGGGTCGTCGCCGGTGATGTCCTGGGCTTTGTCGTGCGGGTCGCCGTCGTAGGTGCGGGTGGAGGCGAGGATTTCGTCGAAGGTTTCCGCGCCGACGCCATAGACGGCTTTGATGGTGCGGAGGAGCGGGCCGCGGGGGACGATGACCCATTCGAGCTTGCGGCCGGGGAGCTGCTGCGCGGCGAGGCGGCGGGCGACGGCGTTGAAGACATCGTAGGTGCCGAGGCGGATGGATTCCGGGGTCGCGGAGACGGGGAGGATGTGGTGTTTGAAAACGAAGCGGCTGGGCAGGAGCTGGAGCGCGCTGCGCTCGACTTTGACGGCTTCGATGTTCTCGCAGGGGGATTTGAAAAGGCGGGCGAGTTCGGCGGCGAGCTTGTGTTCATCGACCTTGCCGGTGTTGAGCACTTCGGCGGTCCAGCTCACGCCGGGCGCGGGCTGGAGGGCGGCGAGCGTGGCGGCTTCCTCGCTGGAGACGCCGCAGGCGAGGAGGAGGTCGATGAGGACTTTGCGGGAGGTCATGGATGACAAATGTGAGGGGCTCGCGGGCGGCTGTAGGGGAAGCTGGCAGCTGCCCCTACAGCTGCCGCTGCGCGACGAATCAGCGCTTCGCCTTCGGCGCCGGGGCTTTGTCGCGGAGGGGCACGGCGGGCTTGCGGAGCATCTCTTCGGGCGAGGCTTTCTTGCGCTTGATCTCGGGGTAGATGGTGGATTCGAGATCGGGCGGGATGTTCATAAATTCCATCTCGCGCTCGCGCAGGGCGATGGCATCCGGCGGCGCCCAGGTGACTTCCGGGCGGATGAGGATGACGAGTTCGGTGCGGATTTTTTCCTTGGTGGTGGTGCTGAAAAGCGTGCCGAGCACCGGGATGTTCATGAGGAAGGGAATGCCCGTTTTCGCGCGGTTGACGCTGGATTTGATGAGCCCGCCGAGGACGAGCGTCTCATTGTTCGCGAGGGTGACGGAGGTGCGGACGTAGCGCGTGGCGATGGTGGGGATGTCGTCCTGGCCGATGCGCGTGGAGCCGGAGACTTCGTTGTTGCGCTGGAGGATGTCGAGGGAGACCTCCTTGTCGGAATTGATCCGCGGGACGATCTCGAGCTGGAGGGTGACGTTCTTGTACTGGACGCTGGCATTGGTCACGAGGCCACTCGATCCGGCCTGCACGGAATTGATGGAGCTTTGGATATTTTGCGGGATGGCGATTTCCTGGCCGGAGGCAATGATGGCTTTTTTGTTGTTGCGGGTGAAAACGCTGGGCCGGTTGACGACGGTGAAGCGGCCGGTGTTTTCGAGCGCGGTGACGACGGCGCTGAGCGAATTTCCCGCAGTGAGAAAGCCGGTCAGGCCCGAGGCGCCCGCCGTGGCGATTTGGTGGACGGTGTCCTGGTTGAGAAGGTTGTTGAGGTTGAGCGCGGGCGTATTATTGGCGCCAAAGGAGGCGAGGTTGGTGGCGCTGGAGCCGGTGTTGGGCGTGGTCGTGGTTCCCGTGGTGGTGCCGGTCGTCGTCCCAGTGGTGGTGCCGGTGCCGGTCTGGGTGGTGCCGGTGGTGCCGGTGGTGGTGCCGGAGGAGACGGTGACGGGGCTCATGCCGAGGCCGGCGTTGCGCAGGATGTATTCGACGCCGAACTGCTCCTTATTGCTGATGTTCAGTTCGCCGATGATGGCGTGGATCATGACCTGCGGGATGCGCCGGTCGAGCTGGTCGAGGAGCTTGAAAACTTTCACCCGCACGTCGGCGTTGCCGATGACGATGATGGCGTTGGCGTTTTTGTCGGCGATGATCTTGGTCGTGCCCACGATGCGCGCGTCGGGCTTGGTATCGGCCTCCTCGGTGTCCAGCTCCGAGCCGCCGGTTACGCCCCCGCCCCCGCCGCCCCCGCCGCCGCCGTTCTGGCCGAAGCTGCTGTTGCTGTTGTTGCCCAGGAGGCTGGCCCCGCCGCCGGTGCGCCCGCCGGTTTGGCCAGTCCGGGAAGTGGTTCCGCCGCCGGCTGCGCCGCCCTCTTCCTTGGCCCCCGGATCGCTGATGGCTTTGACCACGACATCGAGGACATCGCCCGCGGAGATGAATTTGAGCGGGCGGGAAGCGGGCTCGCCGAACTTCACGCTCGTGTCGAACTCGTGGATGAGCTTGGTGATGAACTCCAAGCCTTTCTTCCGTGCAATGACGTGGATGCGGTTCGTGCGCACGTCGGCGGTGAGCTTGATCTTGCCGACGACGATCGCATCCTCGGACAGCGCGCCGCCGCGGATCTCGACGGAGTCCGGCGCGGTGGCCACGGCGGTGGTGCCGGGCGGCAGCGGGGTGCCGTCGGGCGTGGTGGCGACGGGCCGCGGGACCTGCACGCCGCGCGGGGCACCGGGCGCAGTCGCGCCGGCGGCAGCGTCTTTTTGAAAAATGGAGGTGAGCTTTTCGAGCACGTCTTTGGCGTCGGCGCGCTCGAGGGTGACGAACGCGCTGAAGACTTCCGCCGGCGGGACATCGATCTCGCGGATGATGCGCAGCAGGCCGCGGAGGACGGCGGTGTTTTCCGTGATGAGGATGGACTGCGATTTCGGCAGCGGGGTCATGTCGCTGAACTGCCCCTGAGCTGGCACCACGAAGGTTCCGAGCAACTGCTTCAGCTCGGTCGGGTCGGCGTATTCGAGCTTCTTGATGAAGGTGATGACCTTTTCGCCCTCGGGGATCACGAGTTCGTCGGAGATGATCGGGATCGCCGCGCTGCGCGGGTTTTTGCCGACGCCGATGACTTTGACGATGTCGCTGTGCTCGACGGGGACGAGGGTGATGCCATTGAGGATGAGGCTGATCTCGATGATGCGGATGGCTTCCTCCGGGGGAACCTCGCCCGCGACGGCGATGGTGATCGGCGTCGGGCCGGCGACCTGGTTGTCATAGACGAGGCGCTTTTTCGTCAGGCGCTCGTAGAAATCGAGGACGCCTTTGAGGTCCGTGAGCTGGAGACGCACGGGCGCATTGCTGGCCACGGGAGTCTGCGCCAGCGCAGGCGCAGGCGCGGGCGCCGCGACCGGCGCGGGGACGGGGGCTGGCACCACGGGGAGCGGGGGCACGGGATTCGGCGGCACGGGTACGGGCGCGTTTTGCGCGAGGGCGGCGGTGGCGACGGCGAGGGTGAGGACGAGAGCCGGGGTAGAGCGGAACACGAGGGGTTCAGTAGCAGTGAGCCGAGGGGTGGTCAACCGTGGGCGTCCGCCTCCTGATTCCTGCTCCTGATCTTCAGCACAGCAATGGTTCCGACTTGGGACAGGATCAGGATCATGAGCAGGAGCAAGATTAAGAGTCGAAGCGCAGGCCCTCCGGTGCTAGCTTCCCCGCCGATGCACCGCCGCGCCGGCTTCACCCTCCTCGAAATCTGTCTCGCGCTCTTTATCAGCCTGCTGATGATCACGCTCGCGGTGCCGAGCATCGTGTCCGTGCTTGCCGAGCAGCGGCTGAAAAGCTCGTTCGACGAGTTCGACGGCTTCGTCCGCACCGCGCGCGAACGGAGCATGACGGAGCGGCGCACCTACGCGATGAGCTGGGCGGAGGACGGCATCGTGCTCGTGCCCGTGGAGCGGCGCGACACGGACGACCCGAAGGCCGAGCCGGAGCGGTTTGTCTTTGCGAAGGGCGAGAGCTTCACGCTGGAGCGCCCGTCGGCGCTGATGAAGAAGCCGCCGGCGGAATGGATTTTCTGGCGGAGCGGCGTGTGCGAGGAGGCGCTGGTTTCCTTTGCCGGCGAGGCCGGGAGCTGGAGCGTGCGCTACGACCCGCTGACCACCCACGCCACGTTCCTCGACTCGGAGGTGAAATGACGCGCGCGATGCAAAACGCACGGCACCGG
The DNA here is from genome assembly GCA_043779205.1 of Chthoniobacter sp. Lineage (GTDB taxonomy): Bacteria > Verrucomicrobiota > Verrucomicrobiia > Chthoniobacterales > Chthoniobacteraceae > Chthoniobacter. The sequence goes on along the minus strand of JAYWEP010000143.1, from coordinate 4,764 downwards.
AAAGAGCGCGGCGTGATGCTGCTGGAGGTGATGCTGGCGGTGATGATTTTCGCCATCGGAATCATCACGCTCGGGCGGTGCGTGAGTAATTGCATCGCCGCCGAGCGGCTGAAGGAGGAGCACGCGCTGGCCCGCCGGGCGCTGGAAAACCGGTGGGCCGAAGTCGAGTCCGGCGCGGTGCCGCTGAACGCCGGGAAAGCCGGCCCGACTTCGAGCAGCGAGGAGCTGAAAGGCCCCTTCGCCGGGATGACGATGAAGATGGCGAGCGTGCCGGTGCAAAAGAAAAACGAGAAGGAGGAGAAGATCGAGGGCATCTCCGCGGTCACGCTCACCGTGGCCTGGCAGAGCGGCGGTGAGGAGCAGTCGAAAGAGCTGATTTTTTATGTCTATCCGCGCCAGAAATAACGGCCCGCGCGGCTTCACGCTGCTGGAGGTGATGATCGCCACGATGATCATCGGACTGCTCACCACGGTCGTGCTGCGCTTTGTCACCACGAATCTGCAGGCGATGAAAGACACCACCGACCTGCAGGATGAGCGCGAGTCCGTGCAGGCCGTCGTGCGCTTTCTCCAGACGCAGCTCGCCGACCTGCCGCGCCGCGAAAACAGCGCGCTCCTCGGCAATCCTTTCAAGCTGCACGATTTCTCGAATGACGAAATCATCTGGCGCGCGCACGCCGGCCAGGGCGTGCTCACCGCCGCCGCGCCCGGCGAGTTTCGCGTGACGATGACCGTGCAGCCCGTGGAAAGCACCTCGAGCGAACTCGAGCTCGGACTGCGCCGCGAACCGGTCACGCCGGAGGCGCGCGCCGACGTGGATTTTTTCGCGCGCGGCAGCGGCACGGGCAAATACAACTGGGTCTCGCTCGTCCGCCCGATGGTCGGCTTCGAGGTGCGGTATTTCGATCCGCGCCTCAATGCGTGGCTCGACCGCTGGACCGACCAGACCACGCGCCCGCAGCTCGTCCGCGTGCGCCTTTGGAAAAACGCGGACGACCCGCCCGTGGAGGCGATTCTCCCCGTGCCTTCGTCGCAAATGCAGCAGCCATGAAACGCGCCCGAAAAACTCTCATCCCGCGTCATCCTCAGAATTCCGTCATTTGGAAAAATTCCGTAATTCCGTCCGGCCTTTTTCGGATCGAAGGAAACGGAATTACGGAATTTGACCAAATGACGGAATTGGGGACGGATCGGGACGGCGGCGAGCGCGGCTCCGCGCTGCTGCTCGTGATGTGGGCGCTCATCGTTTTGTCCGGCGCGGTTTTCGCGTGGGTCGCCATCGTCCAGAGCGAGCTGCAGCTCCACACCGATGCCAACCGCGACGTGGAGGCGCGCGCCATGGCCCACTCCGGCCTCGCCCTCGCGCTGCATCCGCTGGTTTCGCAAAAAACGCCCGCGCTCGACGAGGAGGTCGCGCCCGACCTCGGCTACAAAGTGCGCATCGTCAGCGAAGGCGGGCGGCTGAATGTGAACTGGCTGCTCCGCGGCGAGGAACCGCGCAAGCTCGCCATTCTCAAGCAATGGCTCGAAGGCCGCGGCCTCGATTTCCAGCAGCGCGAGGTGCTCGTGGATTGCCTGCTCGACTACGTGGACGCCGACAGCGTGAAGCACCTCAACGGCATGGAGGACGAGGGCGACTACCACCCGGCCAACCGCGAGCTGACGAGCGTGGAGGAAATCGCCGACGTGGCCGGGGCCGCGCCGCTCGTCTCGCAGGCCGGCTGGAAAGACGACCTCACCATCGACAGCCAGGGGCCCATCGACCTCATTGCCGCACCGCCCGCCATCCTCCGGCTGATCCCCGGACTCGGCGAGTTGCGCATCACCGCGTTTGTGAAATTCCGGCAGGGCAAGGACGGGCTCGACGGCACCATCGACGACCCGGAATTCAAGAGCCTCCACGACATCCAGGTTTTCCTCGGGCTCGGCGACGCGCAGTTCAAGGAGATCGGCGGCCTCGTCATGATGAAGGATCCGACCATGCACATCATCAGCGAAGGGCGGTCGGGAAATGCCTATCGACAAGTCGAAGTCGTTGCCCGAAAAGCCGCGGGCAATCCCCAAATACTTTCCTGGAAAGAATGAAGAAATCCGGCGCGGATGTCGCGCTTCTCACCCCCGATGCCGACGGCTGGCGCCTGAGCCGCGCCGGGGGGAGCGCGCAGAAAATCGCCACCCTCGGCGAAGCCGCCGCCGCGCTGCCCGAGGGCACCCGCCTGCACCTCGCGCTGCCCTGCCAGGCCGTGCTGCTCGAGCGCATGACCCTGCCCGCCACGGATCGCGCCGAGCTGGCCGGCATGGTGCAGCTCCAGTTGGAAAAGACGCTGCCCTTCCCGATCGAGGGCGTGTCCTCGGACTTCGTGGTCGTCGCGAGCGGCGAAAATGAATCCACGCTCGTCGCCGCCGCCGCCCAGCACGCGCAGCTCGACACGCTCTGCGCCCCGCTCCGCGCGCGCGGGCGGCTGCCGGAAAAAATCACGCCCTTTCCCATGCACATCGCCGCCGCCTGTCCGGCGGATGAGACCGTGCTCGCCGTCTATCCCGAGCAGGGACAGCTCGTCGTGGCGATTTGCGAAAAGAGCCGCCTCGCGTGGACTCACGTGCTCCCCGCCCTCGATGCCGAATCCCTGCGCAGCGCCCTGCCGCAGATGCTCCTCGGCGCGGAGATGGAAGGCGTGCCCGTGGTTTTCTCCCGCGTCCGTCTCGCCCAGGAATGCGCGCCGCTCGTCGAGACGCTGCACGACTTCTTCCTGCTGCCCGTCGAGTTCGCGGCCTTCGACGGCCCGCTCCCCGAGCCCGCCGTCAATCTCGTCCCCGCCTCGTGGCAGGCCGACGTGGACCGCGGCGCGCGGGCCGCAAACTGGCGGCAGCGCCTCATCGCCGCCGGGGTGGTTTACGTCCTCGCGATCGTCGCCGCCTTTGCCTACCTCGCGTGGCTGAAAGCGCAGGCGCGCAAGATCGACGCTGAGTATGCCGCCGCCCAGCCCGTCGAGAAATACGTCATCAGCCAGGAAGCCCGCTGGAAGGCGCTCGCGCCCGCCATCGACCCGCGCCGCTACGCGCGCGAGCTGCTCTTTCAAATCGACAAAAACCGGCCCACCGCAGACCTCCACATCACCCAGTTTCACATCGATCTGAGGCAGTGGAGCATTATCGTCGAAGCGCCCACGGCGAACCTTGCCCTCGACTTCCGCACGAAGCTCCAGGAGGAAAAGGAACTGGACACGTTCAAGATAGACGCGAGGAACCAGCAGCCGCTGCCCAACGACCACTCGCAAATCACTATTTTTGGCAATCCATGAGCGGCCCGCTTTCCACCCGCGAAAAAAACCTGTCGATCCTCGTCGGCACCGTCGCGTTTCTCTTCGTCACGTTTTTCGTCACCGACTATTTTTTGAAAAGCAAAGCGCGCCTCACCGCCGACCTCGCGGTGAAAACGCGCCAGGTCAAAGCGATGAAAATGCGCAGCGCCGACAAGGCGCTGTGGGAGCAGCGCGCCGCGTGGCTGGCGGAAAAGCAGCCGAAGCTCGGCGACGAGCAGCGGGCTGGCGTGCAGTTGCAGGAACAAATCAAAGAACTCGCGAAGAAGCATCAGGTGCTGATCGAAAGTGCGGAGCCCGTGGCGAGCGTGCCCAAGCCGGACTACACCGCCATTGGGTTCAAGATCGGCACCAAGAGCGATTGGAAGGATTTGGTCGCGTTTCTCGGGGAGTTGCAAACGCCCGAGCAGTTCATCGTCTTCGATGATGCGACCATGAAGATCGACGGAGCCGACGCGACGAAGATGCACGGGGATTTCAAGATCGCGAAGTGGTACGCGCCGAAGTAATCCCGCCATGCTCCTCTGGCGCGCGAAACTCCCCGACACCTGGCTGCCGAAAATCCGCGCCAACCTCGCGCCTGTCCTCATCGACCACGCGCACCTCGAACGCAAAGCCGCGACCTCCGCGCTCAACCTCGAAAAATACGTGGAGCTGCACGACCGCGTCCGCGAGCTGAACGCCATCGCCATCGAGGAGCTCCAGCACTTCGACCTCGTCCTCGGCCTGCTCCGCGAGCGCGGCATCGCCTTCACCAATCCGCAGCGCAGCCCGTGGATCAGCGGCATGATGCAGGCCGTCCGCAAAGGCCGGAGCGAGCAGGTCATCGACCACCTCACGGTTCTCGCGCTGATCGAGGGGCGGAGCTGCGAGAAATTCCAAATCCTCGCCGAAGGCGTGCGCGACCTCGATGCCCCGCTGGCGGATTTCTACGCGAGCCTCGTGGAAAGCGAGGGCAACCACTACGCCACCTATCTCCTCATGGCCCGCCACATCGACGAAGCCGCCGCCGCCCGCCGCCTCGACCATTTCCTCGACCTCGACGCGCAGCTCATCCGCGAGCCCAATCCGCTGCCGATGCTGCATTGAGGCGGGTTCGCGGGTATTCTATTGAGGATCGGGGTGCAGGCGCGCGTGCTCCTCGATCAGATAGCGGTCGGTCATGCCGGAGAGGTAGTCGCAGACCGTGCGGTGCAGGCCGTCGCTGGCGATCCGCCGGGAGGTGGAATCGCCGAGCAGTGAAGGCTGCGCGAGATACGCCTCGAAGACATCGCGGAGCAGCCCGCACGCGCGCTGGTTCGCCCCGGCGACCCGCGGGTGGTAGTAGAGATTCGCGTAGAGAAATTTCCGCAGCGCGCGGTTCGCCAGGAGCAGCGCATCGCTGTAGCGGATGAGCGGCTGCGGCTGGCGGCGCACGTCGTCAGCGCTCGCGACTTTGGCGTGG
>JAYWEP010000142.1:0-6276 GCA_043779205.1 Chthoniobacter sp. | reverse complement strand
TTCTCGATGCTGACTCCGCGGACGACGACGTTTTCCATATCTTCGGTTTCTTCGGTGACGATGGTCCCTGGGTTGTTGTTGAAAGAGCTGCGCACCTCGCTCCTGGATGCCATTTAGGTTCATTCGATCGTGCCTTCGCGAAAGACCTGACGATGAAAAAAGACGGCTCCCGGAGCCTGATCCATACGCCAGCGAATCGACTGGCACTCATAGTCTTTAGCTTTGAGATGACGCCTGACCTCGATTAGCCGCGATGGTTCCACCACGACGAATCCGCTGTCGTAATCCGTGACTGGCAAGGCGGTTTGCCGATACTCGACACAGGGGAAGCTCCGCAGCAGCCAGGGCAGCGGGTGCGGCTCTGCGGCAAAAACCTTTCCGCGCACCTCCGCACCGCGGGGCGTGGTCGCGGCATGACGCTCCAAGACCCGCAGCAACGCGCCGATCTCCGGCGAGGTTGCCGCATAGACCTGCGCTGCGTCGGGCGCGGAGTGGGCCCATAGATTCAGCCGCAGATTATTCCAGAGGGAAAACGGCAGCAGCAGCACGGCCAGCCACCTGCCCAGCCGGCTAAGTCCGGGGCTGCCGGAGCATATCCCGGCCGCTCCGGCGAGCGGCAGCGATACCCCGAGCGTCGCCAGACACCACGGCGTCTTATAGGAAACTGCGGAGTAACAAACGAGGACGGCCAGCGAATAACCGGCGAGGAAGCGGGCCGGAGCGGTTCCTTGCCAAAGCATCCACGGCAGTACAAGGACACCGAGGAAAAACATCGGCTCATCCCACAGCAGCAGCCCCAGCCAATAAGACCACGGTTTCAAATGCTCCCCGGCACCGATGCGCCGCCAGTTCTCGATGCCCTGCCAGAGCCGGCCCGGAGCCTCGGGAAAACGTCCGCCGGCGGAATAGAGCCACCAAAGCAAGGCCACTGCGGCAAGAACAAGACCAAGGTATTGCCCGGCAACCCACGCACCCATCCGGCGGGAGCCAGACTCAGGCAAGGGTGTTACTTTCAGGCCAGTCCCTTTCCACGGCAAAGTCACGCCCGCCGCCATGAGCAGTGCCGCATCATGGAGCAGGGCCACTTCCTTGACTGCCAGCGCCCCGGCACCGCCCAGAACCAGCGCCAGCCGGGCGGAAAACGTCGCCCGCACCGTGAGCCTCGCCGCCCCGTAGAGCATCAGCAGGACAAAGAAGGCCAACGCACTTTCCCCAATAGCCGTGCGCCCGACAAAGGTCATGGTCGGCGAAAGTGCCATCAGCAAAGCAGCCAGGTCTGCGGCGCGGCGACCTAGGACCGTGTCAAAGCGAAAACACAGCCCCACGGTCAGCACGCTGAAAATAACCGCCGAGATGCGCAAGCCCCACAGATTGTGCCCGAGCATCTCTTCCCCGGCCCGCACGAGATAGACCGTCAGCGGCCCATGCCCGACCTCCGGGTGATAGCGGTATAAGTGCTCGCGACTGAGCTGATCGGCGATGTAACCGTTCACCCCTTCATCGTAATGCGGCGGGCGAAGATCCAGCAGCGCCAGCCGCAGTACCGCGGCCAGCAGCAGAATCAGTGTCCTCCCAACCCAGGCCGCACGACCTCCCGCGTCTTCACCAAAGGCGGGAGTTACTTTCGCTTCATCCATCCTTGTTGGTTCCAGCAACCTACCGCCGCTCGCGGAGGACGAAGTAAGCAGCACCGCCGGCCAGCAGGGTGCAGATGGCGGCCACCAGCCAGCGCCACGGGCGGGCTTCCGCCTCGGTGCGGAGGTGAGGGATGAGCGGCGGTGCCGCGGGGGCCGGGGGGGAGGGCAGCGCAGCCACGGCCTTACGGGCTTCCTCCTCGCGCTTCATCCGGGCCACCGTGCCGCTCATGCGGATTTCCTCCAACGACTGCTCCAACTTCGTGGGCGGGCGGGGGGTGGCCGGTGCCGGCGTGGTGGGTGGCGGAAACCACGGCTTCGGTGGCTTCTCTGGCAAGGGCGGATACTGGCCTTTGTTCGCCGCCCACCACGCCCGCCGTTCGTCAGGAATCATGTTGATAAGTTTTCCAGTAGTGCGTTTAAAATAGCTATCCAGAGCATCAGTAACCATGGCCTCCACACTTCCAATGCCATAATCCTCGTTAAACATCGCTTTGCCATGATCGTTAAGGTAGTATGCGATCAAACTGACAGCTTCGGGTCGGTCGAGCATAGATAGTGACTGGAATATCTCCCTCATTTGACCACGGCTTCGCCAGGCTTCCACCCAGCCTGCGGCCACTGGTGGGCCGTGAGGTTGTTGGTCAAGATTGCCAATTGGATTCGCCGTCTTGTAGGCCTCGGCTAGTGTCCATTGGTAGTATTCCAGCCAGCCTGACACCTGTGGAATCAGTTCCAGAGCCTTTTTTGTCTGTGCCGGTTTATTACGCACTTTCAGGTATTGATCAAGCCGCGGGAGGGCTAGGGCTGGCGGAAAGGCCAGCAACTCTTCCAGTTGTCCGGCGTCCGTCTCCCCATGCGCCAGTGCAGCATCGGCGGCCGCGTCGCGGTAACCAAAGGGATTTTCCTCAACCGCAGCCAATGCGGCTGATAGAAAACTCGTTCCGAAAAATAGGCAAACGAGGACAGGCTTCATGGTGGTGTCTGTTGTTTCTGCACAAGTGCTTCATAGAAAATCTCCCGCTCGGCCTGGCTGAGCCGCTCCCGCCTTACGTTTTTCACACCTCCGGTCATGATACGGGTGTTGTAGCTCTCGTAGGGTGAATAGGCGCGATAGGGAACTGTAGCGTGCGCTTTTATTTTGTCCCAAATATGTTGTAAGCCCATCGCATGCCCGAGTTCATGGGCTGCTGTTTGCAAGGGATCCAGTCCAAATGAAAAGTCATGGACGAAGCAGTAAGGACTTGGAATGTCTGGAGAAATTCCAGCCGCATGGTCACTTATCTTTTTACCATTCTGGGCTAATTCATGGACAAAAAATAAGTATCTATCGAAGCCGCTGTGCTCATCAACAATGTCTTTTATTAACTTCATCTCTGCTAGATTCGTAACATCCAAAAACCCATCAGTCACGCCGACATCATAATCCTTGGACACCGTGAATTGGGTAACTGTGACGGTGATATTCATCTGCGGTTCAAAGACACTGTTCAGGAAAGTCTGGAGTTGGCTCTGGATATTGGCGGTTGTGGGCCAGTTTGAGCTGTACTCGGCGGGCGGGTGGAGCGGCGGAATGTCCTCCTCGACGACTCCACGGCGGCCGGCATAGCTCTGGGTGAGCAAAATCATCGCCACAGCCATAGTGCGGTGCATGCGCATGTCCACCTGCAGCCGGGCGACCTCGCCGGTCTCGACCGAGGCGGAAAGGGTCCGCTGCTCGGAGATGTCGTTCTGCGATTGTAGGGTGACGGTCTGATCCGCCGAGGTGGTGTCCGCCGGGCTGACCTGGATGTTGCCGCCGATGGTAAAGCGCTTCGTCAAATCCGGCCGGGCCGGGGCGAGGGTGAAGCGCACCGGCTGCGAGCCCGAGCCCTTCAGGGCGAGCCAGCGCGGATTGGAGGCGGAGTCGTAGGCCAGGCCGGTGGCGGGCGGTGGCTCCAGCTTGCCCAGGAAAATCGCCAGATTCCCGTGCGAAGTGACGGTGGCGTGACTGCGATCCGGTGCCACGTAGAAATTCTCCGGCGGACCCAGAACTGAAGAGGTGGTGCCGGTGCCGACACTCCCAAAGAGGTCGCCGATGTCATAGAGGGGATGCTCGGGATCGGGGGCGATGAGCTTGCCCGCGACCTGCACCGAGACATCCTCGGTATAGGTCTCGCCGGTTTTCCGATACGATTTGAGCGACCCGGACCAACTGGCCTGGTCGTTATTCTCGGGTGGGCCATAAGGCAGGTAGGTACTGTAAGGACCGCTGAGGGTATCGGTGGGCTTGCCTGATCCATTGGTCAGAGAGACGGAGCCGCTGGGTTGCGGATGATTTTTCGGCAGCGGGGTGCGGCCCACGCCGGCCAAGAGGGTGACTTTGGCACTGTATTCTGCGACCTCGTTGGAAGGCGCGGAAAAATTTGAATATTCGTCCGATTGGCTGGTGGCCTTGACCCGGTAGCGGTAGGGGAAATCGGCGTCCGCATGGTCATCCAGGTAGGTCTTGCTGCCCGCGGCGATGACCACGGGTTTGAGCTGGGCCGCATCATTGGTATCGCCCCAGAGATAGTCCCAGTCCTCATCGCCCTTGGCCCGGTAGAGGTGATATTCGGTGACATTCTGCCCGTTGTGATCCCATTCAATCTTGTTCTGAGTCGCGCTGAGGCGGGTGACCCGCAGGTTGGTTGGCGCAGCGGGAGGGAAAAGGGGTTTGTTAGTCGGAGCAGTCGTCTTGTTGGATTCGCCCTCGGCGTTGGCGGAGGAAGCCGCCTCGGCCCGCGCCGCCTGCGGGGAAGCGGCGAGCAGGCAGAGGGCGAGGATGGGCGGCAGACAGGATATTTTCATGGGCGCGGGCAGGCTCAGGGTTGCGCCGGTGGGGGGATGCGGAAGCTGGTCTGATTGGGGCCGACGCGCCCGACCTCGACCTGGCCGCCGCCGGGCAGGTCGTCGTAGATGATGAACCACTGCTCATTGTCCGAGACGTCGTCCCACTCGACGGTGCGGCTGCCATCGGGGTTGCCGGTGACGCGGACATTGGCCGGAGCGGCGGGGATGCCGGGACGGCGTGCGCCATTGTAGTAGTCGAAAGGGTCGGTGCCATCCATGAGTTCCTGGCCGTCGGTCACGCCGTCGCCGTCGCTGTCGCGGTGGATGGCCTCCGGGTCGGTGAGGCTGAAACCGTGGGCGAGTTCCCATTCATCGGGGATGCCATTGCCATTCACATCCGCCGCCACGCAGAGCCGGAGAAAGCGGCGCGCGGCATTCGCCGGCGGGAAAGTTTCCGCGACAACGATGGAGTTCAGCTCCGCATTGAGGGCGGTCGCGCTCAGTTCATCGAACCAAAACTCACCCGACCGCCAGCGCTTGAGGTCGGTGGAGACCTGCGGGAGATAGACGGTGCCGGGTGCGGCGGTGCGGCGGAGGAAGCTCAGGCGGAGACGCCCGAACTCATCCATCGCCCCGGAGGCTTGCCCGGCGGCGTCGGGCGTCATGGGATCGGTGCCGGTGGCATATTCGAGGTAGTTGCTTTTGCCGTCGCGGTCGGGATCGGCCAGGCGACCGGAGATGCTTTCGTCGGCGGCTTCCGCCGGGGAGAATTTTTGCGCCCGCCATTGGTCGTAGGTTTGGGCGCAGGCCGTGCCGAGGCCAAGAAGCAGGCAGGCGAGAAACGGGAGGATCTTTTTCATAAGCCGAATCGGGTAAGGAGTTGTAGCGCCGCGGAACATTCCTCTGCTGGCTCGGTAACGGAACGGAGTCAAGACCACAGGGAAGGCAAGGTCATAAAAGCGCACTATACCGCGCGTTCAAAGCGGGTGGCATGGACAGAATCGGAAGGATGCCGGGGCTGCCGCATCAACAATTTGGACGCAACGTCTGCCGCCTGCGGACGGCGCGGGAATACACGCAGGAGCAGCTTGCGGAAAAAGCGGACATCAGCCGCCGCTATCTCCAGGAAATCGAAGCAGGCGAAATGAATCCGACGGTCAATATCGCCACGCGCCTGCGCCGGGCGCTGAAATGCTCGTGGGACGAGCTGTTTTTGAAAATGTAAGCGGCTCCTTGTGGCCGTGAAATCGGGCACTCGGTCACCAGCCGTTATCGCCGGGAAAAGCGCCTACGCTTTCCCGCCCAAGCCAAAGGCCTCGTGCGCGAGCTGCGCGGCTTCGTGGATCTTGGCTTCGTCGATGATGACGGCGGTCTTGATCTCGCTGGTGGAGATCATCTGGATATTGATCCCGCCCGCGCTCATGGCCTCGAAAAGGCGCGCGGCCACGCCGCTATGGGAGCGCATGCCGATGCCGACGATGGAGAGTTTCGCGATGCCTTCCTCGGTGACGATGTCCTTCGCGCCGATCTCTTTCATCACGCTGTTCACGGCCTGCTGGGCCTTGGGCAGCTCGTCCTTGTTGAGGGTGAAGGAGATGTCGTTGGTGTCGCCCACGCTGTCGCTCTGCACGATCATGTCGAGGATGACGTTGGTGGCGGCGAGCGCGGCGAAGATTTTCGCGGCGGTGCCGGGGCGGTCGGGCACCTGGCGGATGGTGACCTTGGCCTGGTTTTTCTCGATGCTGACTCCGCGGACGACGACGTTTTCCATATCTTCGGTTTCTTCGGTGACGATGGTCCCTGGGTTGTTGTTGAAAGAGCTGCGCACCTC
>JAYWEP010000141.1:0-32149 GCA_043779205.1 Chthoniobacter sp. | reverse complement strand
GGGTTTTTCGCGATCACCGTGTCGGACACCGCGAAGTCGAAAAGGGCGCGTGCAAAGGCTCGGAATTGATTGCGAGTCGAGGGCCGCTTGCCCTTGCCGACGAGGCCGACCCAAGCCGCGATGTCGGAGTTGTGAACACGGGCCACGAGGGTTTCCATCGGACGGGGAAATAATTCGCGGAATTTCGCGATCCGGCCCAGCTCGCCAACCCGCGTCGAGTGGGCAATGTCGGTGCGCGCGGACTCGTATTTTTCGAGCAGCATGGCGAGCGTCATGTCACGGTTCGCGGGATCTACTTTCTTCAGTTCGCCGAGCCATTCTGCGAGTTTGCCGTCTGCGGTTTTCCGATCCGCAGTGTCGAGCGCACGAACGGTGCGCTTCCCGTTCATTTTTTTTACGCCCCAATACGACTGGTTTTCGCGATGGCGGAAAAGGTTCGGCGCGACGTTTTCGAGCAGCGCGAAGGTTCCGCGGTTCTTGCCTTCAGACTTAGTTTTCATGGTGCCACACAGTATAGGGGCTACCATACGGGGCTACCACCCTTTTTTTCCAAAAAACGCGATCACCCGCGAAGCCTGTATTTATCAGGCTTCGCAGTAATCGGGCCGGCGGGATTTGAACCCGCGACCTCTTGAACCCCATTCAAGCGCACTACCAAGCTGTGCTACGGCCCGAGATTTGAGGGCGAAAAAGTAGCCGGGGGGGTGGGAAATGGAAGCGGTATTTTGCGCGGATTGCGTTTTCCAAAAACCCGGCCGGCATCCTGCGCGAAGCGGCAGGGCAGGGGAGGATCGCCGATCTAGACGGGGGGAAGCGGCGGGGAAAAGGCGCACCTACTTCATCGCCGCTGGCACCGCGGGGAGCGTGCGGATTTTCAAATTGCGAAAGGCGATCTCGTCGCCCTCGTCGAGCAGGACCAGCGGCGCTTTGATTTTCGTCCCAAAGCCCGGCGCGACCCGCGCGCGGCTCGCCAGCACCGCGCGCTGCAGCTCCGGGCTGCCGAGCGTGTACTCCAGCACCTTCGCGCCGTTCAGCCAGTGCTCGACATGGTTCCCCTCGACCACGATGCGGCTCTCATTCCACTGCGGCGGCATGTTGTATTTCTTGTCCTCCGCCGGCGCGAGGATGCCGTAGAGCGCGCCGGTGCGCTTGATCGGCCCGCCTTTCAGCCCGTCGGGATGATGCGTGTCGTCGATGATCTGGTACTCCATCCCCGCCGCCTTTTGCATGAAGCCCGCCCGCGCGAGATAGAGCACGCCGGAGTTTCCCGCCACCCCCGTCCGCCACTCAAAGCGGAACTCGAAATCCGTGAAGGTCTCGACCGTGGCGAGATCGCCGCCCGTGATTTTTCCCATCTGCCTGACCTCCTTCGGGCAGGTCAGCGCGCCGTCCTCGATCTTCCATCCGGTCTTGAGAAAGTCCGCGCTCTTCAGCCCGCGCAGGCCCGGCGCGGTCTTGCCGTCAAAGAGCAGCCTCCACCCCGCGGCCTGCTCCGCGGCGGTCAGCACATTCGCCTCATCGGCGAAAAGGCGCGTGCTGGAAACAAGCGCGGCGGCGAGCAGGAGGAGGAAGGTTTTCATCATCGGAAAACTAACCGCCGCGGCGCGGAAATGACGAATGAAGAATGACGAACTCGCGCGCTCGTCATTCGTCATTCCACAACCCCATCGCGACCAGCCGCGCGAAGGCCGCGAGCGTATTCGCGTCGCGGATTTCGCCGCTCGCGATCATCGCGCGGAACTCCCCGCGCGTGAACGCCCGGCATGCGGTGATCGCCTCGCTCGCATCGTGCGCGTGGCCGTGCGGGCTCGGCACCACGGGCCGCGCCAGCAGCAGGTGGCTGTGCTCGTCGGTGAAACCGGCGCTCGGGAAAAAATGGCCGAGCGCCACGATCTCGCCGCCCGGTGCGAGGTCGTGGCCGCTCTCCTCGCGCAGCTCGCGCAGGCCGGTCGCGCGGATGGCGTCGGCCTCGGCGAGATCGTCGATCTGCCCGGCGGGGAATTCCCAGATCGTCGCGCGGATCGGCACCCGCTCCTGCCGCACGAGCAGGAGCCGCCCGTCCGCCGTCATCGGCACCACCACCACCGCGCCCTTGCGATGCGTGACCGTCCAGGTGAACGGCTCCGCCCGCGTCGGCGAAGTCACTGTCGGGCGATGCACTTCGAGGTAGTCATTCGCGAAAAGCGTCTCGTCGGCGAGCGTGCGCCAGCCGCCGGAGTCCTGAATGAAATGGTGAAAAGGCATGGCGCGTGATTCGCTCAAAGGAGCTTGGGCTTTAGCCCAAATTCCCCCGACTTTGGGCCAAAGCCCAAGCTGCTTTGGCTACTTGATCAACTGCTCCAGCGAGCTGTCCGCCTCGGCCCCCAGCTCCGTCGCGCGCTTGTAAAACTTGCGGGCGTTTTCCTTGTTCGGCGGCGTCTGCGTGGCGAAGACCACGGCGAGATTGAAATGCGCGTCGGCATAATTCGGATCGAGCGTGGTCGCGGTTTCCAGCTCCTTCTGCGCCGCCTCCTGCCAGCCTTTGCCGGCGGCGGTGATGCCGAGGTAATTGTGCGCCGTGGCGTTTTTCGGATTGATGGCGAGCGCTTTGGTCAGCTCGTTCACCGCTTCATCGAGCTTCTGCTCGGTGTAATAGACGATGCCCAGCGTGCAGTGCGAAAAGCCGTCCTCGGGCGCGACCTTGGTGGCCTTGATGAGCACCTCCTCCGCCTGCTTGAGTTTGGCCGCTCCACCCGCACGGAAACGGACGACGCCGAGGTTCGAGAGGATGTAGAGATTGTTCGGCACCTTCGCCAAAATCTTCTCGTAGATTTTTTCCGCGCCGCGGTAGTCGGCTTTTTCAAACAGCTCCTTGCCGTCGCGCGCCAGCGGGAGGAATTCCTTCGGGATGTTGGGCTGGCCGGCCACGTTGCCGAGCGTTTCGTCCGGCGCGGGCGTCTCGCCCTGGCCGGGCGCGGGCGCTTCCTCCGGCGTGGCGGTCTTGTCGGGCATCGGGAGGGTCGGCGTCACCGGCTTGGCGCTGGCGATCGTCATGTCCTTGTCTTTCGCGGGCAGGTCGGAGGTTTTCGCGGGCTCCGGCACCGCGGGCGCCGCGATCTCGGGCGTGGGCTCCACCGCCTTGGGCGTGCCCGCATCCGCGAGCGGCGCGGCGTCGTCAGCCGTGGGGAGATTGGCGGAGATTTCGGTCCCGCTGACCTGGAGTTCCGACTTGCGGAAAAGCGAAAGCTCCTTCGGCGTCAGCTTCACCACTGGCTGGCTGAGCAGGTCGATCTCCTTGAGCAGCGTCTTGGAATTGATGTCCAGCTTGGCGAGTTCGCCGAGAACGAGCTTTTTCGTGGCCGCGCGCCTGGCCTCCTCTTTCTGCTGCCGGAGCACGATGCCGCGCAGGATTTCGTTTTCGGCCTGCATCTTTTTCTTCTCGGCGGCGCTGGACGCACTTTCGGCTTTGGCCAGCGCGAGCTGCTTGCCCTGCTCCTCGAGTTTGCCCTGCAAATCGCCCATCTGCCGCTGGTAGTTCGCGCTCTCCGTGCGGGCCTGGGCGAGCTGCTCTTTGACCGAACCGACCTCCTTTTTCAGCGCCGCGATCTGCTTGTCCTTCTCCTCGCCCTCGGCCTTGAAATTGGCGACGGACTTCTCGGTCTCGGCCAGCCGGGCCATGAGCGACGCATTGTCGGTGACGAGCTTGTCCACGTTCTTTGCCGCTTCCTTGAGCTGGACGAGCTGCTTCCTCGCGTCATCGCGCTGCCCGGTCATGGTGGCGAGTTGCGTCTTGGTATCGGTCAGCCGGGTCGCGAGTTCCTTGTTTTCGTCCTTCGCTTTTTCGAGCTGCTGCTCGAGGTCTTTCATCCGCTGCGGCGCGTCCTTGCTGGCCTTGTCCAAAACATTCCGCTGCTCGGTGAGGGTGGCGATCTTGAGCTGCGCGGCCTTCATCCGGTCGTCGAGCTGTTTGCGGATTTCCGCGTCCGCGTCCTGGTCGATCTTCGCCGTGCGCACCGCCCGCTTCGCCTCGCTCGACTCGGTTTGCAGCGCCTTGATTTTCTCCACGTCAGTCTTGATCTCGGACTGCGCTTTCACCAGCCGCTCCTCCGCGCCGTCGGCCCGCGTCTGCAGCACCTTCTGCTGTTTCTCGGAAGCCTCCCGCGCCTGGATCGCGTCCTCGAATTTCCGCACCAGCTCCTTCTTTTCCCGCTCCGCCCGGTCGGCGGCGGCACCCGCCTCCCGCAGATCGGACTGCATCTTTTTCATGCGACTGATCGCGCCCTCCAGATCGGCCGTCGTGTCCACGTCGCCATCGCGTGGCTTGAGGTTTTTCCGCGAACCCGTGCGCGGCGGCGCGCTCGCCGCCGGATCGGGACCGGCTTCGGTGGGCGGGGCGAAATTCAGCGGGTCGTCGGACGTGGGGAGTCCTCCCTCCAGCGCGGTGCCACCGTCATTGGGCACGCCTTTGCCCGGACCAGACTTCGCGACCTGGGCCTGCACGCGCGCGATGGCTTCGACGGTGCGCTGTTTGCGGAACGTGACGATGTCCGGCTTCCACGTCGGATACTTCGTCGCGATGGAATCCAGCACCTCGGAGACGTAGCGGAACTTCGCAAGCGCGCCGCGCAGATTGCCCGACTGCTCGGCTTTCTCCGCTTCCTTGACGGTCGTATAGGCGCTCACAAAAAGATCGCCGGGGTCGACCGCAGACTGCGCGCGCAGAGGCTGCAGCGCGCCTATGAGGTACGCCAGAACGAGGAGGAGAAAATAACGCATAGGCCGGGAAAAGTGGGCGAAACTACTTGAACTCCCCCGGCGATGCAATCAGTTCTCTCGCCCTTTCCGTGAACCGAATTCCGACCCCACCACCGCCCCGGAAACCGCATGGACACTGGCTTGGCGGCGATCAGCTCGCGGCCTTCGCCGCCGCCGGGACGAGCGCCCACCGCCTCTGGTCAGCGCCCGAAGTCTGGGTCGAGCGTTTCGCGGACGACGTGCTCATTTCCCACATGGACGACGCGGGCCGCGACGCGGCGCTCGCCGGGTTGGGGGAGTGGTCGGCGGAGCACGGCTTCGCGCCCCGCCGGGTCTTTGGCAAGCATCTGCCGCGGCAGAATGCGGAGCGCACCGCGCCGGTGCTGCTCGCCGGTGAGGCGGGCGCGCCGCTGCTCACGGTCGCCGGGGAAAATGGGATGCGCTTCGGGCTGGATTTCGCCGCGGGTTATTCGGCGGGGCTGTTCATCGACCAGCGCGCGAACCGCGCCCTCGTCCGGCGCGGCGGCGTGAAAAAAATGCTGAACACCTTTGCCTACACCTGCTCATTCTCCGTGGCCGCGGCGCTCGGCGGCGCGGAGACGGTGAGTGTCGATCTCTCGAAAAAATCGCTCGACCGCGGGCGGGAAAACTTCGCGCTCAACGGGCTCGAAACTGCGGCGGACAACCGCCACCGCTTTTTCGGCGACGATGTGCTCGACGTGCTCCCGCGCCTCGCCCGCAAAGGCGAGACCTTCGACGCCATCATCCTCGACCCGCCCACATTTTCCCGCGGCCACAAAGGCCGGAAATTCCAGGTCGAGCAGGACCTCGAAACGCTCCTCCTCGCCGCCCTCGCCCTGGCCGCGCCGCGCGCAAAAATCCTGCTCTCGACCAACTGCACGCGCCTCACCCGCCGCGCGCTCGAAACGCTCGCGCGCCACGCGCTCAAAGGCGTGCGCCGCACCGCTGATTTTCACACGGAGCAGCCCGTGCCCGACATCCCGGCAGACCTCGCGGCGCAAACGCTGTGGCTGTTTTTGAAGTAGCGCTACTTCACCTTGAGCAGCTCGATTTCAAAAATCAGCGTCTCATTCGGCCCGATGATGCCGCCCGCGCCGCGCTCGCCGTAGGCCAGTTTCGGCGGCACGTAGAGCGTCCATTTCGCGCCCTCTTTCATGAGCTGGAGCGCTTCCGTCCAGCCTTTGATCACGCCGCTCACGGGAAACTCGGCGGGCTCCTTGCGCTTGTAGGAGCTGTCGAATTCCGTGCCGTCGAGCAGCGTGCCGCGGTAGTGCGTCACGACCGTGTCCGTCAGCTTCGGCGTCTTGCCTTCGCCGTCCTTGATGACTTTGTATTGAAGGCCGCTCGGGAGCGTCTTCACACCTTCTTTGGCTTTGTTTTCCATGAGAAATTTTTCGGCGCGTTCGATGGGGTTGGGGGACTGCGCAGCGCAGCCCGTGGTGAGGAGGAGCGCGGCGAGGGCCGCGCAGATGGAGGATTGGAGTGGCGTGGTCATGGTGAAAAAATTGGCGCGGTTCAATTGCCGTCCTGAATGTGCTCCTTCCGCACGAGCTTGCCGGCGGCATCGACCTCGATGCGGAACTTCCGCCCCTCGTAGGTGACCTCCACCGCGTAGATTTTCTTCGCATCCGTCACGTCGATTTCCTTGATCTCCGCCCCGCGCGATTCACGCAGCAGCGTCTTTTTCACCGCCGCCGGGACGCTGTCGATGGTGGCCGGTTTTCCATCGGTCTCCACCTCATCGAGATCCTTCCGCATCACGCGCCCGCCGGCGTCGAGATTCAGCGCGTAGTGCGTGCCGTCGATGATGAGGCCGACCACGTAAGTCGTGCCGTCGCTTTCATTCACGCGCTTGAAATCATGCACCTTCCCGTCGCCCTTTTCCTTGTCGATCGTCGCCTGGACCTCGGCGGGAATTTCGATGGTCAGTTTGCCCGCGCCTTTTTCATCGGCGGCCAAGGCGGCGCTCAGCGCGCAGCACGCGCCGAGGGCGAGGAGAGTTTTGGGGAGTCGTTGCATGCACATGGCTTTGCCATTTTGGAAAAACCGCGTCAACGGCTTTATCCGCCGTCGCGCCCGGAGCCGTTCGCGGCGAAACCCTCGGCGCGGATTCTAGCTCGGGGGGCGGCGCTGCCGCGGGCGCACGATTCGGATCCATAGTTCGGGGAAGCTTTCCACCCGCCCGCAAATCCCAAAACGCCGCGTCGTGGCAAGCCCACGCCCGCCGCGCGCGTTCCACCTTTACCCCTCCTCCGCCCATGCTAGAAACACTGCCTCATGGGCACCCTCTACTACGGCGACAATCTCGACATCCTCTCGCGCCACCTCGCCGACGACCCCACGGCTTCGCATTATTTGAAGCTGCTGCTCGATGCTGTCTTCGGGGCCGACAACTTCCGCAGCGAGATTGTGTGGCAAAGAACCGCGGAGAATAAATACCAGTTCCAATGGTGGGCGCTCGGCCTCGTCGGCGCGCGGCCCGTGGAGCAAAAGAAAGGCGCGGACGGCGGCGTGGACGGGAAGATTCTCTTCCGCGACCACCCGGACCCAAAGCAACAGCCGCACGCCATCGTCTTCTCCGTCAAAGGCGGCGGCGTCGGCGTGAAGGACGTGCGCGAGATCGACAGCGTCGTCAAAAAGACCGGAGCGGCCATCGGCGTGCTGATCTCGCTCGCAGAGACGACCAAGCCGATGCGCGTCGAAGCCGTCAACACCGGCAGCTACACCAGCGCCTTCAACGGCCAGAAATACCCCCGCCTCCAGCTCCTCACCATCGGGCAGCTTCTCGCCGGGATGCCGGTCAAGCGGCCGAGCGGCAATGTGGCGGTGGACGAGACTTTCAAAAAAGCGCCCAAGGCGAAGGCGAAGAGCGCCACGCACCCCGAGCTGGAGCTGTAGCTGCGGCAGTGGGGAGGAAAACTTTTGCCCGCGGGCCACAAGGAAAGGCGTCTCCATTTTCCTCCGCAAGCAAGCGGCTTGCGCGCCCGATCCGTCCGTTTGGGAGCGAGAGGAAAACCTTCTAAGAGGGCGTCTAAAAAAAGCGCGCGCTGCTGTGGGGGAAGCTGACAGTTTTCCCCACAGCACCCGCTTTTTCAGACGCCTTCTAACGGTCGCGCAGTTTCGCCAGGAGGCGGAGGATTTCCAGGTACAGCCAGACGAGGGTGAGCATCAGCGCGAAGCCGCCATACCATTCCATATACTTCGGGGCGCCGGAGGCCGCGCCCTGCTCGATGAGGTCGAAGTCGAGGATGAGATTGAGGGCGGCGATGCCGACGACGATGAGGCTGAAGACGATGCCGACGGGGCCGCTGCCGAAGATGCCGGGGATGCGGACATTGAAAAGACCGAGGATCAGGCTCAGGAAATAGACAATGCAGATGCCGCCGGTGGCCGCGACGACGCCGAGCTTGAACCGCCCGGTGGCGCGGATGTAGCCGCTCTGGTAGGCGGCGAGCAGGGCGAAGAGCGTGCCGAAGGTGAGGGCGACGGCCTGCATGACGATGCCGCCGTAACGGGCGGCGAAGAGGGCGGAGATGCCGCCGAGGAACAGTCCCTCGAAGACGGCATAGACGGGCGCGAGGACGGGAGCCCAGGTTTGCTTGAAGCAAAGGATCAGGCCGGCGATGCCGCCGACGAAAAGCCCGAGCATGGCGAGACCCATGCCGGTGCCGCCGGCGGCGTGGCTCCAGGAGTAGCTGGCGCTGAGCGTGGCGAGGCCGAGCAGGATGAGGGTCTTGGCGGCGGTGCCGCGGATGGTCATGGTGCCGCTGGCGGCGTCAAACGGGACGCTGCTGAAGGTGTCGGCGCGGAGTGCGGGATTGGAGGTGGTCATGGTGGGTGGGTGAGATCTTACCTCACGTTTATCCGCCGTCGAGAAAGACGCGCTCGTATTGCTTTGTCCGCCAGCCCCAGACGAGGAACGCCGCGCCGATGAAGACCATGAAAATGGAGAGAAACTGCCCGGCGGAAATCCACCCCACCGCCCACGCGGGATCGGGTTCGCGGAAAAATTCACCGACGATGCGCAGCACCGCGTAGAGGATGAAAAACGCGCCGGTGAGCACGCCGCGCGGCACGCGGCAGCGCGTGCGCAGGAGCCAGAGCGCGGTGAAAAGGACCACGCCTTCGAGCAGCGCCTCGTAGAGCTGCGAGGGGTGGCGCGGGGTGAGGATTTCGCGGAGGTTCGCGCGCACCATTTCGTCGTGCCGGATGGCGGCGAGCGGCGGTTCGTCGGGGCCGAGTTCTTTGGGAAAGAGCATCGCCCACGGCACCGAGGCCACGCCGCCCGGTGCGCCGGCGGGCCGGCCGTAGAGTTCGCCGTTGATGAAATTCGCGAGCCGCACAATGAACAGCCCGACCGGCGCGACGACCACGAGCGAGTCGCCGATGCTCGTCCACGAAACCTTTTTCCGCCGCGACCAGTAGAGCGTGAAAAGCACCAGCCCGAGGATGCCGCCGTGGCTGGCCATGCCGCCCTCCCACACGCGGAGGAGACTCAGCGGATGCGCCCGCACTTCGCGCCAGCCGTAGAAAAGCGCCCAGCCCAGCCGCCCGCCGAGCATCACCCCGAAGACTGCGCACCACGTAATGAAATCGCCGACCTGGGCCTCCGGCAAATCCGTGTAGCCGCGCCGCGCGAGCCATTTGTAAAGCGCGCCGCCGAGCACAAAGGAAAGCACATACGCGAGTCCGTACCAGCGGAGGCCCACGCCTTCGCGGAACTCGAAAATGAACGGGCTGAGATCGTGAAGGAAATAGGTGGGCACGCGGAGCGCGCGACTTCACGGGCTGCGCCGCTTTCCGGCAATGCAAATCTGCCCGCGCGCCGGGCTTGCCGCGCGCCCGGCCTTCGGGCTACACCTGCCGCCCGAATGACCGGGCCACGCTCCTCCCAGCCGCGAAAGATCACACTCCCGCTCCTCCTCGCGGCCCTGTTTGGGGCCACGGCCGGCGTCGGCGCGCTGGCCTTGCACTGCGTCGAGAAACGCCTCCGTCTGACCGAGGGCGCGAGCTTCGCGCTCGCCGCCGCCGATGCCCTCGGAATCGGGGCCGTGCTCGTCCTCCTCGCGCTCGTGGTGTGGACCGCGCGGCGGCTGCAGCGCGAGTGGCTCATCGTCCGCAACCGCGGCCAGTGGCTCGCCACCACCCTGCGCAGCATCGGCGACGGCATGATCGTGGGCGACGCCGCCGGCCGCGTGACCCTGGTGAATGAAGCCGCGCAGGTCATCACCGGCTGGTCCGAGGAGGAGGCCCGCGGGCGTCCAATCGCCGAGATTTTCCAGCCGCTGCGGCGCGAGTCCCGCGAGCCGGTGGAGAGCCCTTTCGACCGGGCGCTGCGCGAAGGGCGCAAAGTCGCCGCGCCCGACCCGCGCCTCATCATCGCCCGCAACGGCCTCGAACATCTCGTCACCGGCAACGCCGCCCCCATCCGCGACGCCGACGGCACCCTCGTCGGCGCGACCCTCATCTTTCACGACGTGACCCAGCGCGAACTCGGGGAGGCCGCCCTGCGCGCCAGCCAGGAAATGTTCCGCATCATCAGCGACCACGTCTCCGACCTCATCGCCGTGCTCGATCTCCAGGGCCGCCGGCTCTACGCCAGCCGCTCCTACTCGCGCCATTTTCCGGGGAAGGACTTCTACCTCAGTTCGGCTTTTGAGGAGCTGCATCCCGACGACCTCCCCCGCGCCCGCGGGCTTTTCGCCGAGATGCTCCGCACGCGCCAGGCGCAGCGCGGCGAGTTTCGCCTCGTCCGGCCGGACGGCAGCGTCCTCTCCGTCGAATCCGAAGGCAGCGTCATCGCCGACGCCCGCGGTCAGCCGGACAAAATCCTCGTCGTCTCGCGCGACATCACCGAGCGGCGCGTTGGCGAGGAGCGCGTCAACCGCGAGCTGCAATTCACCGAGACCCTCGTCAATTCGATGCCGGGGATTTTCTACCTTTACGACGCCCGGCGCAAGATGCTCCGCTGGAACAAGACCCTCGAGACCGTGACCGGCTACACCGCCGCGGAAATCCACACCCTCGATCCGCTCGCCTATTTCCCCGAGGAGGAAAAGGCGCTCGTCCATGAGCGCATGCTCCGGTGCTTTGCCGAGGGCGCCTCGGACATCGAGGTCCATCTGCTTTCCAAAGACGGGCGCAAGTCCCCGTACTACGTCACCGGCCTGCGCCTCGAGGTCGAGGGCCACCCGTGCATGCTCGGCATCGGCATCGACATCTCCGCGCGGCTCGCCGCCGAGGAGGCGCTCCGCCAGGCCCACGCCAGCCTCGAGATCAAAGTCGCCGACCGCACCCGCGCCCTCGCCGCGGCCAACGAGCGGCTCCAGGATCTCGACCGGCTGAAGTCCGAATTCCTCGCCACCATGAGCCACGAGCTGCGCACCCCGCTGAACTCGATCATCGGCTTCACCGGCATCCTCCGCCAGGGTCTCGCCGGCCCGCTCAATGCCGAGCAGGAGAAGCAGCTCGGCATGGTCCATTTCTCCGCGCGCCATCTCCTCGGGCTCATCAATGACCTGCTCGACCTCTCGCGCCTCGAGTCCGGCAAAATGGAAATCGCGCTCGATGATTTCAAAATCGCCGAGGTCGTCGCCGAGGTCGCGCAGAGCCTCGCGCCCATGGCCGCGCAGAAAAATCTCGCCCTCGAAACCGCGCTCGACGACCCCGCGCTCATCCTCCGCAGCGACCGCAAGAAGTGCTTCCAAATCCTGCTCAACCTCGCGAACAACGCCCTCAAATTCACCGACGCCGGCCGCATCCTCCTCGCCGTCCGCACCACCGCGGAGAGCGTCGAGCTTTCCGTCACCGACACCGGCATCGGCATCAAACCCGAAAGCATGGCCCAGCTTTTCGAGGCCTTTCGCCAGGTCGATGGCTCCGCGCGCCGCGTCTATGAAGGCACGGGACTCGGCTTGTATTTGTGCAAACAACTCGCGACCATGCTGGGCGGCAGCATCGCGGCGGAAAGCGAATTCGGAAAAGGTTCGCGCTTCACCATCACCCTGCCTCGCGCCACCCCCACCGCCGCCACCACCCCATGAACGCACGCATCCTTCTCGTCGAAGACAATGAAGCCAACCGTTACCTCGCCACCTTTCTGCTCGAAAACAGCGGCTACCACGTCCTCCGCGCCGACAACGGCCGCGAGGCCGTCATCGCCGCGCAGAATGAAATGCCCGACCTCATCCTCATGGACATCCAGATGCCCGAGGTCGATGGCTACGAGGCCGCGCGCCGCATCAAGGCCGAGCCGCATCTCGCCCACATTCCCATCGTCGCCGTGACCAGCTACGCCATGGTCGGCGACCGCGAAAAGGCCGAGGGCATCGGCTTTGCCGGCTACATCGAAAAGCCCATCGTCACCGAAACTTTCATCTCCGAAATCTCCCGTTACATCCCCAGAAAGGCAGGCACCCCATGAGAATCCTGAGCGCCGATGACAAACCCGAAAACCTCTACATGATCGAGGCCCTGCTCCGCGGCCACGGCCACACCGTCGATTCCGCGAGCAATGGGCTCGACGCCCTGAAGCTCGCCGAGCGCGGCGTCTATGACCTCATCATCGCCGACATCCTGATGCCGCGCATGGACGGCTTCCAGCTTTGCCGCGAGTTGAAAAAGGACGCGCGCCTCCGCCACATCCCGTTCATTTTTTACACCGCCACCTACACCGACCCGCGCGACGCCTCGCTCGCCCTCAGCCTCGGCGCCGACCGCTTTCTCATCAAGCCGCTGGAACCCGAAGCCTTCATCCGCGAGATCGAAGAGGTCGTCGCGAACAAAGTGCCGCTCGCGCCGGGAGCTGGCGAAGAGCCGGAGGACGAGGCCATCTACCTCAAGGAATACAACGCCCGGCTCATCGCCAAGCTCGAGAAAAAGATGCTCGATCTCGAAGCCGCCAACGCCCTGCTCCAGGAGGACATCACCCAGCGCGAGCGCACCGCCGTTGAGCGCATCAGGATCGAGGAGAAGCTCCGCCAGGCGCAGAAGCTCGAAGCCCTCGGCACCCTCGCCGGCGGCATCGCCCACGACTTTAATAACATCCTCGCCGGCATCATCGGCTTCGCCGACCTCGGCATCCAGGATGCCGCCAATCCCGCCGCCTCAGCCGCGAGCTTCACGGAAATCCTCAAGGCCGGCGGCCGGGCGCGCGACCTCGTCCGCCAGATCCTCGCCTTCTCCCGCCACCGCGACCAGGATCGCCAGCCGCTCGACCTCGAAGAGAATGTCCGCGACGCCCTCCGGCTGCTGCGCGCCACCCTGCCCGCGACCGTCGAAATCATCAGCGAATTTGAACCCGGCACGCCCAAGGTGCTGGCCGACAGCATCGAGGTCCACCAGGTCGTCACCAACCTCGTGACCAACGCCTGGCACGCCCTCGGCGACCGCACCGGCCATGTCCGGGTGCATCTCGCCACATTTCCCGTGGATGCGGATTTCGCCCACACCCATCCCGACCTCCGGCCCGCGCGCTACGTCCGCCTCTCGGTCAGCGACAATGGCAGCGGCATGGACAGCGCCACCGCCAGCCGCATCTTCGAGCCCTTTTTCACCACCAAGGAACCGGGGCGCGGCACCGGCCTCGGCCTCTCCGTCGTCCACGGCATCATGAAATCCTGCGACGGCGCGATCTCCGTCTATACCAAGCCCGGCGACGGCACCACCTTCCACCTCTATTTCCCCGCGCTCGATTTCGACGCGCCGAGCAATGCGGAAGCCGAGCCCGCGCTCGTCGGCGGCAGCGGCCAGCGCGTCCTCTTCATCGACGACGAGCCCGTGCTCAACATCCTCGGCGAGCGCTTCCTCACCCGCCTCGGCTACGTGCCGGTGATCGAAAGAGACGCGCTCGCCGCGCTCGCGCTTTTCCGCGAGCAGCCCTTCGACCTCGTCATCACCGACCTCACCATGCCACAGCTCAGCGGCATCGACCTCGCCCGGCGGCTCTGGGAAATCCGCCCTGGCACCCGCATCATCCTCACCACCGGCTACACCGCCACCCTCGACACCCCGCGCGCCCGCGAGATCGGCTTCCGCGAGCTGCTGCTCAAGCCCTACAGCATCCAGGCCCTCGGCGACTGCCTCCAGCGCGCGCTGGGCGCGTAGGGCATCCCTTCCTCTTCCTCTTCCTCTTCCTCTTAATCTTCCTCTTAATCTTCCTCTTTATGGAATGGAGGAAGATTAGGAGGAAGAGGAAGAGGAAGAGCGGCAATCAGCCCACCCGCCAAGCCAGCGCCCACGCCCCCGCCACCAGCCCCACCGCCGCCCACGCCGCCGCCCGCTGCACCGCCACCGGCGCGCGATCCTTCACCCGCCAGCCTTCCGCGGCCACGCCCTCCACCGCGCCGACCACAAAACCCCAGCAGTGCGCCATGTAATCCACAGGCCCGCCCTTCTCCCCCACGCCGAGAAACGCCAGCAGCCCCAGCCCCGCACCCAGCGGCAGCACGAGCTGCCAGCGGCTCCGCGTCTGCGGCTCGCGCCAGCGCGCGAAAACCTCCGCGCCCATTAAAATCCCCAGCGCCCCGAAGCACGCCGTCGAAGCCCCGATCGAGCCGTGCCACTCCCCGCGGTAGCCCCACGCATTCACCGCATTCCCCAGCGCCCCGCTCAGCACGATCGCCAGCCACGTCACCCCCGTGCCGAAGCGCGGCAGCGCAAACGCCGCGAAGAGCAGCCCGGTCGCCAGGTTCGCCCCGATGTGCGCCGCGTCCGCGTGCAGCGTCAGCGCCGTGATCGTGCGCCACCATTCCCCGCGCAAAATCAGCGCGCTCTCCGCCACCCCGCGCTCCTCCCACGCCGCCCCGAGATAATTCTGCGCGACAAAAAACATGCTCAGCACCCAGCCCGCCACATAGAGCGAAAGCGTGGGGATTTTCTCCGCCGGAAAAACGACCCGCGCCACCGGCCGCTCCCGCTCCTCCGCCTCAAACGCCGCCAGCTCCCGCGCCACCTCCGCGCCCGCGTCCTCCTCCACGCGCAGCACCCACGCGCCGCCCTCCCGCTCGATCCAGTGCGGCAGCTCCCGCGCCGCCACCACCAAGCCCCGCTCCCGCGCCTCCGCCAGCCGCGCGTACCGCCCCGCCTCGATCAGCGGCCCATGGGGTTCTTGCGGATCGGGCATCAAAAAAGGCGGGTAATTCGCCGCGTCACGCCTCCTCCGTCGAAACGCTCGCGTCGCCGGCCTTCCGCTCCAGCGCTTGCTCAAACGCCCGCCAGCCGAGCATCGCGCACTTCACGCGCTGGGGAAATTTCCGCACGCCGGCGAGCAAGCGGAGATCGCCGAGCAGGCGCGGGGGCTCAGCGACTTCCGTGGTCACGAGATCGTGAAAAGCGCGGAGCATCTCGCGCGCGTCGGCTTCGTTTTTGCCCTTGAGCTTCATCGTCATCAGCGAGGCGGAGGCCAGGCTGATCGCGCAGCCCATGCCCTTGAACTTCACGTCCTCCACCGCGCCGTCCGCGCCGAATTTCACCGACAGATCGATCTCATCGCCGCACGAGGGATTGTCGCCATGGACATGCACCGCGCCGTCCGCGAGTTCACCGAAGTTCCGCGGGCGTTTCGAGTGGTCGAGGACGACCGACTGGTAGAGTTCATCGAGTTCCGTGCTCATGCGAAAAAGCGGACGGCTTCCGCGAGGATGTCGATCATGCGATCGACCTCCGCACGGGTGTTGTAGAAATAGAAACTCGCCCGCGTCGTGCCCGGCAGGCGGAGCTTTTTCATCAGCGGCATATTGCAGTGGTGCCCGCCGCGCAGGGCGAGCCCGTGCTGGTCGGCGAAGGTCGTGAGGTCGTGCGGATGCGCCGCATCCATCGTGAAACCGACGAGCCCGCCGCGCCGCTCGCGCGGCCCTTGCACATGAACGCCCGGCAGCTCGCCGAGCCGCGCCAGCGCATGCTGCGTGAGCGCGAGGTCGTGCTCGAAAATGGCCGCGCGCCCGAGGCCTTCGAGGTAATCCACCGCCGCGCCGAGCCCGACGGCCCCGGCGATATTCGGCGTGCCAGCCTCGAAGCGGGCGGGCGCCTTTTTGTAGGTGCTGCGCTCGTAGCTCACGGTCACGATCATCTCCCCGCCGCCATGCCACGGCGGCATCGCGTCGAGCAACTCCGCCCGCCCGTAGAGCGCGCCGCTGCCCGTGGGCGCGCACATTTTATGGCCGGAAAAAGCGAGGAAATCGCAGCCCATTTCCCGCACATCCACCGGCAGATGCCCGATGCTCTGCGCCGCATCCACGAGCGTCACCGCACCGACCGCGCGCGCCGCGCGGCACAGCTCCGCGACGGGATTGATGGTGCCGAGCGAGTTCGAGATGTGGGTGAAGGCGAAGAGCTTCACCTCCGGCGTGAGCCAGTCCCCGAGCCGCGCGAGGTCCAGCGTGCCGTCTTCGAGAATGGGGAGAAAGCGCAGCCGCGCGCCCGTGCGCCCGGCGAGCATCTGCCACGGCACGAGATTGCTGTGGTGCTCCATTTCCGTGAGCAGGATCACGTCACCTTCGCGGATAAATTTTCCACCCCACGCATTCGCCACCAGGTTGATCGCCTCGGTCGTGCCGCGCGTGAAGACAATCTCCTCCGCGCTCGCCGCGCCGAGATACCGCGCCACCTTCGCGCGCGCGCCTTCGTAAGCGTCGGTCGCGCGCGAGCTGAGTTCGTGGAGGCCGCGGTGGACGTTGGCGTTGTCGCGCTCGTAGTAGTGCGAGATCGCGTCGATGACCGCGCGCGGTTTCTGCGAGGACGCGGCGTTGTCGAAATAGATCAGCGGCTTGCCTCGAACCTCCTGATCGAGGATCGGAAAATCCGCGCGGATCGCCGCCCAGTCCGGCGCGCTCATGGCCGGGAAAGCGTCACGCTTTCATCCGCCACGAGCAGCGGAATGCCCGAGCGCACGGGAAAGAAAAGCGCCCCGTCCGCGCGCACCAATCCGGCGTCGATCGGTGCGGCCAGCGGCTGCCCGGCGCGGTTGCGCAGCGTGCCCGCGGCGCGCTCCGTTTCGAGGCGCGCGAGCAGTTCCGGCGGCGCGGGCGCGAGCGGCTGCCGCGAGAGCGGGCAGCACAGGAGCGGGAGCAGGAGTTCGTCGATCACGCGCCCAACCTGCGCCTTTCCCCCGCCCGCTGGCAATCCCGGGGCGCAAAAAGGTATGAGATATGAGGTATGAATGATGAATCGGACTCGCCCCTTTCATCCTTCATCCCTCATACCTCTCTTCCATGCCGCGCCGTCCGCTTTCGCCCTCCACCGTCCAGCTCGCCGGGAGCATCGTGCTCTTCGCCGCATCGCAGCTCCTGCTTAAGCACGGCGCAGGCGCGGTGGCGGAAGGCGTGTTCAATTTCGCCGCGCTCGGCTCGGCCTGGGTGTGGCGGGGGATCGTGGCGGAGGTCGCGAGTCTCGTGCTGTGGCTGGGCGCGCTGCGGACGATGCCGCTGAGCGTGGCGTATAATTTGGGCGGGATCACCCATGTGCTCATCCCGCTCGGATGCTGGGGCTGGCTGGGCGAAAGCATCTCGCCGCTCCGGTGGCTGGGCATCGCGCTGGTCATCGCGGGCGTGGTGCTGAGCGCGCGGCCGGCGGCGGCCGTGGAGGAGCGCCTGTGACCGGCAAAGTGCTGGCCATCGTGAGCCTGTGCGAGGTCTTCAACATGGCCGGGCAGCTTTTTTTCAAGCACGCCATGGGCGGCCTCTGGCAGCGCGCCCGCGCGCGCGCCTGGCTCGCGCTCGGGGCCGGCGTGGCCGTCATGGCCGCGAGCTTTTTCCTCTGGATGGGCCTGCTCCCCACGGGCGCGCTCAGCCAGCTCTACCCCTTCGAGGCGCTCACCCGCGTCCTGCTCCTCGCGGCGGCGGGGTTCTTTTTCCGGGAGAAAATCACCCCGCAACTGTGGGCGGGCGTGGCGCTGATCAGCGCGGGGATCGTGCTCGTGGCGGTGAGCTGAGGAAAGGTATGAGGGATGAGTGATGAATGGAGGGTTCAGGTTCATCACTCATCCCTTATCCCACCCCCGCCAGCACCGGCCAGATCACGCCCAGCGCCCGCGCATTTCGCGCCGCCGCCTCGGCGGGCGAGGGCGCGGCGATCGGCGGATGATCCCACTGCGCGAGCAGCCGCTGCCGCCAGCGCGCGTACT
Organism: Chthoniobacter sp.; assembly: GCA_043779205.1. Lineage (GTDB taxonomy): Bacteria > Verrucomicrobiota > Verrucomicrobiia > Chthoniobacterales > Chthoniobacteraceae > Chthoniobacter. The sequence goes on along the minus strand of JAYWEP010000141.1, from coordinate 14,274 downwards.
GCGCCGGGGAATGCGCGCCGCACAAATCGCCGCCGACGATTTCACACCGCCCGCGCAGTTCGCCGAGCGCCCAGGCCACGTCGGCGGCGGTGAAGAGGCCGTGCTCCCAATTCGTGGCGGACTCGGCGGCGGTGAGGCAGTCGAGATCGACGGTGACGTAAAGCCGCCGCCCCGCGAGCTGCGCGGCGAAGGCCTGGAACTGCGCGCGCCAGTCGCCGGGCGTGATGCCGGGAAAGCGCCGCCGGCCCGAGGGCGCGAGGCGCTCCGTCCACGGCCACACGCGCAGGCGCGCGGTGGCGAGGGCGCGGCGGTTGACGAAGAGATGGCCGGGCCAGTCGAGCTCGAAATTGCCGCAGCCCCAGATGGCCACGGACTCGACGTGCGGGAGCGCGAGCGCGCGGTTGATCCAGGTGCCGCAGCCCCAGCGCGGCGGGCGCAGGTCCCAGTCGGGGTGGTTGTCGAAGGAGATGACGGTGACGGGCTCGGCGATGCGCCGCAGCCACAGCGCGCTGAGGTGGTGAAAGTCGCCGGACCCGAAAAGCGTGAACACGTTTCCCCGCCCGAGCACCTCCGCGGCGAACGCCTCCACCTCGCGCACCCGCGCGCTGTAGCGCAGCCGCGGCCCCCACGCGCGCGCATCGAGGTACGCGCCCGCGACCGCCTCGCGCGGCCACGCGCCATCCAGATCGATGTGCAGCGCCCCGTCCACCTACGGCACGATTTCGGTGCCGATGCCGGTGTTCGTGAAAATCTCCACGAGCAGCGAGTGCGGCGTGCGCCCGTCGATGAAGTGGACTTTTTTCACACCCTGCGAGAGCGCATAGACCGCGCTCTCAACCTTCGGGATCATCCCGCCGACGATGATCTCGTCCTCGATGAGCTGCTCGATTTTTTCCGCGTTGACCGACGGGATGAGCGATTGCTTGTCCATCGGGTCGCGCATGATTCCGGGCACGTCCGAGAGGTAGATCATCTTGGCCGCCTGGAGCCGGCCAGCGATGCTGCCGGCGGCGATGTCGGCGTTGATATTGAGCACCACGCCGTCGGGGTCGCGGGCCAGCGGCGAGATGATGGGGACATGCTCGCGGCCGATGGCGGCAAGGATTTCATCGAGCTGCACCTCCACGACTTCGCCGACGAAACCCATCTCGACCGCCGTCGCTTTGCCCTCGGTCTGCGGCGGCAGTTTTTTCCCCACGAGCACGCGCTTGCCGGGGATGCCCACCGCCCGCCCGCCGAGCGCATTGAGCTGCGTGACGATGCCGGGATTGATGATCGTATCGAGCACTTCCTCGACGATGCGGATGGCCTGCTCATCGGTCACGCGCAGGCCATTGACGAACCGCGCCTTTTGCCCCGCGTCGCGCATGCGCTGGGTGATCGCCTTGCCGCCGCCGTGGATGAGCACGGGATTGATGCCCACGGCTTCGAGAAAGACGACATCGCGCAAAAACCGCTCGATGACCTGCTCGTCCTCCATGGCGCTGCCGCCGTACTTGATGACGAAAAGTTCGCCCCGGAATTTCTGGATGAAGGGCAGCGCCTCGATCAGGGATTCGGCGCGGTCGGTGGGTGGTTTGGCCATTGGGGAAATGCAGGGCTACTCGCCCATGTTCAGCTTCACGTAATCGGTGCTGAGGTCGGTGGTGTAAACGGTGTAGTCGGCTTTGCCGAGGCGGAGGTCGATGGTGATGGTGAAGCGTTTCTGCGCGACGACTTCCTGGAGCTTCGCGAAGGGCGTCTTGCTCGGCATGCCGCCCTGCACGGCGATGATCCCGTCGTAGAAAATGTCGATGACTTCCTCGCGGAGCTTCGCGCCGGAGTAGCCGAGCGCGTCCATGATGCGGCCCCAATTCGGATCGCCGCCGAACCACGCGCATTTCGTCAGCGTGGAATTCGCGACAGCCTCCGCGGCCTTGCGCGCATCGCTGAGCGTGGCGGCGGCGTTGACGTGGACTTCCACAAATTTCGTCACGCCCTCGCCGTCCTCGACGATCATCCGCGCGAGGTTCTTCGTCACATGATCGAGCGCGCGCTGGAAAACCGTGAAGGCCGTGGTGCCGTGGCGCAGCGGCTTGTTCCCGGCAGTGCCGTTGGCGAGCATGATGACGGTGTCGTTCGTACTCATGTCGCCGTCGATGGTGATGCGATTGAACGACTGCTCCACGGAAACACTCAGCGCGCACTGGAGCTGCTTTTTGTCGATCATCGCGTCGGTGGTGAGGAAGCTGAGCATCGTCGCCATATTCGGGTCGATCATCCCCGCGCCCTTGGCGATGCCGCCGATGCGCACCGCCTTGCCGTCGATCACAAACTCGACGGCGATTTCCTTCGCGAAGGTGTCGCTCGTCATGATCGCCTCCGCCGCGCACCGGCTCCCGTCCCTCGTCAAAGCGCTGGGCAGCGTCGCGATGGTCGCCTCCATTTTCTCGATCGGCAGCGGCACGCCGATGCGCCCGGTCGAGCAGACCATCACCTGCCGCGCCTTGAGCCCGAGCGCATTCGCGACCGCCTCGGCCATGCGCTTGGCCGTCTCGATGCCGGCCAGTCCGGTGCAGGCGTTGGCGTTGCCTGCGTTCGCGATGATCGCCCGCACATCGCCCGTGCGCAGATGCGCGAGCGAGACGCGCACCGGCGCGGCCTTCACCTTGTTCGTCGTGAAAGTCGCCGCCGCCACGGTCTCCTGCGGCGAGTGAATCAGCGCGATGTCCGGGCGGTCGGCATTGCTGGCCTTGATGCCGCAATACGCGCTCCCGGCGAGGAAGCCTTGCGCGGCGGTCACGCCGCCGGGGATTTCGGTGTAAGACATTGGCTGACTGGTTTCCGGTGGAAGTTCGGCGAGAGAAAACGAGGGCAGAGCAAAGCCAATTCTGTGCGCGGGGATGAGGAAGATTTGCGGGCGCTAAAGCAGCGCCGTCGTCTCCGGCCAGCCGCACATCACATTGAGCGACTGCACCGCCTGGCCGGACGCGCCCTTCACCAGATTGTCCTCCGCGCTCAGCAAAATAATCCGCCCCGTGCGCGGATCATGCCGCCACGCCACATCGATGAAATTCGTCTGCGTCACATTCTTCGTATCCGGCGTCCCATTTTCGCCGAGCAGCCGGACGAACGGCTCCGCCGCATAGGCCTCCGCCAGCGCGGCGAAGATCTCCGCCGGGCTCACGTCGTCGGCGGGCGCGGCGGTGATCGTGGTGAAAATCCCGCGGCTCACCGGGATGAGATGCGGGAGGAAAGTGACCGTCACCGGGTCGCCGTAGGCCCTGCTCAGCTCCTGCTCGATCTCCGCGAGATGCCGGTGCTTCGGCACGCTGTAGGCGCGCACGCTTTCGTTGCACTCCACGTAGAGCAGCTCGGTCTTCGCGCTCCGGCCCGCGCCGCTCACGCCGCTGAGGCTGTTGATGACGATGCTCGCGGGCTTGAGCAGCCGCCGCTTCAGCAGCGGATGCAACGGCACGATCACGCTCGTCGGGTAGCACCCCGGCGAGGCGATGAGCTGCGCCCCGCGAATCTGCTCGCGATGAATCTCCGGCAGCCCATAGACGCTGATCGCCGCCAGCTCGGGCGCGTGCGGCGGGGTGCCGTAGAATTCCTCGTACACCGCCGGGTCTTTGATCCGAAAATCCGCGCTCAAATCAATCACCCGCAGTCCCGCCGCGACCAGCGGCTGCGCAAACTCCGCCGCCACCCCATGCGGCAGCGCGAGAAAAACGAACCGCGCGCCCGAGGCCACGATCTTTGCCACATCGCTCCCGATGAACGCGAGCTTCGCATACCGCAGCCCCGCGAATTTCGGAAACACCGTCTCCACCGTCTGCCCCGCGAGCTGCCGCGAGGTGAGCGCCACCAGCTCCACGCCCGGATGCCGCCCGAGCAGGCGGACCAGCTCTTCGCCCGAGTACCCGCTGGCCCCGACGACGGCGACTTTTTCGAGATTCATAGGCGGGCATGTTACGACCGCCGCCGTGCTTGCAAACAGCAAAATCCCCCGGGCGCGTGCGCGCCTGGCCCGCCGCCTTCGCCCCGAAGAAACACCGAGCAGGATGACGGGGATATTTCGCTGGCGGTGGCGCGGAGTTTCCCGACAATCGCGAACCATGTTGCGCCGTATTTTTCTCCCCATCGCCACCGCGCTCTCGCTCCTCACAGCCGCGGCTTTTGCCGCCGATTTCAATGCGCTGAGCGACGCCGAAAAGAGCGCCGGCTGGAAGCTGCTCTTCGACGGCCGGACGCTCAATGGCTGGCAGCCCGTCGGCAAAGCGGGCGCGCCGGTCACGGGCTGGGTCGTGCGGGACGGCGTGCTCTTTCACGGCAAAGGCGCGGGCGGCGGCGACATCGTGACGGCGGAGAATTTCGAGGACTTCGAGCTGACGTGGGAATGGAAGATCGGCGAGGTGGCCAACAGCGGGCTGAAATACAACCTGCCCGATGCGAAGAAAGGCGTGGGCTTTGAATATCAGCTCGTCGATGACGAGAAACATCCCGACGGCATTCGCGGCGGCAAGCTGCATGTGACCGCGAGTCTTTATGACCTCATCGAGCCGTCGGACGACCGCAGGGTGAAGCCGGTTGGCGAATGGAACGGGAGCCGCCTCGTGGTGCAGGGCGATCACGTTGAGCACTGGCTGAACGGCGTGAAGGTGGTGGAGTTTGATTGCGGCAGCGACGACCTCAAGGCGCGCATCGCGAAGAGCAAATTCAAAAGCGTCGCGAATTTTGGCGGGAAGACGAAATCGCCGATCCTGCTCCAGGATCACGGCGACGAGGTTTCCTTTCGCAATCTCAAGCTGCGCGCGCCGGCGGCGAAATAGCGCGCGATGGACGAGGAGCGGCTGCGCGATTTCATGGCTGCGGACCTCGCGGACATCGCGGCGGTGCGGATGCCGTTTGGCAAGTTCGGCCCCGCGCATTTTCCGCCGCGCGGCGTGCCGCTCTACGATCTGCCGGTGGAGTATCTCGCGTGGTTCGCGCGGAAGGATTGCTTCCCGCAGGGCCGGCTCGGCGAGCTGCTGCGCATGGTCCACCAGATGAAGGTCGATGGGCTCGACGAAATCTTTGACCCGCTCCGCCGCCGCGCGGGGGGCCGGACCGCGCTGCGCCCGCCGCGGGTGCGCCCGCGGATCGAATAAAGGAGCGGCGCGCTTCCCAGCCGCCGAATGACCCAGCGCGAAGCGCCACTTTTAACCGCGAGCGACGCCGGAGGAAGTTTGCGCTGCGCGGTTGGATGCATCGGCGGCTGGAAGCGCGCCGCTCCTGTACGCTTTAGCGCGCGGGTTTGGCGGGGCGCTTTTTGGCCGGCTCGGGCGGCGGGGAGGGGAGGGCGTCGAGCTTTTTGCCGAGGGCTTCGTCGCCGAGGGCGCGGATTTTTTCCGTGACCGGCGGAGTGAGCGTGGAGCGGGGGAGCTTCTTCGCGGCGATGGCGTCGAGGAGCGCGGCGGCGTGGTGCGGGCGGGCGGCGAGCGCGGAGAAAAGCAGGCCGCGCTCGGGCTCGGCGAAGGCTTGGGCCTGCGCGAAAAGCGCGGGCGTGTCGCGCGGGTCGTCGAGGCTGGTGAGGACGAGCGCGGCGGGGAAGCGCATGACGAGGTCGGGGAAAAGCTGCGCGCAGATTTCGCGGAGCGCGGGGGCTTTGGCCGCCATGAGCTGTTCGAGCGCGGTGCGGCGTTCGTCGGGGAGCATCTTCGGGTCGAGGACGGTGCGGCGGGCGTCGGCGATGAGCTGGCCGGCGGTGAAGAGCTTGTCGAGTTCGATGATCTGCGCGTGGAGCTTCGCGTCGGGGGTGTCGGCGAGCTTGGCGGTGATCTGCTCCCAGGCGATGGGCATCGGCGCGGACGCGGCCTTTTTCAAACCGTCGCTGAGCCCCTCGACGACGGCGGCCTGCATCTCCGCGCTGGCCGCGAGCGCGCCGCCGAGGAGGACATCCACGGCCAGCGGTTCGCGGTCCATCGACTCGGCGAGCCGCTGCGCGATGCAGCGGACGGTGCCGGGGATTTTCGCCTTGCCGCCGAGCGTGGCGAGCAGGCCGGGATCGCTGTCGCCGAGCGGGATGAGGCCGTACCAGAGCATCAGCGGGAGGTTGTGATCGGCGGCGTCTTCGGCGTGCTGGAGGAGCGGGCGTGCGAGGTCGGCGCGGGCTTCCGCGGGGAAGTGCTGGAGCGCGGAGGCGAGGGCGAGGCGCACGGCGGGCGAGGGGTCTTTTTCCGCGAGGCGGAGAAATTCGGCGGGCACGGTTTTCAGCGCGCGGGGGTCTTCGGTGAGAAAGCGGATGGCCCAGATGCGGATGTGCTCGTCGGCGTTGGCGAGGGCTTTGCGCAGCAGCGAATCATTCGCGCCGCCGATGGCGTGGAGCGCCCACAGCGCGCGGAGCTGATGCGCCACTTCGGTTTCTTTGGCGAACATCGCGGCGAGCGCAGTCTGCGCGTCTTTCATCCTTCCGCCTGCGGCAGCGCGCTCCTGCAGCAGACGGCGCGACTGCCGGACGACCCACTCATTGGTGGAGCGTTGGAAACCGACGAGCGATTCATTGGCAAGCTTCGCCAAGTCGAGCCCGTCCACGTCAATGGGTTTGCCGGCGCTGATTTTGTAAATGCGCCCGCTGGTCCGGTGGACGCCGTCGTTTTCGTGGCACTCGCCGGTGTCGCTCCAGTCGGACATGAAGACGCCGCCATCCGCCGCCGCCAGCAGATCCACGCCGCGAAACCACGGGTCGCCGACCGTCAGAAAATCCGCGCCGTGTTTCGCCACGGAGCCGCTGCCGCTGCGCTCGAGGTTTTCCATGTTCACGCGGCGGCCATAGAAATTGATCGTGAAAAGTTTGCCCCAAAACTCCTCCGGCCACGCGCCACCCTGGTAGATGAGGCAGCCCTCGTGCGAATGCCCGCCGCCAAAGGTATCCGCGTTGTTTTTCGCGTCGCGGGACGCGGTCCATTTGCCGGTGCCGTCCCAGTGGTAATGATCCGCGTGCTGCTCGATGAGCCCGCCGGTGTGCGGCGTGAGATCCTCGCCGTACATGCGCTGGTAATGCGCGCCGGGGATGAGGTGCCACAAATGCCCGATCACCGTGTTGACGAAAAACGCCTCGCCATATTGGTCCCAATCCATGCCCCACGGATTCGTCGTCCCGCTGGCCACGACCTCGAAAATTTTTCGCACGGGATGATAGCGCCAGATGGCGCAGTTCATCGCCGTGCGCTTTGCCTCCGGCGTGCCCGGTGCGCCTACATGCGAGGTCGCCTGGATGCCGTGCCGCCCATAGAGCCAGCCGTCCGGCCCCCAGCGCAGACCGTTCACGATGTTGTGCCGCACCGGGCCGAAGTCGAAGCCGTCGAGCACCACGACGGGTTTTCCGTCGGGGATGTCGTCGCCGTTTTTGTCCGGGAAAAAAAGGAGCTGCGGCGCGCACAGCGCCCACACGCCGCCAAAGCCCACCTCGACGCTCGTGAGCCTCTGCGCTTGATCGTAGAAGACCGTGCGCTTGTCCGCGTGGCCGTCGTGCTTGGTGTCTTCGAGGATGATGATCCGGTCGCGCTGCGTCAGATCGAAGCCCACCTTGGCCTCGCCATACGTGTAATTTTCCGCCACCCACAGCCGCCCGCGCGCATCCGTGGCCATGGCGATGGGCTGCTGCACCTCCGGCTCGCTGGCGAAGAGCGAGACGTGGAAACCGGGCGGCGCCTTGATCGTCGCCAGCGCCTCCGCCGCGGGCATCGGCTCGCCGGCCTGCGTATTGACTGGCGTGGGAAAATCCGCCGAGAGCGCGTCGGCGATGAGGGAGAAAAGGACGAGCCCCGCCGCCCTCGACAGTGGCATGTTCATGGAGTTCCCAATTCCGTCATTTGGTCAAATTCCGTAATTCCGTTTTCTCCGTTCCGGGAAAGGCCGGACGGAATGACGGAATTTTTCCAAATTACGGAATGGTGTTCGGCACAAACTTTGGAGATGGGACGCGAGCCGCATAAGCACAGCCATCGCCGGTTACTTCACATCCCCGACCTTGGTCAGCGTCGTGGTGATTTCCTGCTTGATCGGCACCTTCAGCGTGGCCGTGGGATTGGCCGGGTTTTTCATCGTCATGTTCATCTCCTGGGTGAGCTGGGCCTCGCGCGCAAAACCGAGCTTCGGGTCAAACCAGACCGTGCCTTTCAGCGTGCCGCCCTCCACTTTCATGCCGAGCTGCGCGAGCGCCGCGCCCGTCGGCGAGCTGGCGTCGGCCTGGGCCATGTCGAGCGTGATCTCCCCCGCCGTCGCGATCTCCGCGCACGGCACCCCGCCGTGCTCCTTCATCCCTTTGAAAGTATAGGTGCCTTTCACCGCCACCCGGCCCATCTGCGGCAGCTCCACCGAGGTCGTGTAAGGCCACGAATCCCCCGGCTGCACCGGCTTGCCCGGCATCGCCTGGAGCGCCCCCTGTTTCATCATCTGCGCCATCGAGTCCTTGGTGAACATCTTCGACATGTCCATCCCCGGGATCGGCGAAGCGGGAAAGGCTTTCACAAACTCGTCGTAGTTCTCCACCTCGCTGATGTCGTCCGTCGCCGTCAGCAGCACCGTCAGCTCCTTGCCCACGGTGGCTCCCAGCGTCTTCGCCAGCCCGAGCGGGTCCGTGCCTTCGCCCGGCTTGGCCGAGTCAAAGCCCATCTTCTGCCCGTTCATCTCCATGTTCATGGCCACGCGCTCGTATTTGATCGTCACCCGCTTGCGCGCCCCGTCCTCGTGCGCGCGCACCGCCAGGCTCATCTCCATCGTCGTCGTGGTCTTTTGCTCCACCTTCTGCGCGCCCATGTCGATCGAGGTCCCCTGCGCGGATTGCATCGTTTGAAAGTATTGCTTCCCCGCGATCCAGCGCTGCTTCAGCTCCACCGCCTCGGCGGCGAAAAGCGGCGTGGCGCAGGCGAAGAGGGCCGTGGCGGGGAGGAGGAGGCGGGCGAGCGGGTGCATGGCGGGTGGTGGGTGAGGCGTCGTGGGTAAAGTGGAAACGCCCGGCTGTCGAGCGTCATCGCCGGGCGCGTGGCATTTTCTGAGAGCATCTACCGAAACTCGCTGGGCGATGATTTTTTTAACCGCGGATGACACGGATGACACGGATTTGGTTTTCTGAAAATCCGTGTCATCCGCGGTCAAAAAGCTGTCGGTTTGGAATTTCGGTACACCCTCCAGGATGACGTCTAATACCATCTCTCACAAATAATCGGACTGAAGGCAGAGACGACGGAATGACGGAATTTGGCCAAATGACGGAATAACCATCTCTATTCCGTCATTTGGCAGAATTTCGTCATTCCGTTACTCCCAAAACAGTCCGTTTAATTGTGAGAGTTGGTCTAAAAAGTCATCCTGCTCCTGCTCCTGCTCTTGACCCCTTTTCCCACTGCCGGAGGATCGCGAGCAGGAGCAGGGGCAGGAAACTTCCGCCGCGACTTTTTAGACGCCCGCGGAAGGCCGGCGCATCGGCGCTCCTTGAGGGCCGTCCCACCTTTTCCCCGTTCAATCATTTTTCGGACCCACCCGCCCCAGCCGCGCCGCTGTCGCCCGCGGAGCCGCTTGCATACAGGATTGGCGGGCGGTGCGAAAAATTAAAAAATCCCGTTGACGGAGAAAGCCCAACCTGAAAATCTCCGCCGCCAATGGAGCCGAAAAAGCACCCACTCGCGTCTTTGGATTGACAGGACGCGCGCCCATTAGCAGAGCATCCGCCCCAGCAAATCTCCGCCAAACACACCTCAAACGCGTCCTCCCAACCACCCGAAACCTCACCATGAAAAACACCTGCAAAGCCATCACGCCCCTCCTCGGTTCCATCGCCGCCCTGCTCCTCGCCAGCGCCCTGCCGCCGGGCGCGCAGGCCGGCCAGAATTGGACCGGCAATGCGGGCGTGGGCACGACCGTCTGGACCAACGCCACCAACTGGGACTTCGGCACGCTGCCGTCGTTTGCGACGCCGCTCAATTTCACCACAGCCTTCAAGCTCGCGAACACCAACGACAACGCCGCCGGCACGATCATGAACGGCATCGGCTTTGATGGAGGCGCGGGAGCCTTCACCCTGGGCGGCAATCTCATCAATCTGGCGAGTGGCGGCGTGGTCAACAATTCGGCGAACAACCAGATCGTGAACATCCCGCTCAACTTCAGCGGCGCCAACACCTTTGCGGCCAACACGGCGAACCTCACTTTCAACAACCCGATCATCACCGGCGGCAATGTCCTGACCCTCAACGGGGCGAAGACGATCGCGATCACCTCGACCATTGATTCCGTGGCGACGTTGGGCAGTGTGGTCATCAATGGCAGCGGACTCAACGACGGCGTGGGCATCGTGGCGATCACCAGCGGGACGAGTAACAACTACGCCGGTCCGACCAACGTCAACAACGGGCTCGTGACGCTCAACGGGGTTGGGACCACGCTTTTGGGAACCGGGACGCTGACCATCGGCGACGGAACCGGCGTGCAAGGCACCGCGATCGTGCGTCTTATTGGTTTGGGTGAGCAACTCAATAACGCCCAAGTCGTCGTCATCGGCTCCGATGGTCGCCTCGATCTGAATGGCAATACCGAGACCGTGGGTTCCATCGCGAGCACCGGAACCGCAGCCCAGCAAGCCCTCAGCCAGATTTTCCTGGGAGCTGCCGGGGCGCTGACTACGGGCAATGCGACGAATACTTCCTTCCAAGGCATCATCAGCGGAGCGGGTGGAACAGTCACCAAGCAGGGGACAGGCGTGTGGACGCTCACCGGGGCCAATACCTACACCGGCACCACGACGGTCCCCAACGGAACGCTGGCGATTGGCGATGTGAACTCGGGCGGCGGCTCGGGCAGCACAGTCGCCTCGGCGGGCACGGGGAACATCAACGTCGGTGCCGCGGGCACCTTGCGGGTCGATCTGTTCGGTGGACAGGCACTGGCCAATAACATCGTGCTCACCGCCGGCAGCATCGTGAATAGCACGCCGACGGCGGCGGGTCTGGGCTTTCAGACGCTTTCCGGCGTGCTCAGCGGCTCGAGTACCTTTAACCAGAACGGCCCCGGCCGGACCTTCCTGACCAGGACCAACACCTTTGCCGGCCCAGTCAATGTGCTCGCGGGCAGCCTCTCCGTGGGCAATGCCTCGCAGCTCGTGGTGAATAACTTCGCCACCGCGGGTGCGGTCGCCAATCTGGTGACGGTGAGCACCGGGGCCACGCTCTTCGTGGACTTGCAGGCGAATGAGACCTTTGGCAATGCGGTCGTGCTCAACGGCACGGGCACGCTCATCGCCACCTCGCCCAAAGCGCAGACGATCAGCGGCCTGATCACCGGCGCGGGCACGGTCAATCAGAACGACAATTTCTCCCTGCCCTTGGTCCCCAACACCGGCGCGACGACCCTTTCCAACACCGGCAATACCTATTCCGGCGGGACGCGCATCAACAGCGGCACGCTCAATATCAATGCCAACAACGCCGCGGTGGGCGGCGGAGTACCCGTCACCGGCCCGATCGGCACGGGCCCGCTGACGATCAATGGCGGCGGCATCGGCACGTCCTCGGCGGCTGGCGGCAACGACAACCATGCCATCGGCGTTCTGGTGACGATCAACGGGAGCTTCGGGGTTTCCCACATTCCCAATCCCGCGGGCACGCCGCTGCCGCCCGCACCTCCCGCCGGTGTGCCCAATGGTGCCGTCGGTATTCCGCAGGTCAATAGCATCGCTGGCGGGTTTGTCTCGGACGGCCTGACCTTTACCAATACGACGACGCTGAACGGCCCGATCACGATGACGACGAACAGCGGCTTCCTCGATTTCTCGGGAGCCATCGTTGGCACCGGCGGGCTGACCTTTGCGGGCAACACCTTCACCTATCTCGGCAGTGCGGGAATCGGCGGCCTCGGTGGAGTCCTGACCGCCGGCCAGCTCGACGCGAGCAACACCTACACCGGTCTGACGATCGTCAACGGCAGTGGGTTGGGCACGCTGGTCCTCCTCGGCAAGACCAACTTTGCCACCGCCATCCCCGGCAATCTGCAGATCAATTCCGGTGCGACGGTGCGCCTTGACAGCACCGCGCCCAATTTCGGCGGCTTCGGCGCGACGGCGAATCAGATCGCGACGACGGCCAGCGTGCTGGTCAACGGCGCGCTGGATCTCTCCGGCATCAACCAGACGATCAACGCGCTGACTGGTGCGGGAACGGTGCAACTCGACGACCTCAATGGCGCGAACATTGGCGGCGCATCGATCTTCACCGTCAACTCGGGCCTCTTCACCGGGTCGATCTTTGACAATGCCAAGGGTGGCCAACTCGTGAAGAACAGCACCGGCACGCTGATCCTGACGGGCAATAACCCGTATGTGGGTAACACCACGATCAATGGGGGCACCCTGCAGGTCGATGGGTTCATCGGGAGTAGGAACACCTTCGTGAATCTCCTCGGCACACTCAGCGGCAGCGGCATCGTCGGCGGCAACGTCATTAACGGCGGACTCGTGAGCCCCGGTCACTCGCCCGGCACTTTGACCGTGAATGGCAACTACACCCAGACGGCGGCGGGCACGCTGCTCATCGAGGTGGCGGGCAAGAATGCCGGCCAGTTCGACGTGCTGGCAGTGGGCGGCGCGGCGAACCTCAACGGCACGGTGCGCATCCTGAATACGGGCAGTGTGCGGATCAAGCGCAACGAGACGGTGACCTTCCTGACGGCGGGCGGCGGGGTGAACGGCAAGTTCAGCAATGAGGTCGTGGCCGGCTTCTCCGGTGGAACGCTGGTCCAGGCCAAGGTGGTCTATCAGCCGAACTCGGTGCAGCTCAAGGGCAAGCTGGGCTCGTTTGCCAACGGCATCGGCGGGCTGACGGAGAACCAGAACGCCGTGGCGCGGCAACTCGACAAGGCGGAGAACACCAACCGGGCGAACAAGCTCCTCGACTTCCTCAGCACGGAGCAGATCGGCAAACTGCGCGGCGACCTCGACAAGCTGGCGCCGGAGGAACTGGTGTCGGTCTTTAACATCGGGATGTCGCTGGCCAATGTGCAAAGCGCGAACCTGGAGCGGCGCATGGGCGACCTCCAGGCGGGCACGGCTGGGTTCAGCGCGAGCGGCTATGGCATGAGCGGCGGCACCCAGAGCTATCCCGGCGATGCCAGCTACAACAGCGGCGGGACCAGCTACGGAGCCCGCGGCCCCGAGGGCAAAGGCGGCAAGGAACTGCGCGCGCCCGAGGAGAGCAACCGCCTGGGAGTGTTCATCACCGGGGTGGGTGAGTTCACGAACATCGGCAACACCGCCAACGCGCAGGGCTACGATCTGACGACCGGCGGCTTCACCATCGGCGTGGATTACAAGGTCACGCCGAACTTTGTCATCGGCATCAATACCGGCTACGCCCGCACGGGTGCGGACCTGACGAACAATGGCCGCGTGACCGTGGACGGGGCGAAGCTGGGGCTCTACGCGACTTACTTCACCGGCACGGGCTTCTACGTGGATGCCGCGGTCAACGGCGGCTACAACAGCTACGACACGCGGCGCGGCGCGCTCCAAGGCACGGCCAGCGGGAGCACCAAGGGCGGCGAGTTCAACGCGCTCTTTGCGACCGGCTACGACTGGAGGACGGAGGGCGGGCTGAGCATCGGACCGGTGGCGAGCGTGCAGTACACCAACGTGAGTCTGGACGGCTTCCGCGAGCATGGGTCGCTGGCCCCGCTGAATATCGCCAACCACAGCGCCGAGAGCCTGCGCACGGCGCTGGGCGTGAAGATGAGCTACGACATCCACCCCCTGGCGAGCGGGGTGATCATCCGGCCCGAAGTGCGGGCCGCCTGGCAGCATGAGTTCGGCGACAGCAGCTATGCGCTCGACTCGCGCTTCACCAACGGTGCGGGCAACACCTTCACCGTGCATGGTCCCGAAATCGGGGACGACAGCCTGCTCGTGGGAGCCGGCGTGGCGGTGCTCTGGAACGAGCGGACCTCGACCTACGTCTATTATGACGGCGAGATCGGCCGCACGAACTACAGCTCGAACAACGTGAGCGGCGGCGTGCGCCTGAGCTTCTAAAGCGCGCCCGGCAACCAGCAAAAATCCGAAAAGCCCGCCGGTCGCAAACCGGCGGGCTTTTTCGCGCGGCCGTCCGCGCGGCCGTCCGCGCTGCGAGCGTGCCCGCTGTAGGGGAAGCTGTCAGCGTCCCCTACAGTGGCGCGCTCGGTGGCGCGAAAAGGAGCCTGGGCTTCAGCCCAAACGAACCGGGCCACTTTGGGCTGAAGCCCAAGCTGCTTTCTCTCAGCGCTCGCTGAGTG